>JADGPQ010000252.1 GCA_017882325.1 Thermoleophilia bacterium
GGCCGGACCCGCGAAGGCCTGCGCCGCGACGGTGATGATCACGTAGGTACCGAGGAGCATGAGGGTGCTCACCACAGCGGCGATGCCCGGCGTGCGCGACGCGTCCTTGGTCTCCTCGTTCACCGTCACGGTGGTGTCCCAGCCCCAGTAGATGAACACCGCGAGGAGCACGCCTGCGGTCAGGGCGTTGGATGACATGTTGAACGGCGAGAACCAGCTGAGCTTGACTGGCATCGAGCCGGCCGGGTGGGACGCGTAGACCTTGACGAGCGCGGTCACGGAGAAGATGCCGAGGATCAGGATCTCGGCGCTGAGCAGCCCCCACTGGGTGCGCGCCGAGATCTCGATGCCGACGGCGGTGATCAGCGTGGTCACGGCGATGAAGATGACGCCCACGAGCGTCACCGCGAACGTGGAGTTCGCCGCCGAGTCCCAGCCGAACAGGAGGAAGAAGTACTGCCCCGCCACCTGGGCGAGGTTGGCCATCACGATCGCGTCGGCCGCCATGATGATCCAGCCGGTGATGAACCCTGTGTGCGGCCCGAGGGCCCGCGTGACCCAGCTGAAGGAGGTCCCGCAGTCGGGGTCGGCCTTGTTCATGTAGTAATAGGCGCTGGCGATGAGGAGCATGGGGATGAAGGCGACGATCATGATCGCCGGCGAGTACAGGCCAACGGCGGCGGCCACCAGGCCGAGCGTGGCCGCCAGGCTGTAGGCCGGCGCCGTCGAAGCCACGCCGATCACGACGCTGGAGGCCATGCCCAGAGCGCCGGTCTTGAGGCCCTTGTCGTACTGATCACGGACGTGTGGCGGGGGCGCCTTCGAGGCGCTGGGCGGACCGCCCGCGCCCGTCCCAGACTCTGAACTGCTTTCCATCGCTGGCACCTCCTCGGGATCACGCCGTGAGTCCTTGGCGGGGACGGCATCGTGCCGTCTTGGGAGCACTATGTCCTGCAGGCACGGTTAACATGCGCCGGCGGCGGCGGGCGCCTCTGATAGAGTCGTACCACCGATGACGACCCCCGACCGATCCGCCGTGGCAGGACTCTGGCCGCCCGAGGCCATCGAGGCCATCCGCCGTGCCTCGCTGGCGCTGCTGGAGCGAGTCGGCGTGCAGGTCGATTCGACACGCGCACAGGAACTGCTCGCCGCCGCCGGGTGTACGCTCGGGCCTCGGGGCCGGATGCTGATGCCGGCGACGGTCGTCGCCGCGGCCCTGGCGGCCTGTCCCCGGGAGTACACGGTCGTCGCGCGCGACCCAGCGTTCGATGTAGTCATGAGCGCCGCGCCTGGCGACATCCGCGTGCACAACATGGGCGAGGCGCCCGACTTGGCCGATCCGCGCACCGGCGAGACCCGCCGGGCCACGTTCCGCGACCAGGTGCTGGCGACGCGGGTCATGCATCATTGCCGCTACCCGGACAGCATCAACAGTCTGGTCACTCCGAGCGACGTGCCGGGCGATCTGCATCCGCTGTACTCATACCTGGCGATCGCCGCCGAGACCGACAAGCTCATCGGCGGTCCGGGCCTCGATTTTCCCTGGCAGGCGCGGTACCTCGCCGGCATGGCCGAGGCGGTCGCAGAGGCCCGACCCGGAGAGGGCCCCGGCGATGCCTGCGTCCTCGAGATGGGCTTTTCCCCCGTGAGTCCGCTACACCTGGGCGCGGGCGTGTGCGACGGCATCATTGAGGCGGTGGCGGTGGGGATGGCCGTGCAGGTGCTCACCAACCCTGTCGCGGGAACTACGGCTCCGGCGTCGCTCGCGGGCGCTCTGGCGCAGCAGGACGCTGAGATCCTCGCCGGTGTCGTCCTGGTGCAGTCAGTCGCTCCCGGCTCGCCGTGCAGCTACGGTGCGCGGCTCTCGGTGGCGGACCCGCGCAGCGGTCGGCTGCTCTGCGGCGCCGGCCAATGGGCGCTGGCGTCGGTGGGGGCCACGCTCCTCGCGCGGCGTCACGGTCTGGCATGCGACTGCTACGGCCCCGACACGTCGGCCTGGACGCTTGACCTGCAGCTCGGCTATCAATACGCGGTGCCGGCGCTGACCGGCGCTCTGGCGCGCCCGCGGTTCATGTCCGGCATCGGCGCCTGGGGCGGCACCACCACCTGCCTGGAGCTTCTGGTGATCGGTGACGCGGTGTACCGTCTGGCCCTCGCTGCCCTCGAACCACCGGAGTGGGGCGCCGACGCCCTCGATGTCGATGCGATCATCGAGGGCGTCACCGGCCCCATGGGTTTTCTCGGCACGCGCCACACTCGGCGGTGGCTGCGGCGCATCGCGCCGTCGGAGGGGCTCAGTTCTCGCGGCGGCTACGCCGAGTGGGTCGCCGGCGGCCGCAAGGATGCCGTCGATCTCGCCGGTGAGCGCGTCGCTGAGGCGCTGGCAAGCGGGCCGGTCGGGCTGCCCGACGACGTGGAGGCCGAGCTGTGCCGCCTTATCGACGAGGCGGCGGCACAGCTCGGGCTCTCGAGTCATCCGGACCCGCGCAGGCTGCTCGACCATGCGCGGGCCTCGGCCTGGAGGGCCTGACCGCGGGGGCGAGTGGCGCGACGGAAGACCAGGAGTGGCCTCATCCTCATCCTTGGTCGTATCGATCTTTGCCAGGGCTGCCGACTCGGATGGGCGCGGCACAGAGCACCGCCGATCGGGCGACACGGCGCCACGATTCGCGCGCCGCGCCTCCGGGGACAACCCCCACATCGGCACACGACCCAAGGAGCAGCCCCATGGCCGTCCAGCCCCGCCCTGTCGAGCGCGTCATCGAGCCGACGCCGGTCATCGAGGGCGCAGGGGTGCGCCTGCGGCGTAGCATCGCCACGGCGACGCTCGACTACCTCGACCCGTTCCTCCTGCTCGACAACTTCCAGTCGGACGACCCCGACGACTATCTCGCGGGGTTTCCCTGGCACCCACATCGCGGCATCGAGACCGTCACGTACATGCTGGCCGGCGAGGTGGACCACAGGGACAGCATCGGCAACGCCGGCATGATCGGTGCCGGCGACGTCCAGTGGATGACGGCCGGCGGCGGCATCATGCACGAGGAGATGCCGCGCCCCGGGGCGGACGGCCGCATGGGCGGCTTCCAGCTGTGGGTGAACCTCCCGGCGGAACTCAAGATGGCCAGGCCGCGCTACCAGGACTTCGGCGCGGCCCAGATCCCCGAGGTTCGTCGCGCCGATGGCACCGTGATCCACGTCGTTGCCGGCGAGGTCGACGGTGTGACCGGTGCGGTCTCCAAGATCTACGCGGAGCCTGAGTATCTCGACGTCTCGCTGCCGGCCGGTGTGAGCTTCGCGCAGCCGGTACCGCTCGGGCACTCCGCCTTCGCGTATGCGTTCGAAGGCGAGGGCCAGTTCGGCGTCGGCTGCGACCTGGGGTATCGCGGCGACTTGGACGGCGAACTGCTGGTTGCGCCGCGCATGGCGGTCTTCGGCGACGGCGACGAGATCCGCGTGGAGGCGCGTGACCAGGCGGTGCGCTTTCTGCTGGTCAGCGGCAAGCCGCTGGGCGAGCCGATCGCCCGCTACGGCCCCTTCGTGATGAACACCCGCGAGGAGCTGCAGCTGGCGCTCCGCGATCTACAGAACGACACGTTCGTGTGGAGAGACGACGCCGAGTGGGCACGCACGCGCCGGACCTGGTCGACGGACGCCTGGTCGCGGTGAGCGCGGCGGCGTGAGCGCGGGCCGGCCCGGCCGGCTCCGCCGGCGCCGCCGGCCCTCAGCCCTCGAGTCGGAGCGTCGCGACCACCGGCCAGTGATCCGACGGCAGACCCGATCGACTTTCCTGCG
>JADGPQ010000253.1 GCA_017882325.1 Thermoleophilia bacterium
GCCCGCAGACCGCACCGCGGCGATCCGTGAGCCTGCGGCCGGGGGGCGGCGCCGCCCCACGGCCCTTCCGCGACCCCTCGGAAGCCTCGCCCCCTTGCGCGCGCAAATCAAAGTTCCTATCCTTTCTTGAGGACCCATCAGGCCTCTTCAACTCCAGCCTCGATGGCAACACCAGGCGTGCCATCGACTTCCACGAGGGCGAGAAGATCGATGAGGAGGCATTGAAGGCTCTTATTCGCGCGGCCGTGACGCTGAACGCGTCCCGCGCCCATGGCTGATCGAGCTGAAAGCGACCGGTGCCGATGCCAACAGTGAGACCGCGATCGCTGCTGGCACATGCTTACAACCCGCTGGACGCCGCTGACACCTGGTTCTTCCATTTCTCCTCATTCAATCCGACGGCTATAAGCCAAACTATGAACAACAACTCGCCCAGGCCGCATGGCACCAGCACATACTTGAAAAACTGCGCGCCAAAAGCAGGAGCGAGAAAATGGACGACACTGTTCGCGACATATGCTGCTCCGGCGATCGCCAACCACGCACCGATGACGCGTGGCAGGAAGGAAGAGCGCCAGATCAGATATCCGAGAGCGATGCAGTTGAGGCCGAAGAAGAAGAGGGCGATGTTGTAGCCGATCGAGTGCAACCGAAGGAGCGCGAACGCTTCTGCCTGCAGCTGCGGCGTACTCATCCCTCTCAGCGGCGCCGTCGTCGAGAGGTACGCCAGCGGAGCAAAATGCAGCAAAGTGATCGTGGCCAGCAGGGCGACGTGGGTGAGTCTGAAAAATGCCGCGAGCAGCGCGATCGGCCTGCTGACTCCCGCGAAGAGGACAAAGAACATGACTGCGAGCGTGGCGTCGCCTGCCGCGGCGACGAGATCTGCGACACCACCCACGCGCCACAGCGACGCGTGAGTGAGAATGTTCACCGCGGTCGCTGCCGGGTCGCCGGGCACGATCAGCTTTCCGCGCACAAACATCTCGCCGATCAGCGACGTCGCTCCGGCAGCGATGTAGACAGCGCCGGCGATGCGGGCCCGCGCCCGAGGTGATACGTCGAATGCGCCGTTCATTTCGATTCCGTCATGTCGACGCCGCTCGCCACAAACGTCGCTTTGTCATCCTTGACTCTCACCTTCCCGAGCAGCCGTGCGTGGTTACCCGAGCTGAACCTCGGCACGACGAACGCTCCGCCTTTGAAAGTCACGTGCATCGCTGGCGATGAATCGTCGGGCGCAATACTCATCCAGCACCCTGCGAAAAAGCACACCTTCCGGACGGTGCCCTCCGTGACAAACTCCTCTTGCGTGAACGCTTTCGGGTTCGAGATGACGCTCCCGAGAGGGATGACCTTGCCACCCGAAGGGATCGGTGCGCCGCGGTGGATTACTTCACTGGCCAACACCGACGACGCCGCGAGCAGTGTGGCGACGAACGCCGCGCGCGACAACAACAATCGGATGACTGAGCGTGTGGGGAGCGTTCGTGAGGATGTGTGTCTGGTTGCATCTGTCGTTAGGTGTGGCATCGTCTCTCCTCCGTCAAGCGCCGGGTCGATCGACCTCATCTGCGCCGCGATGATTCGAAGCGGGATCGGTAGATCGGTTGACCCTGGCGATTTCATGACGCCTATACTGGAGATGTTTCGCTGAACGCAGCCTGAACGGAACATTCAGCGACCGTTCAGCAGGCGGGTGCCACAATCCGTCCTGCCCGACGCCGTGCCTGAACCATGCGCCTACTCATCGTCGAGGACGAAGATCGTCTCGCTCGCCAGCTCGCAGCAGCGTTCGAGGCGTGCGGTTACGCAGTCGATCTCGCATTCGACGGAGAAACAGCAGACTTCCGGTTGGAGACGGAACGCTATGATGCCGCGATCCTCGACCTCGGGCTGCCGAAGATCGATGGACTCGTCGTGCTGCAGCGGTGCCGCTCGGCGGCGAACCCGGTGCCGATCCTCGTTCTCACCGCCCGAGGATCGTGGCACCAGAAAGTCGAGGGAATCGACGCCGGCGCCGATGATTACGTGGTGAAGCCGTTTCAGGTCGAAGAGGTGATGGCGCGCGTGCGCGCACTGATCCGGCGAGCCGCCGGTCAACTCCAGAACGAACTGCGGCACGGCGCGCTGACGCTCGATCCTCGCACGGCGAAGGTGACGCTGGATAGCGCGCCGGTTCGCCTGACCAGTCATGAGTATCGGGTTCTGTCGTATCTGATGCACCACCGGGAGCGGATCGTTTCTCAAACGGAGCTCATAGAGCACATCTATGCTCAGAGCTTCGAGCGCGGCTCCAATACGATCGAGGTGTTCATCGGCCGGTTGCGCCGCAAGCTCGGACCGGCATCGATCGAGACGGTGCGCGGCCTCGGCTACCGGATCGGTGTGCCGTGATCGTCCGCTCGCTCCAGGTGATCCTCCGTTCGCTCCGCGCCCGTGTCGTCATTGCGGCATTCCTGTGGACCGTGGGTGTGTTCGTGCTGGTCGACACAGCGTCCAAGGTGGCTGCCCACGTGTTCCCGGCTCTCCGCCCGGTCGGTCAAATCGCTCTTTGTGTTTTCGGCAGCATCTGTGCGATCGCGGGCCTGCTGATCGCCGCCGGCGGGCTGCGCCGGCTCGACCGCGTGCGAACGCGCGTGTTGGCGGTCCGAGCAGGCGAGGAACAGAGACTGAACGCGAGCGGGCTGACGGAGATCGAGCCACTCGTTCGTGACATGAACGAGCTGCTGGAGCACCGCGAGACGCTCGTTCGGCGTGCACTCGCAACCGCAGGCGATCTCGCTCACGGATTGAAGACGCCGCTCGCGATCATGGCCCAGGAAGTGGACCGCCTCGAGGTCCTCGGGCAGCACGACAGCGCAGAGACCATCGTGGAGCAGGTCGAACGCATGCGCCGTCAGCTCGAGTTTCATCTGGCGCGCGCCCGCGCCTCCGGCGCCGGTTCCACCTACGGCCGGCTCACCGAGGTCGGACCGGCGACCAACAAGCTCGTAAACACCATACGCCGCCTTTACGCGAGCAAGTCCCTGGCGTTCGAAGTTCTCGTCACCGAATCGTTCGTCGTGCGGTGCGAGCCCGAAGACTTCGAGGAGATGCTCGGGAATCTTCTCGACAACGCGTGCAAATGGGCTGCTTCCGCGGTGATTGTGACGGCGACCCTCAGCGGCGACGCCGTGACGCTCCTCGTCGAAGATGATGGTCCCGGCATCGACCCCTCCATGCTCGATCGAGTCGTGCAGCGAGGAGCGCGTGCAGACGAAGACGCTCCCGGCCATGGCCTAGGCCTCGCCATCGTCAACGACCTTGCCCGGCTGTATCGTGGGTCGCTCGCCCTCGAGAAGGGCGACCGCGGTGGATTGCGTGCGCGCCTCGTGCTCCCATCGGGTTGAGCTAGCCGTGGGCGATCTCCAAGAAGCGGCCGTAGCCCTGGTCCCAGCCCACGCGTACGACCGTGCCGGACGCCGGAGCGACGACGCGATTCCCGGCGGGAGTCGAGATGTCGATGCCCGTGTAAAATTCGGAGTGGTTCGTGAACGGGTCGGGGCGCGCCCCGAAGCCCGCCGTCAGCACGCCGGCGGCGGGGACGATGGTGGGTGTCAGGGCGAGCTGGTCGGCCTGCAGGAAGAGCTTCTTCTCGACGAGCTTCAGGCGCGACGACAGGAGGGCGCCGCGGCGCCCGGCCCTCGCGAAGGCACTGGGTCTGAGACCCGACCAGCGGATTCTCCTGGCGCAGACGGTGGGCATGCCGAAGTGACTCTCGGCTTCAAGCGGA
>JADGPQ010000078.1 GCA_017882325.1 Thermoleophilia bacterium
CACCGAGACGTCGGCGTCGGTGAGCGCATTGAGCAGCGTCGACTTGCCGGCGTTCGTGTAGCCGGCAAGGGCGACGAGCGGCACAGCGGCGCGCAGGCGGCGAGCGCGCTGCGTGCGCCGCGTCCTGGCCATGTGGTCGATGCGCCGGCGCAGCGTCTGGATGCGTTGGCGCACGACGCGCCGGTCCACCTCGAGCTTGGTCTCGCCGGGGCCGCGCATGTTCACGCCGGCGCCGAGCCGAGAGAGGATCAGACCCTTGCCGCGCATCCGCGTGAGCTCGTACTCGAGCTGCGCGAGGTGCACCTGCATCGTGCCCTCCAGCGAGTGCGCGTGCTGGCTGAACACGGTGAGAATTAGCTCGGTGCGGTCGAGGACGTCCACGTCCACGGCGTCGAGCACGGCCGCCACCTGGCCCGGGCTCAGGTCGTCCTCGCAGACCGCCACCGTGGCGCCGCTCTCCTTGACGGCCTCCGTGAGCTCGACGAGCTTGCCTTTGCCGAGGTACGAGTGCGGGTGCGGCCGCTCCTTGCGCTGGATCACGTCTGTGACCCAGTCCATGTCGGCGGAGCTCAGCAGCTCCTTGATCTCGTTGAGCGGCTCCTCTTCCCCGGGCTCGCCGTGCCCGCCTGGCATGACCGCGAAGACCACGGCGCGCGGCCGCGGCGCGGTCGCGCCGGTATCGATGGCGGACGCGCCGGCGCTCACCTGAGGGCTCCTAGATCCGTACCCGCTCCTCGATGCGTTGGACGGCCTCGCGCAGCCGTTCGTCGGGGACCGTCAGCGAGAGCCGGACGTAGCCCTCGCCACCGGCCCCGTAGGCGGCCCCCGGCGTGATCACGACGTCCGCCTGGTCGAGCACCTGTGCGGTGAAGCTCGCAGAGGTGTGGCCGTCGGGCACCGGCGCCCACAGGTAGATCGTGCCCTTGGGCGGCTCGACGTGCATGCCGACGGTCCGCAGCACCTCCACGAGCAGGTCGCGGCGGCGCTGGTAGACCTCGCACATCTCGCGCACACAGTGCTGGGGACCGCTGAGCGCGGCGACGCTGGCGCGCTGCACGGCGCCGAACATGCCGGAGTCCATGTTGGTCTTGAGGCGCCAGTAGGCGTCGACCAGGTCGCGGTTGCCGACCATCGCCCCCGAGCGCCAGCCGGTCATGTTGTAGCTCTTCGACAGGCTGAACATCTCGACGCCCACGTCCCTGGCGCCCGGCGTCTCGAGGAAGCTCGGCGCTACGTAGCCGTCATAGGTGATGTCGGCGTAGGCGTTGTCGTGCACCACCACGAGGTCGTTCTCCGCGGCGAAGGCGACCAGCCGCGCGAAGAAGTCGTCCTCGATGACCGCTCCCGTGGGGTTGTTGGGGTAGCTCACGAACATCATGCGGGCCTTGGCGAGCACACTCGGCTCAACGGCCTCGAGATCGGGCTGGAACCCGAGCTCGCGAACGAGCGGCAGCGACACCGCCGTGCCGTCGGCCAGCATGGGGCCGGTGACGTACACTGGGTAGCCGGGATCGGCGGCCAAGGCCACGTCGCACTGGTCGAGGAGGGCGAGGCCGACGTGGGCGATGCCCTCCTTGGCGCCCAGCAGCGGGACGATCTCGGAGGCCGGGTCGAGCTCCACGCCGAAGCGCGTGAAGTAGAACCCGGCCACCGCCTCGCGGAACGCCGGCTCGCCCTGGTTGCTGGGGTACTGGTGCGTCGCGGGGTCGGCGGCCGCCTCAGCGAGCGCCTCGACGATGTGTGACGGCGTGGGCAGGTCCGGATCGCCGATGCCGAGGCTGATCACGTCGACGCCGGCGGCACGGCGCTCGGCGATCTGGCGCTCGATGCCGGCGAACAGGTAGGGCGGCAGGCTCTGCACGCGCTGTGAGAATCTCATGGCTCTCCCGGGGTCCTGGACGGCGGCACCGGCGTCACTCGAGGTGATCGAGGAACTCCAGCGAGAGGTCGCCGTGGTAGATCTCCTCGGCCGGTCCGGTCATGAACACGCGCCAGTCTGGCCGCACCTCGACAACGAGCCTGCCGCCGGGCAGCTCCACCGTGACCGGTGACGCGCATTGGCCGGTGCGCACCAGCGCGACCGCGGTCGCGGTGGCGCCGGTGCCGCAGGCGCGCGTCTCCCCCACGCCCCGCTCCCACACCCGGACCTTGGCCTCGTGCTCGCCGAGGACCTTGACGAACTCTACGTTGGCCTTGCGCGGGAAGGTCTTGTGCTCCTCGATCACGGGGCCCACTTCGTGCAGCGGGACGAGCTCGAGAGGCCACGGCGACTGGATCACGGCGTGCGGGTTGCCGATGTCGACGAACGTGAACGTGAAGCTGCGGCCGGCGGCGTGCAAGGACTCCTCCACGCAGTCACCTTCGAAGCCGTTGAGCTTCTCGCCGCCGAAGCGCGCGATGCCCATGTCGACGGTGACCATGTAGCCGTCGCCGAGCTGAGGCACTATCTCACCGGCGAGGGTCTCGAGAACCACGGTGTCGCCCGTGAGCAAGCCTTCCATCTGCAGCTTGCGGGCGACCATGCGCACGCCGTTGCCGCACATCTCCGCCTGGCTGCCGTCGAGATTGAATATCGTGACCGGAAAGCGGTTCTCGCCGGTCGGCGCGCCGATGACCATGATGCCGTCCGAGCCGATGCCGAGATTGCGGTCACAGAGCAGACGCACGCGTTCCGGCGTGAGCTCGAACGGCACCTCTTCGGCGTGCACCACGATGTAGGTGTTGCCGAGGCCTTGCCACTTGGAGAATTGGACCTTGCCGAGGCCCTGCCACGTTCGCGTCACCCGTCACGACCCCCTGTGAGATAGAACGGCCGCCGCGCTCACGAGCGGCTCGAGCGCATACTCTACCACGGCCGTGCCTCGACGAGGGCGAGGACGTCCTCCGCGACGGCTTCGGGCGGCCGCCCGTCCGCAGGCACCCGGGCGGCCGCCGGCAGCTTGCGCAGCCACGTGAGCTGGCGGCGGGCCAGGGCACGTGTGCGCGTCTTCATGCGCGCCGCCGCCTCGTCGAGGCTCAGGTCACCGTCGAACACGGCGCTGAGCTCGCGCACGCCGATGGCTTGCAGCGCCGTGCGCGAAATGGGTCCGCGTTCGCGCGCCCGAGCCACTTCCTCCGCGGCGCCGGCGACGAGCATCGCGTCGACGCGCGCCTCGATGCGCGCCCTCAGCGCCTCACGGTCGCCGTCCGGCACGAGCGCCACCAGGCGGTGGGCATAGCGCTCGCCGGGCCGCCACAGGTGGTCGCGGCCGGTGGCCGGATGCGGTTCGCCGCTCACCAGCACGGCCTCGAGGGCGCGGATCACGCGGCGTGGGTTGGAGGCGTCGAGACGCGCGAGGGCGGCAGGGTCGAGGAGGCGCAGCTCGTCCACAACCCCGTCCGGGTCGCGCGCCCAGCGCTCTTCGAGCTCGCGGCGCAGGGCGTCGTCTGGCGGCGCCGCGAACTCGAGGTCGCCGAGGGCGGCTCTGAGGTACAGCCCGGAGCCGCCCTCGACGACCACGGCGCGGCCGTCGCGGCGCAGACCGTCGATGACCTCGTGGGCCGCGCGGGCATACTCCGCCACGGTGAACTCGCGTTGCGGGAGCACGAAACCCACGAGGTGGTGTCGCGCGCGGGCGCGCTGCGCCTCGTCGGGCTGGTTGGTGACGATGGCAAGGCCCTCGTAGACCTGCATCGAGTCGGCGACGACGATGTCGGCCCGGAGGCGCTCGGCGAGCGCGAGCGCCACCTCGGTCTTGCCGAGCGCGGTGGCTCCGAACAGAGCGATCACCGGCGGAGCCACGGCGCGCCGTGTGCGTGCGGCGCCCGGCACGTCAGGTCGAGCGCGAGGGCCGGCCGTCGACCTCGTCCTCGCGCGGCGATTCGCCCTCGCGATAGCGGGTCACGGTGAAGCGTTCGAGGGTGAACGCTTCACCGCGGCCGATGCCCGCCTTCTGCAGGGCGATCTCGACCTGCTGCTCCGCGGTGTCGACGCCCTGCAGGTCGGGCAGCAGGACTCCGCGGCGAACGCCGGCGAGCACGATCACGCCGTAGATCGAGGGGTCGAGGTCGGCCAGCGTGCACGGCTCGCTGGGGCTGAGCACGTCGACCGAACACGTCAGCTCCGGCAGCTCGTCGACGCGCACCCGGTGGAAGCGGGGATCATGGAAGGACGCCGAGCGCGCGTTGCGGGCGATCTCGGCGCACAGATCCGCTTCGGCCGGCTCCAGGGTGCCGATGCAGCCGCGCAGCTCACCGTGCTTCTTCAGCGACACGAAGCAGGCGGAGCGGCGCGTGAAGAACGGGTGTGCCGACGGGCGCGGCACTTGGCGACCCAAGACGCAGCCTTCAACGCAGGCGCGGGCGTAGTCGGCGGGACCGGTCGGAGCGCCGCTCGCCTCCTCGCTCTGCTCGTTCATGCCTCCACCCCCGGGCGCTCCACTTCGGCCGCCCCGAAGCGCGCGACCATGTACCCCACGCCAAAGGGACCCTCGTAGCTCAGGATCTCGGGCGCGACGGTGGCGTCGTCGCCAAGGAAGCCGCCGAGCGCCATGAAGCTGCGCAGACCGCACTCGGCGGCCCCTTCGAGCAGGATGGGGTCCATGTGCCCCAGTCCGGCGAAGTCGCCGACCTCCAGCATCCGCACGACCTCGTCGTCGAAGAGCTTGCCCCGCGGGTCGTAGGGCGCCGGCGCGCTGTGCGTGAGAGCGTGCGAGAGGTCGCCCGAGGCCAGGAAGAGCGTGTCGCGACCCAGCTCCTCAGCGCAGCGGCGCACGAGCTGCCCCAGGGTGCGATGTTCGCCGTAGGCGCTCACGATGGACAGCGAGACGATCTGCCGGGCTTTGAGGAAGCTCAGCGGCACGAGCACGCCCCAGTCGAGCTGGTCGGCGTCTTCGGGAACCAGCTGCAGGCGGCGATAGTCGCCGGCCAGGGCGAGCAGGAGCTCGGCGAACGGCACGTCGTTCTCGTAGGTGAAGGCGACCTCCGGGCAGCGGAAGCGGCCGAGATCGCCGCTCAGGCGCGGCGTCGTGCGCACTACGTGCGCGTCGCCGAAGCCATCGCTGTGGGGGGACATCACGACGACGGTCTCGGGCTCCCCCACCTCGGCGGCCAAACGCCGCATCGCCGCGACTGTGGCGCTCACCTGGCGGAGCGAGGCGCCGCCCACCTCGGGGATGAGCAGTGGAGGATGGGGACAGATACAGCCCTGCATGACGGCACCTCCTGAGTGCGCCCGTCAGGCCCTTCCGCGAAGGGTCGTCGAAGTCGCTCCGGTGACCTCGATCTCAACTATAGCACCGGGCTCGATCGCCCCGGACACGTTCGCCGTCACGTTCTGCCGCGTGCGGCCGCGCAGGCCCTTTCCGTCCCGGCTGGGACCCTCGACCAGCACTTCGGCGCGGCGGCCCACCCAGCGCCGGCGCGAGCCCAGGGCGAGCTCCTGTGCGAGCACGATGAGGCGCTCCACGCGCTCTCGCTTGACCTCAGCCGCGACCTGGCCCGGAAGCTCGGCGGCGGCGGTGCCACGGCGCGGCGAGAACACGAAGGTGAAGGCCGCGTCGAACGCCGCCGCCCGCATCAGCTCGAGCGTCTGCGCGAAGTCGTCCTCGCTCTCGCCGGGGAACCCCGCGATGAGGTCAGTCGTGACGCTCACGTCCGGCACCGCCGCGCGCAGGGCGTGCACGCGCTCGAGGTAGGCCGCCGCGGTGTAGCCGCGGTTCATGGCCGCCAGAACACGGTCCGACCCTGCCTGCGCCGGGAGGTGCACGTGCTCGCACACGCTGGGCAGCTCGGCAAGCGCCCGGATGAGGCCGTGCGAGAGATCCTTGGGGTGCGAGGTCATGAAGCGCACGCGGGCGAGCCCGGAAACGGCGTCGAGAGCGCGCAGCAGCGCTGGGAAGTCCGCCGCTCCCCCCCGCCCTCGGCGCCGCTGATCGAGGCCGTAGGCATTGACGTTCTGGCCGAGCAGGGTCACCTCGCGCACGCCGTCGGCGACAAGGCCGCGCACCTCGGACACGATCGTGTCGAGACCGCGACTGCGCTCGGGGCCGCGTACCTGCGGCACGATGCAATACGAGCAGAAGTTGGTGCAGCCCGACATGATCTGCACCCAGGCCTGGTACGGGCGCTCCCGGCGCGCCGTAAGGTCGCCGCTCATGAGCGGGCCGTCGGCGAAGAAGCCCGGCGGCCGTCCGCCCGGCTGCGCCGCCTCCACCGCTGCCGCGAGCAGCTCCGGCAGGCGATGCAGGTTCTGGGGGCCCAGGGCGCCGTCGACGAAGGGAAAGCGCCTGAAGAAGGCGTCCTGCTCGGCCTGCGGCAGGCAGCCGGTCACGAGCACGATGCGGCCGGCGTCCTCGCGCTTGAGCCGGGCGGCGGTGCCCAGATGCCCGGCCAGCCGCTCGTCGGCGCTCTTGCGCACGGTACAGGTGTTGTAGACGAGCACATCGGCGCTGTCGGGCTGGTCCGCGCGCTCCAGGCCTTCAGCCTCGAGCAGCGCGCGGATGCGCTCGGCGTCGTGCTCGTTCATCTGGCAGCCGAACGAGCGCAGATAATAGGTGCGCATGGCCGCGGTGGCGCCTCCGCGCCGCCTCCGTCTACTTGGCGATGTCGACGGCGCGACTCTCGCGGATCACGGTGACCCTGATCTGGCCGGGGTAGTCGAGCTGATCCTCGATGTCCCGGGCGATCTCGCGGGCCAGCAGCGCCGTGGCGTCGTCGTCGATCTCGGCCGGTTTGACCATCACGCGCACCTCGCGGCCCGCCTGCATGGCGAAACACTTCTCCACGCCCTTCTTGCTCTCGGCGATCCGCTCCAGCGATTCGAGCCGCTTGACGTAGTTCTCGAGCGACTCGCGGCGGGCGCCCGGTCGCGCTGCGGAGATGGCGTCGGCGGCCTGCACGAGGACGGCCTCGATGGTCTGCGGCTCGACGTCCTGGTGGTGCGCCTGGATGGCGTGGCACACGCTCTGCGACTCGCCGTACTTCTTGCAGAGTTGTTGCGAGATCTCGGCGTGCGAGCCGTCGACCTCGTGGTCCACGGCCTTGCCGATGTCGTGCAGCAGGCCGGCGCGCTTGGCGATCTTGACGTTGGCGCCGAGTTCGGCGGCCATGATGCCGGCGAGGTGAGCCACCTCGATGGAATGGTTGAGCACGTTCTGGCCGTAGCTGGTGCGGTACTTGAGGCGCCCGAGCACTCTGACGAGTTCGGGCGCCACGCCGTGCACGTTAGTGTCGAAGCAGGCCTGTTCACCCGCTTCCTCCATCGCGGCCTCGACCTCGGCCTTCGCCTGAAGGTACGTCTCCTCGATGCGCGCCGGATGGATGCGACCGTCGGCGATGAGCTTGGTGAGGGTGAGGCGCGCGGTCTCGCGACGCACGCCGTCGAAGCCCGACAGCACCACGGCCTCGGGCGTGTCGTCGATGATGAAGTCGATGCCGGTGGTGTTCTCGAGGGTGCGGATGTTGCGCCCCTCGCGGCCGATGATGCGGCCCTTCATGTCGTCGGACGGCAGGTGGACCACCGACACGGTGGTCTCGGCGACGTGGTTGGCAGCGGTGCGCTGGATCGTCAGCGAGAGGATGTTGCGGGCGCGGCGGTCGGCTTCCCGGCGCGCCTCTTCTTCGACCTGACGCACGAGCTTGACCATGTCGTGTCGCGCCTCGTCTTCCGTCTGCTTGAGCAGCATGTCCTTGGCCTGCGCCGCGCTGAGCCCGGAGATACGCTCGAGCTGGATCAGGGCCTCATCATGAGCGATCTGCAGCTCGTCGGCGACGCGCTGGGAGTTGACGTCGCGATCGCGCAGCGATTGCTCGCGCCGGTCCTGCTCCGCGGCGCGCGAGTCGAGCTGCTCGTCGCGCTGAAGGAGGCGCTGCTCGGCCTTGCCTGCCTCTTCGCGCCGGCTGCGCAGCTCGGCCTCGACCTCGCCGCGCACCTTGTGCACTTCCTCTTTCGCCTCGAGCCGAGACTCCTTGACGATGGTCTCAGCCTCCCGCTTGGCATCGCGCAGCACGTTCTCAGCCTCGCGCTCCGCCCCGGCCAGCTTGCCCGAGGCGAGGTTGCGGCGGATCAGGTACCCCGCGACCACGCCAACTGCCAGCCCTACCACGATGTACACGACAATCATCATTTCAGTCCTATCCCTTCACAGGTCGCGCGGCACAAGAAAGGCCGGGCAACGCGCCCGGCCAGTGCCACACCCGCTCGTGCAGGAGATACGGATCTGTAGCTGTGTCAGCGTCCAGGGGTCGGGACGAAGATCAGGTCGCGAAACCTCCCAAACCTCTCACGGTGGACCCCTGGTTCGATGGTGTCAGCCAATGGGCGCCTAAGCGCCATGCGTATCGCTATGCAAGAGCGAGAGTGAAATACACAAAGCACGCACACACGTCGCGCAGGACGATAGTAGGTGATTGGCGCTCGCAAAGTCAATTCGCTGGGACGTCGCGAGACTACCGGAAAGTGCGGTCATCGAGGGTGCACAGGGATAGGGGCGGCTCAGCGCGGCGAACACGTGCCCGAGGCCGGGTCCCTCTGTGGGGGACTCTGACCTCGCCGCGAGCCTCTGCACGCGAGCGCTACGAACGTCTCAGGCCGTCGGTCTCGTGGTGTACGCCCTCACGCGCCGCTCGTGCTCTTCCCTGCCGATGGGGCAGGCATCGAGGCAGATCAGGCACTCGTGGCTGCCCCGTGGCGAGTAGTGGCCCGCCCACTTCTCCCACGCCTTGTTGGGTTCCGCGAGCATCTCCTGCGGGACGATGCACTTCCAGAAGTCGACCTTCTTGCCTGGCTCTACGCCCTGAGAGGGGCCTGGGATGATGGCCTGGGTCGGACACGCCGCGACGCAGAGCTCGCATTCGCCGCAGAGGTCTTCGGTGAAGGGCTCGTCGCACGGCAGGACCGCGTCGGTGACGACGCAGGCCCAGCGCACGTGAGGGCCAAGTTCCGGAGTGACGCACAACGTCTGCTTGCCGATCCACCCGAGGCCGGCGAGTGTGGCGGCGGCCTTGGCGTGGACGAAGTGCGTGACCGCGGTCTTGTGGCCCGCCTCGCGCACGGCCTCGGCGAAGCGGTGAGCGCGAGCCTCCGTGATCTCGTAGTACATGTTGTAGTACTGCGACCCGGGTACGTCGTCGAAGGGGATCGCGCCGTCCGGCAGCACCGAGGTGACGACCGCGTTCTGCATGACGTCCCAGATGTGCATGCCCATGACGATCACGCTCTTCGCATCGGGCAGAAAGCCACTCGGCACGTCGAGGCAGCGGTTCGGCGGGAAGGGCACCTCCGCGAGCGTTCCGGCGTCGACGACGCCAAAGAACTCGAACCCGTGTTCGGCCGCCGTGGCGCGCAACTGCTCCTTGAGCTCTGCTGACATCCTTGACCTCACTTTCCACTAGGTGGACGCGTCGCAACCCGAGATCAGGTCGCCGGACGACTCCCTCGTTACCGGAGTACGCGGACGCGGGGACCCGCTGGGAGTGTGACCCGAGCGGAGGTCACCGCAGTATAGCGCGACATGAGACGCGCGCCCGTGGCGACCGTTAGCCGTGGTGGGGTGCCGTCTCGCTAGCGCAACCTCGGCGTCGTCGGTAGACTGCCGCCAAAGGCGGAGCCTCACCAGCCGCGAGGACGGTGGACGATCGGCATCTTCAGCAGGCCCGATTTCGAGCAGATGAGACGCGACGGCGAACTACCGCGCCTCATCAATTGGGCGCTCTACGACAAGGACCGCGAGTCCAACCGCGCCGCCCTGGCTTCGCTGCGCAAGGACGTCCCGGTCCTTGTGGAATACCTTTACGAGACCGCGACCTGGGCGCAGGAGCACAACGTCGGGCGGCGCAAGATGCTGCCCTCGCGCAGCGTGAAGCTTCTGGACGAGGCGGTGAAAGCGCTGATCCGCGTCGGGAGCCGCGCAGCGACTCCACTCGTCGACGCGATCCGCGTCTACGACGACTACGGGAGCCCGGACGAGCACGCCAGGTTCCTCTTCTTCGTGCTCGTCTTCGAGGCCCTTGAGAAGATCGGCCGCACCGCCGTCGAGGGACTGCAGGAGCTGGCCGACGACCCTCATGCGGACGTGGCAGAGCAGGCGCGCGAGGTGCTCGCGCGGCTCGACGCGCGCGGCCTCGTCGCCGACGAGGACGACGAGCTGGACGAAGAGGCGGAAGAAGGAGTCGAACCGGAGACGGACGCCGGCTGACCCGCCTGTCGACCTCCGTCCGGGCCCACGTGGACTGTCTCCCGTCCCTGGGGCTTCCTGCGTGGATTGCCCGGCTCGGCAACCGGGTACCGTCTGGACTTATTCACGTAGTCCCGAGGGGGCGTACGATGGCGTACAGCATTGTGGTTGGCTACGATGGTTCCGAGCAATCCTCCAAAGCTCTCGACGCGGCCATCGATTGGGCGAAGAGCGTACCCGACGGTGAGATCGTCGTCGCCTGCGCCCAGGGTCGCTCCGGCCCGGCGGTCGGGTTCCGCGGCCCGGAGTTCGGCGTCGAGGAGATGTGGGACGAGCTCGAGAAGACGATCGAGGCAGAGCTCATGGAGGCAGTCACGCGCGTCAAGTCCGCCGGAGTACGCGTCGCGACGGCATGCACCCCGGACCGCCCGGACGTCACCATCATCAACGTGGCGCGCGACACGAACGCCCGACTCATCGTCATCGGCTCCAAGGGCGCCGGTGCGCGCGACGGCCAGCGCACCGTCCTTGGTTCGACGGCGACCAAGGTGCTTCACGAGGCGGCCGGAATCCCGGTGCTCGTCATCTAGCCCCTTCCGGGGCCCCTCATGCTTGAGGGCTACGGCGAAGGCTTGAAGCCTCTGCCGCAGCCCTCCTTTCGTCGTGCCCGTGCCCGTGGCTCAGACGCCCCGCGTCATGATGTACAGGTCAGGGCTTCCAGACCCAGAAGATGACGTACCCGATCGTCATCGATGCCAGGCCGCCGGCGACCGCAATGTATGGGAGCGGACCGCAGGTGGTGGGCCCGAGCTCGGTCCTTCCCTCGGGAACGAGGTCGTCCCACATGTGGTCCGGGAACTTGCCCTTGTCGGTGACGTAGTGGCGATAGTAGAAGACCGGGATGGCGATGAGGGCCGTGATCCACCCCATGAGCAGGGTGCCCTTGCCCCACACGTTGGCGCCGGCGCCGAGCAGGAACACATTCACGTAGGCCATGCAGGTGCCCGCGATGAACAGCGGTAGCGGGGCCTTGAACGGCCGCGGGATGAGCGGGTTGTCCTTGCGATGGATCCAGCCGGCATTGAGGTTCAAGAAGTTGAAGATCATGTAGTTGCAGTTGGAGACGGCGAGCACGAAGATGTAGTCCGACATCATGAGCAGCACGAGGTTTACGACGAGGTCGGTCCACATGGCGTAGGTCGGCACCTTGTGCTCGTTCAGATGAGAGAGGTACTTGGGCAGCCAGCCGTCCTGGCCACCCTGGAAGAGGGTGCGCGACGAGCCGGACATGGCCGTCATGATGGCCAGGACGAGGGTGAAGAAGAGCAGTACGACGATGACCTTGGTCAGGAATGTCCCCACGCCGAGCATGCCGGCGAGCGCGGTGCCGACGCCGGCTCCTGAATAGATGCCCGGGTCGGTGGTCATGAACTTCGTGCCGAGAACGCCCTGGAAGACGAAGGGCACCAGGAAGTAGCACACGATACAGAAGCCGCCCGACCAGAAGATGGCCTTCGCCTGATCTCGTCCGGGGTTCTTGAACTCGCTCATGTAGCAGATGGCCGTCTCGAAAGCGTAGGCCGACCACGCGGCGATGAAGAGGCCCCCCAGGAAGAGCGTCCAGCCGTCAAGGTTCCAGGAGCCGCTCGTCGGCACGAACGGCGAGAAGTTGCTCATCATGACGTCGCCGGTGATCAGCGGCACCAAGGTGACCACCAGCAGCGGCGCCAAGGACCCCACGGTGAGGATCATCTGCACGCGCGCCGTGCGCAGGATGCCGCGATGCTGGATGTTCCACACGGCAAGGATGATGAGCGCGCCGACGATGAACACCGCGTTCACACGAAGAGTCAGCCCGGTCTTGAGGAAGTCAAGGCTGACAATCGGGA
>JADGPQ010000079.1 GCA_017882325.1 Thermoleophilia bacterium
CGCCAGGCGGTGGAGGAGCTCCGCATGGCCGATCCGCTCACCTCAGCCGAGCGCCGCGTCCTCGACCTGCTGCCCACGCAGCTCAGCGCCCCGCAGATCGCGGCTCGCCTGTTCGTCAGCGGGAACACGGTCAAGACCCACATGAGCCACCTATACGCCAAGCTCGGGGTGACCACGCGCACCGACGCCGTGGAGCGCGCCCGAGAGCTCGGCCTGCTCCGGCCCTCCGGGCAGAGCTAGCCACCGGCGAAAATCACCCTGTTGGTATGACGACCATGGCGGTGCCTCCGCCGCAGACTGTACCCGAGCCGTGACGCCCCGCCAGCTACTTCGTCCGACGGGGCGGCGGATACACGAGCAAGGGGGAGCCACATGAAACGTCTTGTCATCACACTCGTACTCGCGGGGATCCTGCTCATCGCGCTGGCCGCGCCGGCCGGCGCGAGCACGCCGGTCTGGCAGCCCCGCACCGTGGCCACGTTCTCCGCCGGTGACTACGGCTCTTTCGCGGAAGGCATGGCTGCAAACAGCCACGGGCGGCTGTTCGTGTCGCTCACCACCTGGGGCTTCTACGACGAGACCACGGCGGAATCCAATATCGGTGAGGTGTGGAAGGTCGCGCCGGACGGCGCCAAGAAGCTGGTCGCGACCATGGACCTGAGCCCCAACGGGATGCTCACCGGCGTCGCCGTCGACCGTCTCGACCGCGTCTACGTCGCCTTCTACGAGTTCGCCGATCCGCAGAGCATCGGGTCCGGCGTGTTCCGCGTCGGCCCAGGCGGCGCCATGACTAAAGTGGTCTCGCTTCCGGCGGGGACCTTCCCCAACGGGCTCGCCTTCCACCGTGGCCGCGCGTACATCACAGACAGCGCGACCGGCGCCGTGTGGCGCGCGCGCATCAAGGGCGGCGTCGCTGCGCCAGCCGCCCCGTGGTGCCAGGACGCACTGCTCGCCCCAGGCGACCCGACGGCCGACCCGACCATGTCGGGCCTCGGCGCCAACGGCATCGCCTTCCGCGGTGAGCGCCTCTTCGTGAGCGTCTCCGACTACGGCCGCATCGTGCGCGTCCGCGTCAGGGTCGGCGGTTCTCCCGGCGCCCCGCGCGTGATCTGCCAGAGGGCGAAGCTCAAGAAGGCCGACGGCATCGCCTTCGACGCTCGCGGCCGCCTCTGGATCGCGACCGACAGCGGCACCACCGGCGCCAGCCCGAGCGGCGGCCTCTACAGGCTCTCGAGGACCTGGAAGCTGCGCACCATGGCCGACGACCCCGGCTGGCTCAACTACTCGACCATGCCGGTGTTCGGGACCACGGCGGCGACAGCCACGCGACTGTATCTCGAGAACGGCGCCTATTACGGCTTCCAGGACGGCACGGCGCCGAGCATCGTGCGGGTCCGCGTCGGCGTCCCGGGCCTGCCGCTCAGGTAGGAGGTCGTCATGGAGTTCGATGACTGCGTCACGTTCGCCTCGCAGCACCCCATCTGCTACCTGGCGACCGAGGACGGGGACCAGCCCCGAGTGAGACCGCTTGTGCTCTGGTTCGCAGATCCGCGCGGGTTCTACTTCATGACCATGTCGCCCAAGCAGTTCAGCGCCCAGCTGCACCAGAACCCTAAGGTCGAGGTGTGCTTCTACAACGGCGCCACGGAGCTGCCCGAGGCGAAGATGATGCGCCTGACCGGCGCCGTCGAGTTCGTCGACGACGCCGAGCTGGTCAAGAAGGTGTCCGAGGAGCGCGCGGCGCTCGAGGGGATCATCGGCAGGCCGCTCGAGCCCATCGCCGAGGTCTTCCGCATCGCCTCCGGCGAGGCCCGCTTCTGGACGCTCATGGACATCCTCAAGGAGCCTGAGCTGGAGACGCTTAGGTTCTGAGACACGAGGGGCGGGATCCCCCGCAAGCGCATGGTCGCGGGGGCTCGTGCCGAACTCGGGGCCGGGTCGGAGAGCGCGGCCCCGCCCCGAGATCCGTGAGGCTGCCTGTCTCAGCCGCGCCGCCGTCCCCCGCGCGGGGGCTGGTGCAGGGCCCGAGACGAGCGTCACCGGGACGGCTCGCATATGATGCCGGTGACGCCACGCCGACTCAGTGGAGGGCCCCACGAAGCGCAAGACCCTCGCCGCCCAGAACATCAGCCGCATGTGCCTCGTGTGCGGCGCCGACAACCCGTTCGGCCTCCAGGCCCGCTTCTACGAGCTGGAGGCCGAAGGCGCCGCCGGCCGCGAGCTGCTCGGTGTATTCACGCTCCGCGAGGAGCACCAGAGCTACCCCGGGAGGCTGCACGGCGGCATCAGCTCGGCGATCCTCGACGAGACGATCGGGCGCGCCATCACCATCGCCCACCCGGGCACCTGGGGAGTCACCGCCGAGCTCACCCTGCGTTATCGAAAGCCTCTCCCTTTGACGGGCGACATCCGCGCCGTGGGCCGCATCGCGCGCGACACGAGGCGGCTGTTCGAGGGCACCGGCGAGATCCTGCTCGCGGACGGGTCTGTGGCCGTCGAGGCGTCGGGGAAGTACCTCAAGATGAACCTCGGCGACATCACCGACGACGATTTCGACCAGCGTGAATGGTTCGCCGACCCGCGCGAGGCGCCGGACGAGATCGACCTCTAGCTCGTCCTCATCACGAACTGTCGCGACCCTGCACGTGCACTCCGTCTCTGGCCTTTCCCCTGCGAAGACAGAGAAGACCTGTTCATCTCCCGTTCATGCTCGCCGGTCACAACCTCCGTGAGGACCTGGCAACCCGAACCGGCGCCGCATGCGAAGCGGAGTTGCGCGAAGGGGTGAGAGCAGTGGCTACAGAGTGGGAGACCATCGGCGGCGAGATCGTCGAAGACCGTACCGCTCCGTGGGCGCGACGGTCGGCGCGTGACACCCGGCTCGCCGGGCGGCGTACCTCCGCCGCGCCGCGGCCGCGGCAGTTCTTCGCGCGGCTCTTCGGCGTGCTCGCCACCATCGGGCTGTTCGTCAGTGTGGCTCTGGTGATCCCCGTCACCAAGGTGAGCGAGCTCGCCGCCCCCGGCGGCGTGCTCATCGCCGCGGGCCGCTTCTCGGCGATGGCCGGGACCTATCTCATGCTCGTCACCCTGCTGCTCATCGCCCGCGTCCCACCGCTCGAACGAGCTCTGGGCCAGGACAAGCTGGTGAAGCTGCACCGGCGTCTCGGGCCGTGGGTGATCGCCCTCGTGACCACGCACGTGGTCGCGGTGACGCTGGGCTACG
Organism: Thermoleophilia bacterium; assembly: GCA_017882325.1. Taxonomy (GTDB): domain Bacteria; phylum Actinomycetota; class Thermoleophilia; order UBA2241; family UBA2241; genus CAIXSE01. Next base: position 3,224 of record JADGPQ010000079.1, read on the forward strand.
CGCAGCAGGTCAAGACGGGCGCCTTCCACGAGATCGGCGTCTTGATCACCACGTTCCCCGGCATGCTGCTGGCCGCGGCCGGCTTCGGCCTGCTGCTGATGGCCGGCCTCACCTCGTACAGATATGCACGTCGCAAGATGCGCTACGAGACCTGGTGGGCAGTCCACCTCTATACCTACCTCGCAGTCGCCCTGTCGTTCGTCCACCAGTTGTGGACCGGCGCCCCGTTCCTGGGTCATCCGGCGGCTCGCGCCTGGTGGATCGGCGTCTGGGCGCTCACCGCCGGCATCGTGCTGGCCTACCGCTGGGTCGTTCCGCTCGAGGTCAGCCTGCGGCACCGGCTGACGGTTCAGGCCGTGGAAGAGGAAGCGCCCGGCGTGGTCTCGGTGGTCATGCACGGCCGGCGCCTGGATCGCCTGCCGGTGGCCGGCGGCCAGTTCCTGCACTGGCGCTTCCTGAAGCGCGGCATGTGGTGGCAAGCCCACCCGTACTCGCTGTCGGCGCTGCCCGCGGCCAACCAGCTGCGCATCACGGTGAAGGAGCTGGGCGACCACAGCGAGTCGCTGAAGCGGCTCACGCCGGGCACGCGCGTGGCCATCGAAGGCCCGTACGGGGCCTTCACCCACCACGCGCGTCGCACCGACCGCGTGCTCCTCGTCGCGGCCGGCGTCGGCGCCACGCCCGTCAGGGCGCTGCTCGACGACCTGCCCCGTCACGTGGACGTCGTCGCGATCCTGCGCGGCGCGAGCGAACGCGACCTCGTGCTCCGCGAGGAGATCGACCAGCTCGTCGCCGAGCGCGGCGGGCGGCTCCACGAGGTCGTGGGCTCGCGTTCACAGGCTCCCCTGGACGCGCCGGCGATCAGCCGGCTCGTGCCCGACATCGCGCAGCGCGACGTGTACGTCTGCGGGCCGGGCGGCTTCATGAAGAGCTTCATCGCGGCCGCCCGCACCCTGGGCGTGCCGCAGGCACGCATCCATCACGAGGACTTCGCCTTCTAGGCGGGCCCCAACGACCATCCGACAAACGGAGGAACGACCATGAACCGCTCACCAGTCGTCATCGCCGCCACCGTGGCCGGGCTGGCCCTCGCCTTGGGGTTCCGCCCCAGCGCCACCACGACGGCTACCGCGAACGTCGCGGCGCTCACCACGGGCAACGCTCACGTCTCCGGCGCGCAGACCGTGGTCGGCAGCGATCAGGCGCTGTCCGGCGGTCTCGGCGACATCCAGGTGAAAGTCACAGCAGCCAACGGCAAGATCGTCAGCGTCGGGATGGCGAAGATGAACCTGCACGGGCCGCAGTCCGCGCAGATCTCGAACAGCGTCATTCCTCAACTGGAGCAGCAGGCGATGGCCGGCGGCCCCATCCACGCAGTCTCCGGCGCCACGTACACCAGCAGGGCCTTCGCCACGTCGCTGCAGAACGCCCTGTCCCAGCTGGGAGGATCCAATGCAGCTCTCGCAACAACAAGTAATGGGAACGGTAGTTTCGTTCAGCCTAAGGGAGGCGACGACTGACGATGAGTCGAAGGGCGCGGTGGCCCTCGAGCGCGCCCAGGCCAAGCTGCGCTGGGCGGACGACATCTTCAGCACATACAAGCCCGACAGCCCGGTGAGCCGCCTCCGGCGCGGCGAGATCACCGTGGACGAGGCCCCGCCCGAGGTGGCCGAGGTGCTCGACCTGTGTCGACGCGTCGCGGACGCGTCGGACGGATGGTTCGATCCCTGGAGCATGCCCGGCGGCGTCGATCCCACCGGCCTGGTCAAGGGCTGGGCGGCGGAACGGGCGCTCGACGAGCTCCGCAAGGCCGGCCTGCCCGGGGCGATGATCAACGCCGGCGGCGACGTCACGGCGTACGGACGGCCGGGGCCGGGCCAGCCCTGGCGGATCGGCATCCGCCATCCTCTGGCTGAGGACCGGCTGCTCCTGATGGTCGAGCTCGACGGCCCCGGCGCCGTCGCCACGTCGGGGACCTACGAGCGCGGCCTGCACCTCATCGACCCCACCACGGGTCGGCCGGCCGACGGCTTGCTGTCGGCCACGGTCGTCGGCCTCGACCTGGCGTTCGCCGACGCCCTCGCCACGGCGCTGTTCGTGTCAGGCGGCAAGCTGCTGGAGCGCATCAGCCGCCTGGCCGGCTACCACGGCTTCACCGTCTCGGGTGACGGGGTCGTGCGCGCGACGCGCGGCCTGCCCGTCGGCCTCAAGATCGCGGCGTAGGCAGCGTGAGGGTCATGCGCGTCCCGCTGCCCACCGTGGATTCGGCCACGAGATCCCCGCCCATGCGCCGCAGCGCCCATCGCGCAATGGCGAGGCCCAGACCCGACCCCCCGCGCTCTTGCGAGCGCGAGAGGTCGGCGCGGTAGAAGCGGTCGAAGATGTGCTCGACCTCGCCGGGCGGGATGCCCTCGCCGTGGTCCGTCACGGTCACCGACGACACGCCGCCGGCCACGGCTGCCCTCACCTCGACCGTGCCGCCCGGCGGCGAGTGCTCCAGCGCGTTCTTGAGGACGTTGACCAGGGCGCGCCGGGTGTGCCGCTCGTCGCCGGCGGCCGGCGCCGAGTCCGCGGCGTCCGCCTGAACCGTCACGCCGCTCTCCGCGGCCAGGCCCGCCAGCTTCTGCGCCGTCTGGCGGGCCAGGCCCGCCAGGTCGAAACGCTCGTCCACGAGCTGCTCCTGATGCGCGTCGATGCGCGACAGCGTGAGCAGGTCTTCGACCATTCCGGTCATGCGGTCGACCTCCTCGAGCCCGCTGCGCAGCACCGACCGAGCTTCCTCAGCGAACCCCGGGGCGCGCATCGCCACCTCGAAATCGGTCTTCATGATGGTGAGCGGCGTGCGCAGCTCGTGCGAGGCGTCGGCGATGAAGCGCTTCTGCGCCGCCACGTTGTCGCGGATCGGCCGCAGCGTGCTGCGCGCGTACAGCAGGCCGCCGATGCCGACCGCCAGGATGATGGCCCCGTCCACGGCGAGCAGACGCCAGCGGAACGAGCTCAGAGACCGCGTCACGAACTCCTGCTCGGTCTCGCCGGAGCTGAACGCGCCGCGCGCGGCCGTCTGCAGGTCGCTGCGCACGTTGAGGTAGGTGATGAAGCCGGAGACCACCACCAGGATGACGACGATCCCCGCGAACAGCAGCGCCAAGCGGAAGCGGGCACGCGCGAAGACGTCGGGGCTGCGCGGCTCAGCCACTGCCCACCTGTTCCTCTTCCGCGGCACGGAGCACGTACCCGGCGCCGCGCAATGTCTCGAAGCGGCTGGGCGCGCCAGGCTCGTCGAGCTTGCGACGCAGGCGGCCCACGTACACGTCCACGATGTTGGAGAAGGCGTCGTACTCGCCGTCCCAGGCGTGATCGAGGATGTGATCCCGGGTGAGCACCTGCCCTGGGTGCCGCATGAACAGTTCGAGCAGGCCGAACTCCTTGGCGCTCAGCGTGATCTCCCGGCCGCCGCGCACGACACGGCGCCGCGCCGGGTCCAGGCTGAGGTCGCCGACCATGAGGGTCGGCGGCAGCGTCCCCGGCGGCCGGCGCAGCAGGGTGCGGATGCGCGCCAGCAGCTCCTCGAAGGCGAACGGCTTCACGAGGTAGTCGTCGGCGCCGCTGTCGAGCCCGGTGACCTTGTCGACGGTGGCGTCGCGCGCCGTCAACATGAGGACGGGGATCGCCAAGCTTCTGTCGCGTAGCTCGCGGCACAACGTGTAGCCGTCCACGCCCGGCAGCATCACGTCGAGGAGCAACAGGTCGTAGCGCGAGCCTTCTGAGTCGTCGCGCGCGGCCATCAGTCGCTTGCGCGCGGCGAGACCGTCGTGCAGCACGTCCACGGCGTAGCCCTCGGCCTCCAGGCCCTTCTTCAGCGCCTGGGCGAGCTTGACGGCGTCTTCAACGATAAGGATGCGCATCGCCCTAGCCTTCCCGCTTTCCGCTCCGGAAACCCCGATGCGGCGCTCGGACGCACAGGTGCCAGCAAGCCGGGAGCGCGGGGCCGACGCACAAAGGGGACTTGCGCCGGAGCTGACCGTGTAGGCCGGGCGCGCGGCGCGGACGGCGGGGCGCGGCTCCCGCCGCTCCCCGCCGTTCGCGCGTTCGCCTCCTTATGGCATCTGTGCCGGCAGCGACAGCGCCAGGTTGTAGGCCTGCGACGCTCTCTGGGAGCTGTAGTTCGTTAGGTAGGTCGCCTGCGCGGTGCCCGTCAGCCGTCTCGCGGTGGCCTCGGTGCTCGCCTGAGCGCTGCTCACCTCGGTCTCGAAGGCACCGTAGGTGCTGCGCACGAGCGGGCTGTAGTACTTGTAGCGGATCTGCCCGCTCACCGTGCCGTTCTTGTCGAGGCTGTCGGCAACGGCCCTGAAGGCGCTGTAGGCCGTCTTGCCCGTCCAGGCCGTGGGCACGCTGGTGATGCCGGCGTAGAACGGGACGTACGCGCTTGAGCACGGCCGTGAGGGCGCGATCCACACGACGCCACCGACGGCGGCCGGGAGCCAGCTGCGCGACTGCCAAACAGCACTGTAGTCGGTCGTGGAGTAGCAGATCGGCCGGTTGGTCTGCGCGTGCGGGCTCATCAGCGCGTAGCCCTGCGTCTGATCGATCGCCGTGCCCTCGTAGTGGTACCGGTCGATGGCCATGATGTCCTGACGCGACACGGGGTGGTCGGGGACGACCCAGACGGGCCGCGTCGCGTACGGCATGGCCGGGGTCAGGTTCAGCGAGGGTGCGACCTTGTCGAAGGCGCCCCACAACCGGTTCGTGTTGTAGTAGCTTTGCAGCTCGGTACGGTCGCCGTAAGCCCAGGCGACATCGAACGGGCCGCTCGCCGGGTCGTAGCGGCCGATGCTCTGGGCGAACGCCTGCAGGTCGGCCGAGCCACGGAAGCGGGTCGGGTCGCTCAGGTCGATCTGCCGGACCACGAGCATGTTGGGATGTGCGAGGACGGCGTTGTCGGGGACGCGGGCCGCCACCCAGTGCCGGCCGCCAAGCAGCTCGAAGACCCAGGCCTCGTTGGCATCGGCGAAGCCGAAGCTACCGGCGGCGCCTGAGCTGAACCCCTTGGTGCTGGCCATCTGCGCCAGCAGGTCGATGGCCTGGCGCGCCGTGCGACACTGCTGCAGGATGAGGTCCCACAGCTCGCCGCCGTAGCCCTTCTTCACGTAGGGGTCCGCGGCCAGCACTGTCTTGTCAAGGTCGGTGAAGGCGCCGTAATTCACGCCCAGCTGGTACTCGTTGATGCCGCCTTCCTGGATACCGCCCATGGTCAGGATCTTGACGAAACGATAGGTGGACGCGTCCGGCGCCGGGACGACCTGCAGGTACTGATAGTTGTTGGCCGACCAGTCGTTGTTGTAGCCCATCATCACGGAGCCGTCCGCCGTGGCATTCTTGCCGGCAAGCACGAAGTTGCACCAGTGGTCTTGGGCAACGGTCTGGCCGGCAGGCGCGGCCGCCTTGGACGGTGTCGCGCCCCTCGTCGCCACGGCAGCGATCCCCACGGCGGCCGAGAGTGCGAGGCCAAGCCCCACGGCAACGAGCAGCAGCTTCTTCATCGTCCCCCTCCACGCGTCATGTGGGCTCGCAGCGAGCGCCGTGCGACTTCCGTGCCCCTCGGCCCATCCTGGCCATTCCCAAGACTGTACTCCGCCGGAGGCATATGTCCTACACGAATCGCTCGTTGCCGGGGCGCTCCGGACGGACAGACGGGCGACGCGGCTTTTGCGCCGCGCCGCCCGTCACCCGCGCGCCTTCGTGCGCGTCCCGCGCTACGCTGCGTGGCTCTTGCGCTCGCGTTCGTTCAGATCTGTGACCTTTCCCGACCCCCCCGACTCGTACGCATCGTAGGAGCTGGACGCCCCATCCGCACTGCGGCGGCCGGCATAGGCGACGAGCCCGTAGATGACGAGAAAGTCGATCGCCATGATCATCAGCGACCAGACGGGATACGCCTGGGCGAACAACAGCTGCGCCAGCGCGCTCAGACCGGCGACGGTCACGCCAAGCCAGCGGGCCCATTCGCTCCCACTGAGCACGGCCAGGCCCGAGATGACACCCGCCACGCCGAGGCCGGTGATGATCCAGCCCCACGTGCGTAGGTCACTGAAGACGAACACGGCGTTGGCCGTGAAGAAGGACGACTTGTAGACGGCCGTGAGGCCTTCGATAAGGGCGAAGATCCCGCCGATGGTGAGCACCACCGCGGAGAACCCTACCAATCCTGTTCCTCTGTTTGCACGACGTTCCATGAAGCAGCGCCTCTCGATTGCGGTTGAGTCCGATGCGGACACCATGAATAGTGCCCGCACACACACTAAATATCACCTCTCGGACGGCGTGCCGCGCAACCGATGCGGGAATGGTCGGGGCGAACGACTGACCGCTCGCTCCCTCTCCCTACCGGAGGCTGACATGAACATCGGCATCATCGGCTCGGGTCAGGTCGCCCAGACGCTGGGTGGCAAGTTCGCCGACCTCGGCCATTCAGTGACCATCAGTTCACGCGACCCCGGCAGGCCCAAGGACCGCGGCGAGTGGGGCGTCATCCCCAGCGCCGACGAGTGGGCGGCGGCGCGTCGCGCCGAGGGCGCCGATGCGGCCGCGGGCAGTTTCACCGCCGCGGCCATCGCCGGCGACGTGGTCGTCAACGCGACTGCCGGCGCATCGTCCCTGGCCGCCCTGAGGCTGGCCGGCGCGAAGCACCTGAGCGGCAAGATCCTCATCGATCTGGCGAACCCGCTGGACTTCTCGCGCGGCATGCCGCCGAGCCTCACGGTGTGCAACACTGATTCCCTCGGCGAGCAGATCCAGGCCGCCTTTCCTCACACGAAGGTGGTCAAGACGCTCAACACGGTCAACGTGAACGTCATGATCGACCCGGCGCAGCTCGGCGCCGAGACCGACCTCTTCGTGGCCGGCAACGACACCGACGCCAAGGCCTGGGTGACCGAGCATGTGTTGCGGGAGTGGCTGGGCTGGCCGCGCGTGTTCGACCTCGGCGACATCACGGCGGCACGGGCGACCGAGATGTACATGCCGCTGTGGCTGAGGCTCTGGGGTGCCGCCGGCACGGGGGCACTGAACATCAAAGTGGTGGCCGCCCAGCCCTGAGCGAAGGGTCTGTGCCGCGTGGCCGATCCGCTGGGCCGGTGGCGGAGGGTCGAATGCTCCCGATCAGGTGCGGCCATCGCGAGGCTCGACGTGATCACCCCACGCGGAGCGCTTGGCCGAGAGCGGCGCGGCCGCCACTTCCGCGCGCAGCTCCAGACTCGCCGGGGTGTACGTCTCGAGCATCTCGCGCAGCTTGGCGACGCGTTCCTGGAACCCGAGCTGCGACCGGGACGCCGCGAGCGCATCCTTGTCGTCCCAAGGCCCGATGCTGATGAACCGCATGGGCTGATCCTCGTCCTGCAGCAACCGGGCGACGCCCGCTCCGGGCGCGTTCATGGCTCCCCATTCGGCCATCTCGCGCCAAGCGGCGACAAAGTCGTCTTCCCGTCCGGGCTTCACGATCCAGACGCCGTACGTGTAGGGCTGGGACATCATCGCCTCTCTGCTTTGAACTCTGCCGAGCGCTCGTGGAGAGTGTTCCCCGAGAGCGACGGCCCAAGCGGCCCGCAGCGCTCGCGTCGGCTGGAGGCCGCCGCCGTCTGGGCGCAGATGCCCGTCTCATACCTCGGCGGCTCCCGCTTCTCGGACTACCGCACCCCGGGCGCGATCGCCGTCGGCTGCGGCCTCATCATCTGGATCGTCGTCGAGGTGCTGATCGCCGTGGTGACGCTCCTCCCCAGCGTGCGCCGCTTCTGCGCGGTCGCCCCGGGCCGCTGAGCGACGCAGGAGCCTCAGGCTCGAGCGCGAACATGCCGATGCACCTTGTTGCCGGGCGTCCGGGAGTTCCGCGTGCGCGAGACCACACAGTCCAGACCGAGACTCTTCCTCACCTTCGCCGGTGCCGACCTGGCGCTGGCGCGGCCGGCGGCCGCGCAGCTGCGAGGAGCCGGCGGCGGCCTCACCTTGGACTGGGCCGTGTCCAGCGAGCCGTTCGCGGCACCGAGGTCCGACCTCATCCGCGCAAGCCTCGCTCTGCGCCTCAAACACTGCGTCGCGACCGTCTGCCTGTTCGGCGCCGAGACTCTCGAGGACGACTGGGTGCGCTGGACGCTGGCCGCGGCGCAGCAGCTCCGCCACCCCTTGCTCGGCGCGCCGTTGGCCGGCGCAGCGCCTGGCGACCTCGCCGACCTGCTGGCGTCGATCGGCGCGGAGATCGTGCCGCTGCGTGGCGAAGCCATCGCGCAGCGGCTGGCGCGCCGCCCTGTACTCCCGCGCGCCGAGCCGCTGACGGCCGACGCACTCGCCGGCGCGCTGCGGATGATGAAGCACTCGCTGCGCTAGCTTGTCCTATCCCCGAGTAGTCGCGACACTCGGAGCTCTCTTGTCTCACTGAGGTGGGGCGACGCATCCTGTCTGTCTGAGAGACCAATCTCGGCAGAAGGAGCGTCGCCCCATGACCAATGATGATGTCCTGCACGCCTATCGTCTACGTGTTCTTGCGTCGGTGCGGGAGTTGGGTTCGGTCGCCGCAGCCTGCAGACTGCACGGCATCCACCGCTCGACCTACTACCGCTGGAAGAACGCGGTCGATCGCTTCGGCTGCGAGATCCTGCGCCCCCGCGGGCGCCGCGCCCCGTCCGTGCTCACGCGCTCCAGGCGCCAGCCCGCCTCGGCCAGCTCGCCCGCCACACGGTGGGCGAGCCTTGAGGCGAAGCGTGCGTCGGGGTTGCGCAGCGTA
>JADGPQ010000080.1 GCA_017882325.1 Thermoleophilia bacterium
TGCCGGTGCCAGGTGGGGGGAGTCTGCTCCTCCATGACCGCGCCTTGCCCGGGTGGTGGGCCTCGCCTGCAGCAGCCCCATGCGACACCGTCAGGACAGCGTCTCCAGCACTGCTAGATGACCACGCGCGTCAACTCCGAGAGGCTCGTCTCCCCGGCGAGGACCTTCCGCACGCCATCGTCGCGCGCGGACTCGACGCCGCGCACGCGTGCTGCCTCGCGGAGCTCGCGCACCGGGACTCCCCGTTCAATCATGTTGCCCATCTCCTCGTCCAAGGCCAGCACCTCGAAGATGCCCACTCGCCCGAGGTAGCCCGTACCGAAGCAGCGAGGACAGCCGACGGCGTCATAGACCCTCATCTGGCGGCGCGGCGCCTTGCCCAGGCCGAGGCTTTCCCATGTTGTGACCCGCAGGCTCCTCGGCTTGCGGCAGTGAGGGCAGAGGCGGCGCACGAGACGCTGCGAGACGATACAGGTGAAGGCCGCCGCCACGAAATAGGGCGGAAGGCCCATCTCGACCAGGCGGTGGACGGCCGAGGCTGCGTCGCGCGTGTGCAGCGTCGAGAAGACGAGGTGCCCCGTGATCGCGGCCTCGGCCGCTATCCTGGCCGTCTCGGCGTCCCTGATCTCGCCGACCATGATCGAGTCGGGATCGCTGCGCAGGAGCGAGCGCAGCATCCCGGCGAAGTCGAGGCCAATGGCCTGCTTGACCTCGCTCTGCATCACCCCCTCCAGCTTGCGCTCGATGGGATCCTCGACCGTGTAGGTCTTGCTCTCCGGCGACTTGATCGACTCGAGCGTCGTGTAGAGCGTCGTGGACTTGCCGCAGCCGGTCGGGCCGCAGATGAGGATGCCGCCCTCGGGCCGGCCGATGGCCTCCTCGAAGCGCTCGAGCGAGGGCCCGGCGAGGCCGAGTGAGTCCAGCGTCGGTGGCAGGGGCGAGACCTCGAGGACGCGGATCGCGACGTTCTCGCCATGGAGGGTAGGGACCGAAGCGAGACGCAGGTCGACAGCCTTGCCGTCGCTGGTTTCAAAGGAGGTGCGGCCGTCCTGGGGCATGCGCCGTTCGGCGATGTCCATGTTGCCCATGATTTTGATGCGGCTGATGATCCCCGGCTGGACCTGTGGGGAGAACTCGCGCAGCTTGTGGAGCACGCCGTCGATACGGCAGCGCACGTGCAGCGCCTCGGCTTGGGGCTCGAGATGGATGTCGGAGGCCTTCATGCTGACGGCATCGGAGATGAGGCCGTCGACGATCTCGATGATCGAGGCGTCGTGGGCGAGGGCCGCTTCCCCGGCTGCGAGCGACTCCTCTTCCTCACTCTGTTCGCGCAGCTTTCCCCGCGTGTTGAAGAAGGTGGCGAGAGCCTCTTCGAAGGCGCTCTCGGCGCAGATGACCGGACGCACGTTGCGCTTCGTGCGCAGCCTGACCTCGTCGAGAGCGACGATGTCGAGAGGATCGGTCATCGCCAGCACCAGGGTCCCGTCCTCGTCGAGCGAGAGCGGCAGCACGCGTCGCCGGACGATGAAGTTGCGCGGCAGGAGGGCGAGCGTATTGGGCGAGAGGTACACCTGGCCGAGGTCGGCCACCTCGAGGCCCAGCTGCGCCGCCAGGGCCTCGACGAGGTCCGCCTCCGCGACGAGGCCCTCGTGGACGAGCACCTCTCCCAGTCGCCGCCGCTCGATCTGCTGGCGGGCGAGAGCGGCGTCGATCTGGTGCTGGTTGACCAGGCCGTCAGCGACGAGCAGAGCGCCGAGCCGGCGACGGCCTGCCGAGATCGCCGTCAAGGCTGGCATCGCCTGGCTTGCCTCCATGCCACACTCACCTTCCTCTCGCCGAGGCGGTGAGTCCCGCCTGCGGGCCGGTCGGGGGAACCGCGCTCATTTCCGGCTCGCCCTCCCGGCTGAAGCACGCCCTCTTCTCTTCACGTATATCGGCACCGGCTCGGCCAAGGGGAGGCTTCACTAGACGGATGTACCTAGCGCAGGGCGAGATCCGCGTGGGAGAGCTGGCCTTGAAGGCGAGACGCGCTGTGGGGCGTACAAGCCCTGCCCCCAGCGTAATGGGGCGCGAAGGCGACGGGGAGATTCTCCGCGGTTGCTGTAGCCACGAGCGGCAGCCGCATCCGCAGGAGGGACGGCGACCTCTCCCTCAAGGCTCGAAATCTGTCCACTTGGGTCCACCAGCCCTCCTGCGCTCGACAGCCTCGGCCACACTGCCGCCCGTGCAGCCGCCCGACATTGCCTTCGTCGACGCCCTTGCCGCGGTAGCGCCTTCCCATGGGGAGCCCCGCACACGTCAGTGTCGTTTGGAGCCTGTGAATCCGCAAGAAGGGTCCCAGATGAGCCGCGACGAAGACGCGCTGGTCCCCGGCGAGGCGAGATCGGCTTCTCATCCCTCCGCCAAACCCGTCGGCTGCAACCATTCTGCAACCCAAAGCCGTGCGTCCGGCTGGGACGGGCTGGGGATGTCTGGGACCAGCTGTCACGAGCTCGCCGACTGACGACCTCGGCTGACGTCCGCTTTCGCTGACCCGGCCGATGGAGGTTGGCAGCACCCCGCTCTCCCCGCCCTGGACGTCGCACCGCAGACTGCGGTGCAGGACGGCGGCAAAGACTCCACCTCACATCGCGGTCTGCAGCTTCTCCTCGAACCCGGAACGCGTCGCAGGGCCGACGATGTGCGCTCGTTCCACCCCATTCCCGTCCAGGAAGAAGGTCGCGGGGATGCCGATGACGCCGTACTGCGAGGCGATAGTGCCTTCCCGATCGAAGACGACGGGGAAAGGCACTCCGTACCTCATCACCCACTCCCTGCCTTTGGCCAGCTTGTCCTGAATATCGACTCCCACGAAGGCCACCTCGGGGTGCGCCTTGGCAAAGGCGGTCAGGTCGGCAGCCTCCCTTGCGCACGAGGGGCACCAGGAGGCGAAGAAGTTGATGACCACGGGCCTGCCCCGGTACGCCGCAAGGTCGTATCGCTGGCCGTCGAGCGTCTTGCCCGTGAGCGTGAGCGGAAGCTCATTGCCGGTCTGGGTCCCGCTCTTCGCCGGCGCACCGGACAGCAGCGCCCACAGCACAATCAAGGCGAGTGCGGCGACCGCCGCGATAGATGCCAGTCTTGTCCTGTTCATGGTTACCCTTCTCGAGCTGCACAGTCAGTATAGTGGCTATCGGACCACTATTGAATGCCCGGGGCCAAGACGGCGGAGGGGCTGCTCTTCTCGGCCGCCCCGCCGCTGCGCGTCTTCGACCTTCTCCGCGGCGACCGAAGCGACGTAAGCGATGGAATGAACCTTCGGTCGCTCCGGTCTCGTGCGCCTGCCGCGACTGGACGCCGCTCGTCGTCAGCCCAGCGCAGCCCCAGATGGGGCATCGCGCCCGAGCTTCGACGGTGCTGCCGGGGGTCTCGGCCTCGACCGGTAGGGCGGGCATCACCTAGCCCGCAAGTGCCGCTCGCAGCCCAGCGACGATCTTCTCCGCGGCCTCCTCCTGCATGCCTGGCATCACGTGGCTGAAACCCGCGCGGCAATCATTCTGCAACCCAAATGCCCGGTCCTCGATGGGCTTCGTTGGGGAGCGTTGGGAAACGGGCCGCTGGTTTTCGCTGCAAATGGAATCATTCCTTGTGACTGGTCGCGACTAGACGGGTCTCGTCGGTCCTAGATGGGCAGGCTATTCGACCTGCCTTGCACGGAGGAGGTCGCCGGTTCGATTCCGGGGCCGCCCACCAGCCTCGCCCCGGAGCGCTCTCGCCCGAGACGGGCGGCCGGGTTTGCCGTGCTTCCAGTTGACACGAGACTCCGCTCATGGACAATGACCCCGAGCCGGCTTGGGGTGGCCGGCAGTCCCCTGCGGAGAGGGCGCATGACAGCAGCATCGGCACAGGATCCGGGCTTGGCAGGGGCGGCGACGCTGCCGCGGCTGTTCGCGGACTGGGTCGCGGAGTACGGAGCCGAGCCGGCGCTCAGCAGGCGCGTGGACGGCGTCTTCACGGCGTTCACCTACAAGGAGCTCGACCGGCGCGCGAGCGTGCTCGCGCTCGCACTCGCGCGCGCTCTCAACGTGAGCCGCGGGGATCTCGTAGCCCTCATCAGCGACAACCGCCCCGAGTGGCTGGTGTGCAGCCTAGCCATCCACTTTCTCGGCGCCGTGGACGTGCCGCGCGCCTCGGACACGCCGCCCGACATCCTCGCCGCCATCCTGCGTCACTCGGAGCCCGCCGTGGTCATCGTGGAGGACCCGGCGCAGCTGCGGCAGGTGCGCGAGGCGTTGCCAGGGCTGCGGGCGGCGGTGGTCATCGATGCCCCGCAGCGTCGGGTCGACTCGTCCGGAACGGGCGGAGCCACCTCCGCTGGTGACGGCGCGTGCCCGACGTTCACTCTGGCCGAGCTGATGGCGCTCGGCGAGGCGACGTGGCCGGAGTCGGCCGGCGAGATCGCGCGGCGCCGCGCGGCAGTGTCGCCCGAGGATCTGGCGACGATCATCTACACCTCGGGCACCACCGGCGCCCCCAAGGGCGTGGCGCTCACCCACGCCAACTACGAGCACAACCTGTGCGAGCTCCCCAAGCTGCTCGGGATTGAGCGCGAGCCGGTGCTCACGCTGCTGCAGCCGTGGCACGCCCTCGAGCGTCAGATGCAGCTCATGTATCTGAGCAAGGGATGTTGCGTGCACTACAGCCACGTCATGACGCTGCGCGGCGACCTGACGGCGGTGCGCCCGGTGGTGATGGCCACGGTGCCGGAGCTGTGGGTCAAGCTCTACAAGGGCGTCTTCCTCAGGATCGACGGCTTGAAGCCCGCGCGCCGGCGGCTCGTGCGCTGGCTGGTGGCGCGCTCGCTGGCGTCCGCTCGCGCGCGGCGGGTGCTCGCGGGCCGCGAGCCGGCGGTGCGGCCCCGCGGTCCGATCCGGCGGGCGGTCGCCTACGCGTGGGCGCTGGTGGAGGCGGCCGCCCTGGCCCCCTTCCACGCCCTGGCCGACCGTCTGGTCTTCCGTGAAGTCAGGGCAGGGCTCGGCGGCCGCCTTCGCTTTCCGTGCGTCGGCGGCGGCCCCTTGCCCGACGCTGTGGACGAGTTCTTCGACGCCGCCGGCATGCCCTTGCTCGAGGGCTACGGCATGACGGAGACCATCGTCGTGATCGCCATGCGGGACCCTCTTCGCCGCGTGTTGCGCACCACCGGCCAAGTGATCCGCGGCGTGGAACACCGTCTCGCAGGCGAGGACGGCAGTCCGTGCCGGCCCGGCGACGTCGGCCGCCTGCACGTCCGCGGACCCAACGTCATGCGCGAGTACTACCGGGACCCGGAGCGGACGGCCGAGGTACTCAGCGCGGACGGCTGGCTCGACACCTGCGACCTGGCGCTCGTGCACGCCGACGGCAGCCTGCGCGTCCTCGGCCGTCTCGACGACACCTTGGTCCTCACGAACGGCGAGAACGTCAACGCGCCCTACCTGGAGAACGAGCTCTGCGCCAGCGAGTGGATCGACAGGGCTGTGGTGGTCGGCGCGGGGCGGCCGTATGTGGCCGCCTTCGTGGCGCCGAGCCGCACTCACCTCGAGGGGCTGGCCCGCAGCCTGGGGCTGGATGCGGGTGAGCCGGCGACGCTCATCGCGGACGAGCGCATCGTCAAGCACTACCGCTCTCTGGTGAGCGCCATCAGTGGCGACGCCCGTCGCTTCGCGCCCTACGAGCGCGTGCACCGCGTGCGCCTGTGGCTCGGGGAGTTCCGCATCGGCCGCGAGCTCTCCCAGACTCTCAAGCTGCGACGGCAGGAGTTCCTGCGCGTGTATTCCTGCGAGATCGACGAGCTGTATACGCGCTGAGACCCCGCACGTCTGTGCGCGTCCTTCGATTGGCGGACGACGCCCGGGTACCGGGCGGGACGTGGATCCGCGAGGAGAACCTGCTCCAGGATGGGCCACCGCCACCCTCGGCCCCTCTCGCGCGAGTCGACCTCGGCAAGGTGTTCATTCTGGGCGCGAGGCAGCCCTGACTCTGCAAACACCCTGCAACCAAAACTCGCGGTCCGCGATTGGCTTCGTTGGGACGCGTTGGGAATCCGGCCCCGGATTCTCGCTGCAAATGGCCACAGTCCTTGTGACTTCCTGTGACCAGAAGCGCCTCTCTGGTCCCATCGCGGCAGACCCTCGGGACGCCCTCTCACGGCGGTAACACAGGTCCGAGTCCCGTATGGGCGAGGTCTTCTTCGCCTGCTGCATCTGCACGCGTCGCCCGACGGCTGACCCGCGAACGTGCAACGGCGTGGGACGGCGGCGAGCGGGAAAGCGAACCCCATAGAGGACTCCTAGCAAGCATCGTGCAGACGGGAGGCTCTGATCCGCCGGCGGCACGCAGCGGCCACCGCACAGCGGCGGGGAGCCACTGGTGAGACCGGCCCGCGGGCCGGTCTTCGCGTTTCTTTGGCCCGGCCCGCAGATAAACCGGACGGCCGGAAGCATCCAATACGGTAGAGAGGGAATCCAGCCGACGGTCGCCACGTGTGGCGGCCGCCGGCCGAGGCGGACCGAGGTTTCCATGGCGGGGAACCAGGGGGGCGAGGCGACGGTCATCGAGCTGGCCGGACGGAGAGGACCGGGGGATGATCCCCCATCCGCCATCGTCAGGGCTGCTCGGCGTGGCGACCACCGCGCCTTCACCAGGCTCGTCGATCGTTACGACGGCGGCCTCCGAGCTCTGGCATTCCATCTGCTGGGGTCGCGTGAGGCGATGGACGAGGCTCTGCAGGAGACCTACCTGAACGCCTATCGTGGCTTGCCGCAGTTCCGCGGCGAGGCCGGTGTGGGTACCTGGCTCTATCGCATCGCGTACACCACCTGTCTGCAACGTTTGCGACGGCCGGAGCGCCTCGAGCCGACCGATGAGGAACGGCTCGAGGCGCTGACGGCACCTTCGCCTGACCTTGCCAACGACGTGGCGCTGCGCGACGAGGTGCGCCGCGCTCTCGGCGCCCTCAAGCCCGCGCAGCGCGTCGCCGTCCTGCTCATCCACCGCGACGGCTTCAGCTACACGGACGCGGCCGAGATCCTCGACGTGCCGGTCGGCACCGTCGCGTCCCGCGTGGCGGCCGCCCGCACGACCTTGGGCCACGAGCTCGGCAGGCCGAGTTCTGCCAAGGAGGATCGATGAACGACGAGCATCACGACCTGAACGAGATCCTGCGCTCGCACGGTAGCGCGCCCGACCACCTGTCGGGTTTCGAGGCGCGCCTTCTGACCGGCCTGGACGAGGCCGACCGCGAGATGGGCAGGGCTACGGGCGACTGGCTCCGTTGGCCCCGTGGGTCGCGCTCCCTCTGGTCCCGTCACCCCGTCCTGGCGAGCGCGGCCGTGGTCGGCATCGCGGTCGCCGTCGCGACGGCTGTCCTTGTCGGCGTGCCGGGGGTCTCCCGCCTGAGCGGACCGCAGCCTGTCTCCGCCGCCCAGGTGATACAGAAGGCGCTGGACGCCCTCTCCTCAGGCAAAACGGTGCAGGCGGACGCCACCGTGAAGGAGGAAGCGGCTATCTTGCCCGGCGGCGTCCCCGAGTACAGCATCACCCACTCCCGCGTGCTCTTGCGCTCCGACGGCAGCTTCCGTCAGACCCAGACAGACAAGCCGCAGACCTCCGAGCCGGTGCAGATGAGGGACAGAGCGGATGCCGCGGATACGGCCTACGACGCGGCCAGCGGAGTGTTCCGCGACTACTCGCGCGGCTGGGACTGGGATACGGGGGGCCATGTGAACCGGGTCGAAGTGACGACCGGCTACCCCCTTGGCCCGCCCGACTGTTGGGCGAACGTCGTGCTGGCCAGCGTCAGCTCGACGGCGCGGGCTCTGCAGGCAGGCCACATGGCCACGGTGAAGACGACGTCGTACGAGGGCAGGCCGGTGTGGGTGATCTCGGGGTCCAAGCGTGCCGGCAGCGACCCACGCCTGATTGGAGATGAGACGTACTCGGTCACGGTCGACCAACAGACGTGCCTGCCGATACGCTTCCAGTTGTTCGTAGACGGCGTACTCCAGGCGGAGAACGCCCTGAGCAACGTACGCATCGACGAGCCCCTGCCCGACACGGCCTTCACCTTCGCTCCGCCCAAAGGCGCCAAGGTCGTCCACAAGGACACCGGTTTCCGCCGCGTGCCGCTCGCCCGCATCGGCTCCGCGCCGGGCCACGTCACGCTGCTGCCGACCTGGCTCCCGGCAGGCTACGTGCAGAGATGGACCGCGGTCGCGGCGAGATCGACCACCGCGAACGGCGTGACCGAGGGGCGGAACGTGGTCGCACTGCAGTACGTGCGCGGGTTCGACGCCTTGACCGTGACGACTCGCACCGTAGCCGACCCGCACGCCGCCGCGACGATCGACCCTGTGGAGCCCGATACGGCATGGGCCGACATCGTCCGCCGAGACGTCCGGCTCAGCACCGGCGCCTTCGCCGGCGTCACTGCACGAGTCGTCGTGGCGCCGTACATCACCACCCCTCACCTGTACGCGGTCAAGGACGACGTCTTGCTGACGGTGACCGGGGGCGCGACGGCCAAGGAGCTGATCGCGATCGCCGACTCGCTTCGTCCCCTACCGACCGAATTGAGATAGGAGAACGTCATGAGCACCCGTGGGGACAGATGCCGAGCAGGGCTGTCGGCGGGCTTGGCTATCGCTGCGCTGGCGCTGCTGATGGCGAGCGCGACGGCATGTGGCGGCTCGGCGGCCACCCCGACGAACGGAGGATCGACACCGCAGGCGTCCCCGTCGGTCGCCGCCGCGCCCCAGCGCCTCGCCGGCACTGACTCGGTCGCCGTCACCCAGAAGGCAGTTGACGCCTACACCGCCGCTTGGGACGCGCAGAGCGCCGCCCAGCTCGGCGCGCTGTACGCCCGCGACGTCGTCTTCGACTGCTTCGCCACCGGGGTGCACGTGGATGGCCGGGCGGCGCTTCTCAAGATGCTGGGAGAGGTCTGCGCCATGACCACAGGCACCCGCACCCTCGCAGGCCACGCCGCCCGCGGCTGGGCGGTGCTCGAGTTGCGCCAGGACTTCGCAGAGGGGTCGATACAACTCCTCCAGCTCGTCGAGACTCGCGGCGGCAAGATCGTGCGCCATGCGAACTACTACCAGCCCATCGAAGGCCAGTTGAGCCCGCTGCGTATTGCGAACCCGCTCAGGTCGGCGCCAGGACCGGCGGACACGCTGGCGGCGAGCAAGGCCGTGGCACTCACGTACGCGGCGGCGTTGCAGAACAAGGACGCCGCTGCGGTAGCCGCCTTGAGCGCGCCCACGATCGCCTTCGCGGACACCGCCTCCAGCACTGTGGGCAGCAGTCCCGGTGATGTGCAGAGGCACTACGCCAAGATCTTCAAGACGCCGGCCGACCTGGCCTTCGCGCACCCGCGCTACGCCGTCGGCCGCGGCTGGGCGGCCGTCATCTGGACCGCCGGCAGCCAGTCGTACGGGGCGAGCGGCAGCGGCGTGACCATGCTGGAGATGCGCAACGGCCAGATCCGCCGCGAGACGCTCTACTACAACAGTTCCAACGTCCCGTTCTAGCCCCGACCACGAGCAGCGGGAGAGCCGGCCGGGTTGAGGTCCAGTGGGCCGTTGGGGAAGGGAGAGGTCATGAAGGGGCACCGTGGACCCAGTGATGCAAAGACCGCGATGATGCTGGCGCTGCTCGTCGTGGTCGCGGCCTTCACTCCGGCCGCCTGCGGCGGCTCGCCCAAGAACGGCAGCACGGCAAGCATGACGACGCCATCGACAGCGGCGTCACCGGTGACCACACCGCCCGCCGCCTCCAACCCCGCGCAGGCGGCGAGGACTGAATCGGTGGTAAGGGCACTCATGGCCACCTGGAACACCGCCTGGAGTGCCAAGAGAGACCGGGATGCGCTCTCGTCCTTCTTTGCGGGCGACGTGATGTACTACGACGCCACCATCGCCGGGGTGATCACGAAGAGCGACATGGACGCCATGGGTCAGGACCCCACCTGGTGGAAGTCCTTCCGGCTGACCCTGAAGTCCTCCTTCGTCTCCGCCGATGGCCGCTTCGCCGCCATGCTGGGCAGGATCGCGCTGCGGGACGACAAGGGCACCCTTCCCTGGCAGCCTGCCGCCTCTTTGCTGGCGTTCGCCAACGACAAGATCGCGTGGGAGTACGACTACTACAGTGGTGAGCCGGGCAAGGCCACGCAGACCGAGCCCATGCTCAGCATCGCGCGCAGCGCGGTCGCACCGGGATCCCCGACGGCCCAGACGGCGATCGCCGAGGCGACGGCCACCATCAGCAAGTGGCTTTCAGCCTTCAATGGCAGGAACGCCGCATCCTTCCTGTCTTGCTATGCCGACAAAGCGATGTACGTCGACGTCGTCAGCCCCAAGTGGCGCGTCATGACCAAGAGCCAACTGGCCGCCGACGTCGCCTCCCGTTTTCCCAGGAGCGAGTTCGCGGCGAAGCTGGAACCGGAACCCGGCTCGCCTATGGACGTCTCATTCTTCGTTTCGGCAGATGGCCGCTTCGCTGCGGTGCAGGGCACCTACGCCGATGAGATCTCTGGGGGAAGGCTCGTCGACCAGCCGATGCTCGTCATCCTGGAGCTCAGAGCCGGCCAGATCATCCGGCAGTACAACTTCGTCGCCATGGACCGGAGTCTGCTGCGGCCCTAGGCGATTCGACAGGCAAGCCAAATCACTCGCCGCTGCGTGCGGCGGCCGGGCCAACGCCAAGAAGAAGGGGGCAGGTCATGAAGGGGCCGGGAGGATTCTGGAGACCCGCAGCCATCACACTCGCGCTCGCCGCGCTCGTCATGGTCGCGGCGCTGACCCTGGCCGCCTGCAGCGGCGGCACGACCGTGACCGCCACCCCGCAAGCATCTTCGGGCACCGGGCAGGTCCAGTCCACCGAGCGGCAAGGCCATCTGGGTGATGCGATCGTGCTTTCCGACGCGGGCAAGGGGCAGCTGGAAGTGACGGCCCTTGGGCTGAAGTTCATGAGCTACATCGCCACCGGCGATAGCACCTTATCGAACGTCTACGGCGTCAAGCTGAAGATGCGAAACGTGGGCTCCACGCCGATCCACCTGGCTGCCGTCGGGGCGAACTCCGTTCTGTTTGATGCCGGGGGATGGCGGTACTTCCCTCCCGGCGACAATCCCAAGAACGCCCTCAACGAAGTCAATCTCGGACTTCCCGGCGACTCCCGCGTGGGCTGGGTCTACTTCGCGGCGCAACCGGCGGGCGGGGCACCCCATGCCTTGGGGGCACCCAATGCCTTCCACTACACGGCGAAGTCGTCCGACGTGACGGCCGAAGGCGACACGGGCGAATGGAAATGGCAGCCGAGTAAGCTCTAGGCGCTCTGGACTTTCTGCTGTCCCCGGCGTCGATGACGCGCTGGACCCAGCGTGGACGCCGAAGCAGTCCGGGTCGCATGAGGAAGAAGAGCCGCGCGCCCGAGGCGACAGAATCGACCGAACCGACAGAACTCTCTGCGGCTCAGTCAAGTGGAGATTCCGCCGTACAACCATGAGTAGCCACACCTCCCCGGCGCCCTCGGGTGGCCGCTGCGGGTCTCAGCCCTATCCCGCCAGGGCTCCGCGCAGTGCCTCGTCGATCTTGGCGGCTGCCTCCTCCTGCATGTGTGGTGCCACGTGTGAGTAGATATCGAGCGTGATTGATACGTGGCGTGTCCGAGGCGCTCCTGCACGACCTTGGGATGGACACCCTGGCGCAGCAACATGGTCGCGTACGTGAAACGCAGGTCATGCAGGCGGCAGGTAAGCCCCGCCTTCTTGAACACGCGACGACCGGCGGCTGCGAAAGTGCTGGGCCGCCAAGGCTCTCCATCCGGACCTCCCTCTCGTACGCCGGAGGTGGCCCTTGGACTAACATAGGAAGTGGACCGATGAATGGGGCCCGGTCAGTCCCGCGACAGCCTTCGTTGGGACGCGTTGGGAAACCGGACCAAGATTTTCGCTGCAAATGG
>JADGPQ010000254.1 GCA_017882325.1 Thermoleophilia bacterium
TACGACAACGGCGCCTACATGAACACCGGCTTCCAGCGCTCGGGGGCCACGCCCGTGGGCGCCTGGACGACCACCAGCCCCGTGGGCAAGGCGACGTCCGGCAAACTGCAGAACCGCAAGAACCTCACCGACATCATGATCGCCCACGGCCTCCAGTATGTGGCCCAAGCCTCGCCGCACGACCCGCGCGACCTGGTGCGCAAGGCCTCCAAGGCGCTCTCGGTGGACGGCCCCACGTTCCTCAACGTCCTCGCGCCCTGCCCGCGCGGCTGGCGCGCGGACGGCGCCGAGACCATCGAGCTGGCGCGCGAGGCCGTGAACACCTCCTACTGGCCGCTGTTCGAGGTGGAGGACGGCGAGTACCGCCTCACCTACCGGCCGCACCACAAAGTCCCGCTCGTGCCGTGGCTCAAGCGCCAGGGCCGCTTCGCCCACCTGTTCAAGCCGGGCAACGAGGAGATCCTCCTCAACATCGAGGCCTGGGTGGACAACGAGTGGGAGAAGCTCCTGCGCAAGTGCAACGAGCCCAGCGAGGCCGAGTGGCAGGAGTATTTGCAGTCAAACGGGTGCCTGCTGCGGTAGACTGCGCAGCGGCTACCAGCTGAACGACGAAGGGGGCGGGCCCTGTGGGGCCTGCCCCCTTTCGTTCTTGGCGCCGCCCCTACCCGGCCGCCGCGCCCGGCGTCGGCGTCTAGCCGAAAATGGCGCGCAGGTAGTACACCCAGAAGGCGGGGATCTCGCGCGTCACGAGGTAAGGGGTCTCCTTGATGCGCGTGGACGTCCCGGCCGGCACCGTGAACACATCCCAGCCGGCCCTTTGGTAGGCGAGCTTGATGCGCGGCAGGTGGTAGAACTGGCTCACGGCCAGCACTCGGGAGTGCGCCTTGGAGCCAAAGAAGGGAATCGAGTTGTGCACCGTGGCCTCGGTGTTCACACCGTTCGAGTCCACCACGACATCCTCCTTGGGGATCCCCGCCTTCACCGCCATGTCCCGCATCACGAGCGCCTCATTGTACCCACTGTCGCCCACGCCGCCCGAGACGAGGATCTTCTTGACGAGGCGGTCCTTGAAGAGACCTACGGCCGTGTCCATGCGGTCGCGCAGCGACGTTGACGGTGCCCCGCTGCCGTGCACCTGGGCGCCGAAGACGACGGCGATATCGGCGGCGCGCCGGTAGTCGGTGGTGCCGAAGAACAGCACCTGAGCCAGCGGGAACAGGACGACGCAGACGGCGGCGGTGGCGACGAGGACGGCCGCCGCGGACCAGCGCCGGCGCCGCGGCGCCGGCGCCCGCGTGGCGGCCCACGTCACGAAGGCGAGCAACAGGGCTACGACCAGCGAGAACGGCAGCGGGACGCGCGGCGCGATGTCGCCGGCGCGCCACACGAAGAAGAAGTCGACCGCGTTGTAGACGGCTGCGGCGGCGAAGAACGCGAACAGCACGAGGGTCGACCAGCGCCGCCAGGCGCGCATGCGCGGCGCCACCGCGTAGGCGACGAAGGCGGCGCCGACGGCGGCCAGGAGGGCCGCGCTCACGAGCCGCGCCACGAAGGGCACCGCGACCCACCAGAGACTGGCGTCAAGCGCCTCGGAGCGCGCCGCGCCGACGACGCTGAGCAGAGTGAATGCGCCGACGAAGAGGGCGAGCCCGCGAGCCACCGCGGCGGGCAGCCAATGACGCGTGCCGGGCGCCGCCGCAGCGGGCCGGTGCTCGAGAGGCGCGACGACGGGCGCCTCGCCGCGCGATCCGGACGCGCCGCTGGCCGGCGTTTCGGAGTCTGCCGCGCCTGTGGGCCCCTTCATTCGCCAGACCTTATCACGCGCCGCGCGAGCCGCGGACGCGCCACCGGCTTCCGCGTAGGCGTCGGCGCTGGGTCAGGCGGCTCGCTCGCTGCGTGCGTCGCCGGCGGGCGCGGTGCACTCCGGGCCGATGCAGCCGGCAGCCACCACCTGCAGGCCGGGAACGTGGTCTGCGGGGCCGACCTTGTCGGCGGGTTCCGGGGGCTCCGCTCGCTCCGCCCGCCGCGCCACCCCGAGCAGCGGCACGCCGACGGCCTGGGCGAGCCCTCCGACGAGCCACGCGAACGGGATCGACACCGCCTGCGACAGCCAGCCCAGCCCAACCTGGCCCACGGTCGAGCCTCCGTCGCCGAACAGCGCGTCGAGAGAGATGATCGTGGCGCGCTGCTCCGAGGAGATCCGGGCGTTCAACCAGCCCTGCTTGACGGGCATCGAGATCCCGAAGGCCACAGTCGAGACGAGGTAGAGCGGAACCGCGACCCAGAACTGCTGCACCAGCGCGGCGCCGACGATCGCGACCGTCGAGACCCCCGTGCACACCATCAGGATGAGCCCCCGGTCAGACACCTTCTTGGTGATCCGCCCTACCAGGGCGTTGCCGACGATCTGCGTGAGCCCGACGAAGGCCGCGATCACCCCGGTGACCCACACGAGGTCCTTGCCGAGGAGGTCGAGGAAGTACTTCTGCCACGAGTAGAAGCCGTACATGAAGAAGATCCCCTGGATGAGCGTCGCGAACATGATGAACCGGACGACGCGGTCGCGCAGGCCGTACGTGATGCCCGCGGTGGCGATGCGCCGCGTCTCGTAGCCGAAGCTGCCAAGGGTGAGCTCCCTGCCCTTGAACCCCAGGTCGCGCATGACCAGCAGGCCCAGCAGGAACGCCGGCACGAGCACGATGGCCCGGACGACGTAGGGGATCCACAGATCGACCTGCCCGAGCAGCCCGCCGAACGTAGTCCCGATCAGCATGAACAGCCCGAACGTCATGCCGTAGCGCGCGAAGATGGGCTCCAGCTTGCCCGGATAGTCCACCGAGTGTAGGGCGTCGACCATCCAGGCGTCCACGGCGCCCGTGTAGAAGGTGTAGCCCAGGCCGAGCAGCGCCGAGGCGACGGCAAAGGGCCCCACGCCGAACCCGGCGAGCCCGAACCACACGTACAGGAGCGTCGAGACCAGTATGATGCCGACCGCAAGCAGATAGGAGACGCGGCGGCCGACCGTGTCGGCGATCACGCCGGTCGGCACCTCGAACAGCATCTGCGCAACGGTGTATGCAGCGTTGATCAGCATGACCTGGAAGATGTCGAGGCCGACAGACAGCAGGAAGAGCGTGTTGACACCCCAGATGAGCGACTGGGCCAGCGTCGTGCTGGCGGCGATGCCGAGGTAGGTGCGAATGATGCCGCGCGCGGTCATGCTGGGGTGTTCCCGCGCGCCGTCCGATTCAACGCCTGTAACGCTCCGCGAGTTGTGCGGCGTTGCCACCGAAGAGCGTCGCCCTCTGCACGTTTCGGAGCTCGTCGAAGAGGCTCACGTCATCCAGGCCGGGGACGCAGATGACCTCGCCCAGCTCCAGGCCGACGACGATGGCCTGGGCCACGTCGCCCGCGCTCATGAGGTTGGCGGCCCCAGGATCACCTCCACGCCTGGTGCGGAAGAACTCAGTCTCCACCATCCCCGGAAGGACGGCCATGGCCTGCACGCCGGTGCCCTCGAGCTCCACGGCGAGAGCCTGCGTGAACGACAGCAGGAAGGCCTTGGCGCCGACATACGTCGCCCTGCCGGACATCGGCACGTGCATTGGACCACTAAGCGCCAGGAGGGAGGCGACGTTGACGACCGCGCCCCGGCCGCGGGTGAGCATGTGGGGCAGCACCGCGCGCGTGAGCCGCATCGGCGCC
>JADGPQ010000009.1 GCA_017882325.1 Thermoleophilia bacterium
CCCAGGGCCTTCTCGAGGTTCATGAAGAAGAGGCCGTTGGCCATGGCGACGGCTTCATGGCCGACGACGACGGCGCGAGAGAGATCGTACGCCGCATAACAGGCGAGCATGATGAGGCCCTGACGCAGGACGTCTTCGCCGCCGCGTGGGGCGAACGAGAAGCGGGCGTCGTCCAAGAGGCGGCCCACGGAGGGCTTCATGCGGCCGTTCACGGCGTCGGGGCTCCCGTCAGGTGAAGTGCGTCACAGTGGGTCAAAGTGGCCCATATCCAAAGAACGATAGCAGAGCGGCGAGCGCCTGGGCAACTGTTGTGGAGGCGGCCCTTGCTGCCGCGGGAAGGCTGGTGGGCCGTGAAGGATTCGAACCTTCGACCTTGGGATTAAGAGTCCCCTGCTCTACCAACTAAGCTAACGGCCCACGGGTGGCGACGCGGTATGGTACCAGCTGCCCACCGTCTTGCCAAACCAGCCGCAGGCGGTGGTCACTCTCCGAACACGTGGCGGCCGGCGACCTCGTAGCCCTCTTCCTGGACGGCCGCCTCGATCGTCTCCAGCGTCACGTCGTCGGCCTCGAAATCGACGGCCACGCTCTTGGCGTCGATCTCCACGGCCACCGACCGGACACCGGCCAGGGCGCCCACCGCGCCTTCGATCGCCATCTTGCAGTGATTGCAGGAGACGCTCGGGACATTGAGCACCGCATGTGTCTCGCTCATGTTGGTTCCTCCCCGTCGGCGGGTCTGCCGAGCTCTGCGAGCTTGTACGTTACGGCGCGGCCCTCCCCGTGGTCTACAGTGACGCTGTCGACCGGCGCCAGCAGCTCGACGACCTTGCCCTCCCCCTCGGGCGTCGTGATGATCGCGCCGCGCTTGGGCGCCCGCTTGCGGAACGACACGTAGACCTGGTGCTCGTACTTGAGACAGCACATGAGGCGGCCGCAGCAGCCGGAGATCTTGGTGGGGTTGAGCGGCAGGTTCTGGTCTTTGGCCATGCGGATGGACACGGGCTCCTGGTCGCCGGCGAAGGTCGCGCAGCAGAGGCTGCGGCCGCAAGGGCCGTAGCCGCCGACGATGCGCGACTCGTCGCGAGCGCTGACCTGCTTGAGCTCGACGCGCCGCTTAAGGCGCTCGTTGAGCTTGCCGACGAGCTCGCGGAAGTCGACGCGCTCCTCGGCGAAGAAGGTGATCAGGAGCTTGCCACCTTCGAAGGCCTGGCGCGCCTCGACGACCTTCATGCCGAGACCGAGCTCGGCGACGAGCTGCCGGCAGACGCGCTTGGCCTCGAGCTCGTCGTCGCGGTGGGAGGCGACGGCGTCAAGGTCGCCTCGCGTGGCCTTGCGGAGGATCCGCTTGAGGCCACGCGGCGCCTGCTCTGGCGGCACCTCGTCGGGCCCTTTGACGAGCCGCCCGAAATCGACACCTCGGGTGGTGTCGACGACCACGCGGTCGCCCGGCACGGCCTCGAGGGTGCCGGCGTCGAACTGGTAGACCTTGCCGCCGCCGCGGAACACGACGCTGGCGATTCTAGGCACTCTCTGCGACCTCCTCGAAGCGCGCGAACAGCGCTTGCAGTGCGAGCTTCTGATCGACGTTGAGATAAAGATCTTTGCGAGTCCGGGCCACGACGCCCATGAGACGCGCATAGTATTCCGGTGTCGCCACGGCCGCCCCGGCGAGCTCGTCGGCATGGTCGCAGTTCCAGAGTACATCGGATGCCCCACAAGCGACCACCCAAAGGTCGCGCACCCAGGCAGCGAGCAGGTCGACGGCGTCCTGCGCCGCGATACGCCGCAGGCGCGCTTCCTCGCGCTTGGCGCGTGCCGACGCGCGATCTTGCTGCCACTTGAGATCGCGCTTGTCCTGGAACTGCTGGGCCAGCATCGCGAGCTGCTTGTCGAGGTCGGCCTGGACCCGGGTGACGGTCTCCTGGACCTGCCTTTCGAGGACGCCGATGAAGGCCGCCGGCGGATCGCCCTCGGAGGCGACGCGCGAAAGGCCGGGAGCTCGCGCCGCGTGGCGCAGGTACTCGGCCCGGCGATCGGCGCCGCGCGCGTCGCCCGCAAGCCGCGCGGCGCGCTCCACCGAGCCCGTCGAGAGACGCGCGAGCGCTTCGGCCTCGATGCCGTCGAGGCCGTGGCTTTCGCGCAGGTACGCGGCGACCTGCGCGTCGCTCAGGGATCGGAACTCGACCAGCTGGCAGCGGGACACGACGGTGGGGAGCACGCGTTCCAGACGGTCGGTGACCAGCAGGAAGATCACGTAGACTGGCGGCTCTTCGATGCTCTTGAGCAGCTTGTTGGCGGCCGCCGGGTGCAGATACTCGACCTCGGGGATGACCCAGACGCGGCGACCGGCGGCGAAGGGCTTGAGGCTGAGGTCGGCGATCACCGGCTCCACCTGTTCGACGCGGATGAGATCGCCTTCGCGCTCGACCACATGCAGGTCGGGGTGGATGCCGCGGCGCGCACGCTCGCACTCGGGGCAGATCCCGCAGCCGCCGCAGGCGCTGACGAGCGCCACGGCGAGCTCGCGCGCGAAGGCCGTCTTGGCCAGGCCCTCGGGGCCGCTCAGCAGGTACGCGTGGCTGAGAGCGCCTTCGCGCAGGGCGCGCGCGAACATCTCTTTGACCTTCTCCTGGCCGGGGACGTCGTCGAACACAGAGCGCCCTCAGCCGCCGAGCCGCAAGCCGGCGTCGGCGACCGCCTCGAGCGCCGCGGCCCTCACGGAGGCGGCGACGAGGTCGATGTCGCGGAAGCCGTCGATCAGACGCACTCGTTCCGGGAAGCGCCGCGCCACCGCGGCGAAGCCGGTGGCGACCCGCCGCTGGAGATCGAGGCCTTCGGCCTCGATGCGGTCGGGCGCGTTGCCGGCGCGCGCCAGCCCCACGACCGGATCGACGTCGAGGACGATCGTGAGATCGGGCAGCAGGCCGCGTAGACCCGGTGCGTTGACGGCCAGCACCGCGTCGATACCCAGTCCGCGGGCGAAGCCCTGATAAGCGAGCGACGAGTCGATGAAACGGTCGAGCACGAGCACACGGCCGGCGCCGAGCTCGGGCAGCAGCACGTGCTCGACGAGCTCGGCGCGGGCCGCGGCGTACAGCAGTGTCTCGGTCCAGGGCGCCAACGCCTCGAGACCGTGGAGGAGAATGTCACGAACGGCCTCGCCGGCCGCGGTGCCGCCGGGTTCGCGGATCACGGCGCCCGGGGCGGAGGACGGGCCGACGGGGAGCCCGCAGGCGGCGAGGCGCTCGCAGAGCAGCGCCGCCTGCGTGCTCTTGCCGCAGCCGTCGCAGCCCTCGAGCGTGATCAACACGCCGTTCCGTTCGCTCACCCCGGACTCCGTCGTCGCGTGCCCGCGAGTCCTCTCACGCTCAGGCATCCCTCTTCTTGGTGCGCGCGCGGTACTTCTCTTTGCTCGGGCAGTCGATGTCGACACACAGTACCCATGGGCGCCCGCGGCCGCCGGCACCCACGACCTTGATCTCGGGCCAGCCGCACTCACCGCAGGTCTTGCCCGTCGGGGTGATGGTGCCGCGCTGCGGCAGCGGGAAGGTCTGGCCGCAGCCGCGCCGCGCACGCTCGCCCTCGGCTGCCGGCTTCGGCTCCTCGCCCTCCTTGCCGACGCAGGCGGCGAAACGCTTGCCGGTCTTGCCGCGTAACACGCGCACCTGGCCGCCGCAGTTCTTGCACTCGCCCAGCGTGAGATCCTCGCGCACGCCGCCCTTGATGCGCTCACGGATGTCGGCGACGTGACCGTCGAGAAGCTTCCAGGCCTGCTCCAGCATGTCCTGGCTCTCGGCCACCACCTCGTCGCGCCGCAGTTCGCCCTCGCTGATGCGGTCCATCTGGTCGTCCAGCTTCGCCGTCATCTGCCATGACGAGATGTCGACAGGCGCCTGCTTCATGGCGGCATCAAAGGCCGTGATGAGCGCGACACCAAGTTCCGTGGGCTCGATGGGGTTGTCGCGCACGTAGTTGCGGTCGTAGAGGTGCTGAATGATGTCGGCGCGCGTGGCCTTGGTGCCCAGGCCGAGTTCCTCCATCTTCTCGATGAGCGGACCCTGACCGTAGCGAGACGGGGGCTGGGTCTCTTTGCTCTCGCTGTGCAGATCGCGCACCTGGAGAACGTCGCCCGGCCGCAGCGCTGGCAGCGGCCGGTCGCGCTTGGCGGCGAACTTCTCGTAGACTTCGAGGAAGCCCGGCGAGGCCACGCGGCTGCCGCGCGCGAGGAAGGGTTCGTGACCGATGCGGATATCGACACGCTGACCCTCGATCACTGCGGCCGGGAGCAGCGTTGCGAGAAAGCGGCGCACGACGAGGTCGTAGACCCTGGCCTGGTCGCCGCTGAGCTCCTTCTTGGGGACCCCCACCGGATAGATTGGCGGGTGGTCGGTGGTGCGCTTCTTGCCCCTGGTGGGCGTGTACCTGCCCTGCTTGGCCAGGCGCGCGGCAGTCGTGGCGACCGGCCGCCAGCCGGCCAGGGCCTCGAGGCTGCCGCGCAGGTCGAGCGACGGCGGGTACACCGTGTTGTCGGTGCGCGGGTAGCTGATGAGACCGTTGAGGTACAGCGACTCGGCGGCGCGCATGGCGCGCGCCGGCGACACGCCGCCACCCGAGGCCGCGCTCATGAGCGCCGTGGTGTTGAACGGTGCCGGCGGCGCGACCTTGCGCGGTTCCGCCTTGTAGGCGGTGACCTCCGCGGTATCGGCCTGGGCGCGCGCGAATGCGGTCTCCATGGCCTCGAGCGAATCGAAGCGGCCTTTGGCGTGCGCCACCTCGACGATGTCGTCGCCGCGCGTCAGCGTGGCTTTGATCTCCCAGTAGGGGACCGGCACAAAGGCGCGACGCTCCAGCTCGCGGTCGACGACCAGACGCAGTGTAGGCGATTGCACGCGACCCACCGAAAGATAGTCGGCGCCGTAGCGGTAGGCAGCCAGCGACATGAAACGCGTGAGCACCGCCCCCCAGATGAGGTCGATGTCCTGGCGCGAATGGGCCGCTTCGGCCAGATTGAAGTCGACGGTGGACGGCTTCGCGAAGGCCGCCTCGACCTCTTCGCGGGTGAGCGCGGAATAGCGCACGCGGATGTGGCGGTCGACGGCGGCGGCCGGCAGCATGGCCTTGACGCGCGGGTCGCCGTCGTCGGCGGGCGGCTCGGCCGGAGGGGCGGCCGCGGCCTTGCCGCGGACCGCGGCGCCCGCCTTCTTTTTCTTCTCGGGCTTGTCGTGCGGGTGGCGTTTGAGCGCGTCACCGCGCAGGATCTCGAGCGCCTCGTGGCCGATGAGCTCGCCCTCGCGATCGTAGTCGGTGGCGATGACGACCTCGGTGGCGCCTTTGGCCACGCTGCGCAGAGCCGCGAGCGTGCCGGCGGCGCCGCCATCGACCACCCACGCCAGGTCGGGCGTCTCGATCATGTCGCCGAGGTATTTGAGGCTCCAGCGCCGGTAGGTGTTGGGGAACACGGTCTCCATGACGTGGCCGCGCAGACCGATGGCCACCGCGTCGTCGTCCTTGTATCCGAAGTGATAGGACCTGACCTTCTGACGCCCGCGGCCGTGCTCTTTGACCGTGACCTTGCCGCCGAGGATGTCGGCGATCTTGCGGGCGGCGGAATCCTTCTCTGTGACGATGAGCCTCACGGACCTACCTCAGACGATGTGGCCGGGCAGCCCCGGACGATGGGAGTTAATACCACCGCGCGGACCCCGGTGTCGAGATGACGATGCGCGCCGTCAGGCGAGCGACTCGAGCGCGGCCGCGCGAGTGGCGTGGATCGTGAACACGCGGTCCAGGCCGGTGATCGAAAGGACGCGCTCCACGGCGCGGCTGGTGACGACCAGGGTCATGGCCCCGCCGGCGGTGTTCACGCGGCGCACGCCGCCGATGAGCACGCCGAGCGCCGTGGAATCGATGAACGTGACGCCGCTCAGGTCGATGACCAGCCTGTTGAGGCCCGCGTCGAGGAGCTCCAACATGCACTCCTTGAACCGCGGAGAAGTGAAGATGTCGACTTCCCCGGAGACGGCGACGATACCGAGTCCGTCGCCGGTGCGTTCGCTCGAGACGCTGAAAAGGTCGCTCACTGCCCGCCTCCCGCGCTGGACGATGGCGTCGGCGTGGGCCTGCCCGAGTTGGCGGCGATCCAGTCCTTGACCGTCTGTGCGTCGGGCGCGTGCGGATCGAGCCTGAGGTACTTGGTGAAGGCGAGCAGCGCCGTGTTGGTGTCGCCGGCGCTGATGGCCACGGACGCCATCTCGAAGAACGACTGTGCGTCCTTCGGAGTGAGCGCCGTGATCTGCCCGTAGACATTGGTCGCCAGCTGGTAGTCCTTCAGGGACACATACACGCTCACCAGCTGCTGGAGCGTGTCGAGGCGCAGCTGTTTGGCGGCGGCGCCCTTCTGCTTGCTGAGCAGCTTCACGGCCTTCCCGTAGTATTGCGCCGCGGTGCGCAAGTCGGCCTGCTCGGCCGCGGAGCCCGGTGTCTGCTGGTTGGCGCGCAGCACGTAGTTCTCGGCGAGGCTTCGCCAGGAGTCGACGTTCTTCGGGTCGGCCTTGACGGCCGCCTGGTACTGGGCGATCTCATTGTCGAGCTGCTTGGTGGCGGACGTCGTGCCGCCGCCGCAGCCCGAGACTCTACTGCTCAGCGGGATCATGATCAGGAACCCGGCCATGATGATGGCCATGAAGCCGAACACCCACTTCTGCCAGAACTTCACACGTTGGCGGTCGAGAAGCACTTAGGGGGTCTCCTCTCCTGGAGCGCCGGCGGTCTGCCACCAGCCTGATTCGGCGGCGCCCACCAGGACGCCTCCGGCTCGTACTCGGTCGCGCAGCTTCTGGCGTACTCCGACGGCGGCGCGCCTGATGGCCTCCGCGTCGAGGCCCGTGTAGGCACGCTCGTGGAACAGCGCGTCGCCGCCGACGACAGTGATCAGCACGTCGTCCTGGTTGGCCCCGTAGACGAGCGCCGAATACGGCTCGTCGATGGGCGCGAAGTGCGACTTGGAGACGTCGACGGCGATGAAATCGGCGAACTTGCCCGGCTCGAGACTGCCGATGTCGTCCTGCATGCCCAGCGCCTCGGCGCCGCCCAACGTGGCGATGCGCACGCACTTCGGCGCGTCGAGCACCGTGACGTCGCGCTCGACCGCGCGATGAAGGAAGAGCATCGTGCGCATCTCGTCGAACATATCCATGATGTTGCTCGAGGCCGGGCTATCGGTGCCCAAGCCGACGCGTACGCCCTCGTGCAGCAGGTCGGCCAAAGGCATGACGCCACAGCCCAGCTTGGCGTTGCTCTTGGGGCAGTGAGCGACGGCGACGTCCTTGGCCTTGAGGATGCGGACGTCGTCACGGCTCACCTGCACGCAGTGGACGGCGAGAAAATCGGGGTCGAAGACGTCCCACTGCTGCAGGTACTTGATGGGGCTCACGCCGAAGGGCTGCACGAGCATCCGCTCCCAGCCCATCTTTTCGCGGTAGTCGTGGGCGAACTTGCCCGATCCGGAGCGGATGTAGGTGAGCTCCTCTTTGCTCTCGGCGACGTGGCTCATGACCTTGAGGCCGCGTTCACGCGCCAACCCCGAGATGGCCTGATAAAGGCGGCTGGAGACGGTGTAGGGGGCGTGCGGCGCAAGGCCGACATCGAAGCGCGGTGGCGCGGCCGCCTGCGCCTCGGCGAGACGGCGTTCGACGTCCGACATGGTCTCGTCGAGCCGCTTGTCGTCGACCCCGAAGACCTCCAGATAGAGGCGTCCGCGCAGGCCGGCCTCGGCGGCCGCCTGGAGCGAGGCGGCGCCGTAGCTCGTATCGGCGATGGTGGTGATGCCAGACGAGATGGCCTCGAGGGCGCCGAGCTTCGCGCTGGCCAGATACTCCTCGGGGGTCAGCGACGCCTTGACGTCGACGAGACTGATGATCCAGTCGCCGAACTCAGAGTCGTCGAGGATACCTCGGAAGGACGTGTATTCGATATGGCTGTGACAATTGACGAACCCGGGCATGATCACGGAACGGCCGAGATCGACCACCCGCGCACGCGGATGAGCGGCCGTGATGTCAGGCGCCGGGCCCACGCCGATGATGCGCTCGCCGCTCACGGCGAGCCCGCCATCGGCCAGCACGGGCGCCGCCACGGGCAGCACCCAGTCCGCTCGGTAGATGGTGGTGTCGTCGCTCGTGATGACCGCCTCGATCGTCGCTCAGGGCACGCAGGGACCCGGAATCAGGCCCCCTTCGTGCGCAAGGAGTATAGGGGAGCGCCTCGCACAGTGGCAAACAGCGGCGGCGTCCGGGCTCCCCGCGCACCTCGCGGCGGCGGTATACTCGCGCCACCAGCGACGGAAGGGACGGCGTGCGCCAACGACCCGGGCCCAGCTTCTCGGCCGAAGTCATCACCAGCACCGTATGGGACGCTATCAAAGACATCCCCGGCGTGGCGGACCTCTACCGCAACCCTTTGCAGACCTTGGGCGAACGCGTCCACATGGAGCGCCACGGCCCGGTGCGCCTCGGGGAGGACGACGCCGGGCCGGTCCTCGAGGTGCACCTCATCGTCCACCCGGGCGCCGGCATCCCGGCCGTGTGCGCGGCCGCCGCGCGCGCCGGCGCGAGCTACCTCGAGCGCACCACGGGCACGCCGATCACGCATGTCGAGGTGTATGTGGACGACGTCGCCGCCGCCGACGACGAGTGAGGGCGATCGACCTCAGCGCGGGCACCCGCGACCTGCTGGCGCCGACCTGCCAAGGCTGCGTCTGGTGGCAGACGCTGCCCGCCGCCACGCCGGCACCCGATCTGCGACAGGCCTGGGAACAGGAGGCCGAGGCAGAGGCCGGCTTCTTCGGCCGCGCGCTGCTCGAAGGCGGCGCGGTCGTCGGCTGGATGCACACGGCCGCCGCGCGCCTGCTGCCGCGAGCGCGCTGCCTGCCGGCCGGCCCCCCCTCACCCGACGCCTACGTGCTCACCTGCTCGTACTTCTACGATGAGGAGTATCTGCGCGGCTTTCAGTTCCTCCTCCAGGAGATCGAGGCTTCGCTTAAGCACCGCCGCATCGCGGCACTTGAAGCCTTCGGCCTGAGCCGGGCGCGCCCCGGAGACCCGTTCCGCGGCTACATCCGCGAGCTCAACCTGTTTCACCCCGAGGTGCTCGAGGGCGGCGGTTTTCGCAGGGTCCAGTCCAAGGGCGAGATCGCCCGCTTCCGCCTCGATCTCGCCACGCTCGTCGAGGCGCCGCGCCACAGCGTCGCCTGGGAGAGAGTGGAGGCGCCGGCGGCGGCGCAGCCGGTCTGAACGGCGGCGCGAGCGCGGCGCGAGCGTCGGGCCGCTGCGGGTCGCGGCCGCCCTAACGGAAGAGTCGCGGCAGACGCTGCTTCCAGTCGTCGGGCAACACCGCGTCGAGGGCGTCGTCGAGGGTGACGATGCCGACCAGCCGGCGCTCCTCGTCGACGACCGGGATGGCGAGGAGGTCGTACTTGGTCATGATGCGACCAACCTCCTCTTCGTCCACGTCGGCGGCGACGTCGACGACGTCGTCCTCCATGAGCTCGGCGACGGGCCGGTCGGGCTCGGCGAGCACCATGTCCCTGAGGCTCGCGACGCCGACCAGCCGGCCGTTCTCCCGGGTGAAATAGAGATAGGTCATCGCGTGTTGCTCCGGCCGCTCGCTGCGGATCCATTGGAGAGCCGCCCCGGCGGTGATGCCGACCGGCAGGGCGACGAAGTCCGTGGTCATGAGCGACCCGGCAGTGTGCTCGGGGTGGCTGGCTAGCTTGCGCAGGTCCTCCTGTCGTTTCTCGGGAAGGAGCGCGAGGAGCTGCTGCGATAACTCATCGGGGAGGTCGCTGAGGATGTCGGCGGCTTCGTCGGCCTCGATCTGCTCGAGCACCGCCACGGCGCGCTCGAGCGGCATGTCCTGCAGCGCCGCCGTGCGCAGCTCCTCCTCCATCTCCTGCAGGGTGTCGGCGGCGAGGCCCGTGTTGAGCGTGGCCAGCACGGCCGCGCGCTCCCGCGGGCCCACCTGGCTGATCACGTCGGCGATGTCAGCCGGGTGCAGCTCGGCGAGCTCGGCGAACGCCTCGACGAAGTTGAGTTGGGACAGCCGCAGCGCGATGAGATTGACGTCCGCCCACGGCACGAAGTCCCCGCTGCGCCGCGGCAGCCGGCGCGAGAGGAAACCAAGGCCGAAGCGGCGCGCCAGGGCCCCGGAGCTCGCGTCGACTCCGCCCACGACGAGGTCGCCGTCGCGGGTCTCAAGCACCACGTCCTGCACGCGCACGAACACGCGGCGGCGCATGTCGAGCACCTGGTTGTCGAGCACTGACTCGACAAGGGCCAGCTCGTCGCCGCGGATCCAGGCAGGCTCGAGGTCGGCGGCGAGGCACGAGAGGTGGAGCTTCTCGGCGTCGACGTCGACCTCCGCAACGTGCGCCCAGGAGACGCGGAACTGATCGTCGTCGCGTTCGACAAAGAAGCCGGTGACCACGGCGGTCTCGGAGGCGCAGAGGGCGACCACGTCGAGCAGCTCGCCGACCTGCGCCCCGGCGGCGTCGACCACAGTCATGTCTTCAAGTTCGGAGAGGGCGAGCGAACCTGGGTCGTCGTCCACGGAAACGGGTCACATCCTTTCGCCTGCGGGGACCCCCGCGGGACGCGGCGAGAATACCCGCGCGGGACTCACGTCGTCAATGATGAAGGGTGTTACATTCCCGTATCTTCGCAGGGCCGCGGTGCGATAAGCTCTGCGCGTCCATCGTCCACCGCCGGAGCGCGATGCGTGGGGCAAGCGCGCGTCCGGCCCACCCGAAAGGAGCCGTTGTATGGCGGCCGAACCGACTGCCGTTGCCACTGGAGGTCTGGAGGGCATCTTCCATTTCAAGAGTTGGGGGACCTCTCTCCGGCGCGACATGCTTGCCGGGCTCACGACGTTCATCGTCATGTCCTACATCATCTTCGTGAACCCGAGTATCCTCGGCCTCGGCGGCAAGGGCCTCCCCTTCGCCGCGGTGCTCACGTCCACGTGCCTTGTGGCAGGCGTGATGACCATCCTCATGGGCGCGGTCACCAACCGCGCGTACGCCATCGCTCCCGGCATGGGGCTCAACGCCGTCGTGGCGTTCAGCCTCGTCCTCGGCCAGGGCCTCACCTTTCCGCAAGCCATGGGACTCATCTTCCTCGAGGGCGTGGCGATCACCATCCTCGTGCTCACCGGTTTCCGCGAGGCGATCTTCAAGGCCATCCCGCTGGAGCTCAAGAAGGCCATCGTCGTCGGCATCGGCTTCTTCATCCTTTTCATCGGCCTCGTAGACGGCGGCATCGTGATCACCGGTAGCGGCACCCCGGTAACGCTCGGCAACTTCGTCGGCGTGCCGGTGATGGTCACTATCTTCGGTCTCGTGGTGACGATCATCATGCTCGCTCGTGGCTGGCGCGGTGCCGTGATCCTCGGCATCATCTTCTCGACGATCTTCGCGACCGTCCTCAACTACGCCTACGACAAGACGTCGTTTGGGGCGGGCATCGCCGTGATCCCGAGCAAGATCATCGCCAGCCCCGATTTCAGCCTGCTCGGCCAGTTCAACTTCGGCGCGTTCAGCAAGCTCGGGGTCACCGCCGCGATCCTCTGGATCTTCAGCCTGATGCTGTCCGACTTCTTTGACACCATGGGCACGCTGGTCGGCGTCGGCCAGCAGGCCGGCTACCTCGACGACACGGGCCACCTCAAGAAGCTCAACCGCCTACTCCTCATCGACTCGCTCGCCGCCGTCGCCGGTGGCGCCGCGTCAGCCTCGTCGGCCACCACCTACATCGAGTCCGGCGCCGGCGTCGCCCAGGGCGGGCGCACCGGCATCGTCGGAATCACTGTCGGCGTGCTCTTCCTGCTAGCGATGTTCTTCTCGCCGATCGCCGGCATCGTCCCGGCCAACGCCACCGCACCGGCACTGATCATCGTGGGTTACCTCATGATGGCGACGCTCACCGCCGGGGAGACGATGGCCGAAGACGAAGAAGCGGGTCGCGGCCTCGTGAAGCGCGCCGTGGCCGCCATCAACTTCAACGACATCGCCTTCGGCCTCCCCGCCGTGCTCATCATGACCATCATGCCCTTGACCTACAGCATCACCAACGGCATCGGCTTCGGCTTCATCTCCTACACGCTCATCCGCGTCGTGCAGGGCAAGTCCAAGGAGGTCAGCTGGATGCTGTGGATCGCCACGGCCGGCTTCCTCCTGTACTTCCTCGTGCCGCTCCTGCAGGCGAAGGGCTGGGCCTGAGGACCAGGTTGAGCGCAGCTTGAGACCTGCGCCCCTCGACTGACGACAGAAGGGCCGGGCCGCCGCAGGCGGCCCGGCCCTTCTGCTATCCTTGCCGCCGGAATGGCCGTCCTCTTCCTCCTCATCGCGCTCGCCGTGATCCTCGCCTCGGCCGAGCTGTTCACCAACGGCGTCGAGTGGTTCGGGCGGCGCTACGAGCTGGGCGAAGGGGCCGTGGGCAGCATCCTCGCCGCGGTCGGCACGGCTCTTCCCGAGACCCTCGTGCCGATCATCGCCATCGTGTTCACAGGAGGGCAGGCCGCCGATGACATCGGCGTCGGCGCCATCCTCGGGGCGCCGTTCATGCTCGCGAGCCTCGCGATGGTCGTCACGGGGGCGGCGGTCGTCATCTTCACGTGGCGCGGCCGCCGCGAGCTCGCGGTCACCGTGAACGAGGAGGTCATGCGCCGCGACCTCAGCCACTTCCTGATCGCCTACACGCTGGCCATGGGCGCCGGCATGATCCACGTGCGCCCGCTTCACTACGCGCTCGCCGCCGGCCTCCTCGCCTTCTACGGCTACTACGTCTGGGAGACGATGCGCGGCGAGGGCGACCTCGAGGGAGACACCAAGCCTCTGTACTTCCACCGGCACCCGGAGATGCCGCATCGCTACCGCATCTTCGCGCAGATCGGGGTAGCCATCCTCGGGATCATCCTGGGCGCAGAGATCTTCGTCACACAGGTCCAGACCCTGAGCGAGACGCTTGGCGCAGCCCCACTCATCGTGTCTCTCCTCATCACGCCCATCGCCACGGAGCTACCGGAGAAGTTCAACTCCGTGCTGTGGATCCGCCAGCGCAAGGACACACTCGCGCTCGGCAACATCACTGGGGCCATGGTGTTCCAGGCCACCTTCCCGGTGTCGGTCGGTCTGATCTTCACGACCTGGCAGCTGGACGCCACCGGGCTGGTGAGTGGCCTGCTGGCCCTGATCAGCGGCACGGTGTTCTACCTCACCTTGCGCATCAGGCACAGCCTCACGTGGTGGTCGCTGGGCGGCGCCGGGTCGGTGTACTTCGCCTACTTGGTCTATGTGTTCGGCTTCGCCAAGTAGACGGGCGGGAGAGGCCTCTGGGCCCCGCCCGCCCCTGCCCACGAGAGGCTCTACTTGGCGATGACCAGAAGCACCGTGGATCCGCTGGACACCGCGGTGCCGGCGTCCGGCACCATCCTGACCACCGTTCCCGGAGGCTGGCCGGTGCCGCCTTTCTGCTTCACGGTGACGCCGAAGCCGGCCGCGGCGAGCTGGGCGGTAGCCGTCGTCGAGTCCATTCCGTAGACGTTCGGAATGGTCACCGTCGACGTCGTCGGGCTCGGGG
Organism: Thermoleophilia bacterium; assembly: GCA_017882325.1. Classification (GTDB taxonomy): domain Bacteria; phylum Actinomycetota; class Thermoleophilia; order UBA2241; family UBA2241; genus CAIXSE01. The sequence goes on from JADGPQ010000009.1 coordinate 13,635, forward strand.
ACGGCGACGGCGGACCGCTCGACACGACGATGTTCACGGCGGACCCCTTGGCCACAGTGACGCCGGCGGCGGGGTCCTGGCGAATGACCTGACCGCCGGGCACCGTGGTGCTCGGCTCGGGCGTGACCGTGCCGGGCAGCAGGCCCGCGCCGGCCAGAGCCGTCTGCGCCGCGGCCTGCGTGAGGTTGGCAAGATCGGGGACCGTCGCCTGAGGCTTGCCGCTGCTCACCCAGTAGGTGATCGTGTCGCCGCGCTTTACCGGGCTACCGGCGGGCGGGTCCTGTTTGAACACCTTGCCGGACGCCACGGCGCCCGACTTGGCGGACTTCTCCAGGCCGCTGAACCCGTTCTGCTTGAGCCAGTCGCGCACCTCCCCGGGCGTCCACCCCCTGAAGTTCTCGAGCGTGACCGTCTCGCTGCCCCTGCTCACCCAGATGTCGACGGTGTCGCCCTTGCGCAGCTTGGTGCCGCCCACGGGAGCCTGACGGGTGACGGTGCCCTGGGCGTACTTGTCGGAGTATTCCTCCTGAACGCCGGCCTTGAAGCCCGCCTCTTCGAGCTTGGTGAGCGCCGCCGCCTTGCTCTTGCCCACGACGGTGGGCACGGCGGCGCTGCCCGCGCTCATCGCCCGTATCAGCCCGTAGGCGGCGGCGGCGATCACGAGCAGGAGCAGGACGATGAGCAGCACCCACGGCCAGCGGCGCCGTCTGCGGCCACGGTCGCCGCTTGACTGGTCGAGCGGGCCGCGCGTCATCACAGAGGTGGCGCCGGCTGCGGCGCCGGCGCCCATCAGCCGGGTGGCCTCGGCGCCGGAGTCGAAAGCGGCCGCGGCCACAGGGCCCCCCACCTGCGCGGAGCGCAGGTCGCGGGCGAACTGCGCGGCCGTCTGGTAGCGCTGGTCGGGATCCTTGGCGATCGCCTTGAGGACGATCTGGTTGAGCGCGTAGGGCATGCCCGGCACGAGCTGCGCCGGCTCGGCAGCCATCTCGTTGACGTGCTTGAGCGCGACGGTGACGGCGCTGTCGCCTTTGAACGGCACCGTGCCGGTGAGCATCTCGTAGAGGACGATGCCGACGGAGTAGAGGTCGGAACGCTCGTCGACGCGCTGTCCTTTCGCCTGTTCGGGGGCCAGATACTGGGCCGTTCCGAGGATGGAGCCGGCCTCGGTCATGCCGGAGTCGCCGGCGCGGGCGATGCCGAAGTCCGTGACCTTGACGTTACCCGCGCGGTCGAGCATCACGTTCTGCGGCTTGATGTCGCGATGCACGATGCCGGTGCGGTGTGCGAACTCGAGGGCCGCCAGCAGCTGCAGCGAGATGCGCACGGCCTCACTGCCGCCGAGGCGGCCATGGCGGCGCACAAGGTCCTTGAGAGTCTCGCCCTCCACGTACTCCATGACGATGAAGTATGTGCCGTCGACCTCGCCCCAGTCGTAGATGCTCACGAGGTTCGGGTGGTTCAGACCGGCAGCGGCTTTGGCCTCGCGGCGAAAGCGTTCGACGAAGTTCGGGTCGTCGAGGAACCGCTGCAGCAGCACTTTGAGCGCCACGCGGCGGCCCAGACTGAGATCCTCGCAGAGGTAGACGTCGGCCATGCCGCCGCCGCCGATCTTGCGCAGCACGCGGTAGCGGCCGCTCAGCACCTGTTCTGGCTGGAACACGTCACTCACGTCTGGTTACCTCGCTCGTTTGTTGACAGATACGGGTCCGGGCGCCGGCTCCCTGCCCAGTCAGGGCAGGGACGGCTGCGCCAGTGCCGTCTTGATCACGGCGGCGGCGAGCGGCGCGGCCGCCTCGCCGCCGGTCGACTGGGTGTCTTCGATGATGACCGCGACGGCCACCTGCGGGTCTGCCGCGGGCGCAAAGGCGATGAACCAGGCCAGGTTGGTGCCATCCCCGCGTTCGGCGGTCCCGGTCTTCCCCGCCACCTGGATGCCCTGGAGCGCCGCGGCCGTGCCGGTGCCGGCGTTGACGACGCGCTGCATCATGATGTTGAGCTGCGAGGCGGTGGCGGGCTTCATGGCCAGCAGCCACTGCTGCGGCTGCGCTTTCTGGACCACGGCGCCCGAGGCCGCCACGACTTCCTGGGTGTAGTACGGCTTCATGACGCGGCCGCCGTTGGCGACGCCCGCGGCCACCAGGGCCATCTGCAACGGCGTCGACAGGACCTGTTCCTGCCCGACGGCCGCCCAGGCTACGGCCAGCGGGTCCATGAAGGCCTCCGGCGAGAGGAGGCCCTTCTTGCCGTAGCGGCCGCTGGGCACGATCTCGCCCTGCGGCAGAGGCAGCGGCGGCGTCCGGTAGAACCCGAAGCGCTGCATCGACGAGACCAGCCGCTGGCGCCCCAGCAGGCTGCCGACCTTGCCGAACGTGGTGTTGATGGAGTAGGTCAGCGCCGTGGTGAAATCGTTCGGACCGAACACGGCGCCCCCATAGTTGGTGACCTTGCCACCGAACACGACGTAGGTGCCGGTGTCGATGAACTTCGTGTCCGGCGTGACCCTGCGGTAATCGAGAGCGGAGGTGGCCGTGACGACCTTGAAGGCCGAGCCCGGCGGGTAGAGACCCTGCGTCGGCCTGTTGAGGAGCGGCGCCCCCGGAGCGGTGCTCAGACGCGCCCAGTCGTCCTCCAGGTTGGCGGGGTCGTACGTCGGCGCGGAGGCCGAGGCGATGAGGGCGCCCGTCTTCGGGTCGAGGACGACGATGGCGCCCTTCTGACCGCTGAGCGCTTTCTGGGCTTCCTTCTGCACGGCGGGGACCACGGTGAGCTGGACATCGGCGCCCTTCGGCTTGCGCCCCAGCAGCCGGTCGATCCAGCTCTGCACACCGAGGTTCGTTGACTGCCCGGTGAGTTGGTCGTTGAGCTCCTGCTCGATGCCACTGCGCCCGTAGCGCACGCTGTCGTAGCCGATGAGCTGCGGCGCCAGCGTGCCCTGCGGGTAGTCGCGACGGTAGTAGCCGGAACGGCGCACCGAGCCGGCGATGGTGGAGCCGTCGTAGCCCAGGATGTCGCCGCGCTTGATCTTCATCTCCTTGGCGATACCGCGCTTGTTCTCGGGCCGGTCGGCGAACCACTGGGCCCGGACGGCCATGATCCACGTGAGGTTGACGATGAGCGCGACGAAAAGGATCACGCCGACGATGAAGATCCGGGAGATGGCCTTGTTCATCGCCGCCCCCTACCCGCGCTCCGCCAGGCGGCGGCGCTCGAGGTCGCTGCCTTCGCGCACCACATTGGTGCGGTGCGACACCATGAGCAGAAGCGCCACCAGCATGAGATTGGCGGTTATGGAACTGCCGCCGTAGCTCACGAACGGCAGCGTGATGCCGGTCAGTGGGATCAGCCGGGTGACGCCGCCGAGGATGATGAAGGTCTGCAGGCCAAAGGCAAAGGCGAGGCCGGCGGCCAGCAGCTTGGAGAAACCGTCCGGCGCCCACACGGCGATGCGGAAACCACGCCACATGAAGAGCACGTAGACGAGGATCAGACCGGCCGCGCCCAGCAGGCCCATCTCGTTGGCGATGGCGGTGAAGATGAAATCGGTCTGCAGGTCGGGGACCACAGGCTGGTGGTTGGCGTACAGCAGGAATCCGCGGCCGAACCCGGCGCCCAGGATGCCACCGTCGGCGATGGTGAACAGTGACTGCAGCAGCTGGTAGCCGGTCGTGGTGGCGTGGGGCCAGGGGTCGAGCCAGGTGCCGAAGCGGTCCTGGACGTGCGGCACGACCGCGACGGCGATCGCGGCAGCGGCGGCGAAGAGGCCGCCGCCGAGTACGACGTACACGATACGCGTGGTGGCCATGTACATAAGCGCCACGAAGATCGACATGAAGAGCAGTGCCATGCCGAAGTCCTTCATGAAGATGAGCATCGCGAGCGACAGCACCCACATGACGAGCAGCGGGCCGAAGTACTTGGCCGCCGGCAGCGGCACGCCGAGGACGTGGTGCGTAGGCACGGAAAGCATCACCTTCTTGTCGTTGAGGTAGCCGGCCAGGAAGATCACTATGGCGAGCTTGGCGAACTCGGACGGCTGGATCGAGAAGCCGAAGGCGTGGATCCACAGCTTGGAGCCGTTGACCGTCGTGCCGAGGGCGATGGTCGCCACCAGCAACCCCAGCCCGATGACACCCATGATGTAGCGGTAGCGGTCGAGCTTCATGTGGTCGCGGACGACCAGAATGGTGAGGACGAAGAGGCCGGCCCCGACCAGGAGCCACTGCCCCTGGGTGAGCGCCAGAGACGGGCGGATACGGAAGATCTCGGTGAGCCCGATGGCGGCCAGAAGGGCGGTGATCGGCAGCAGAAACGGATCGGCCTGCGGGAGCACGAAGCGCACCAGGAGGTGGAGCAGGAAGAAGATGCCCACGAAGACGAGGCCGTAGATGATGGAAACGCGATTGATCTCGCGGAAACGGCCCGCGTACACGGACACGTATGCCATGGTGCTTAGGGCCCCGGCGATCACGAGGAAGAGCAGCTCGATGTTGCGCCGGCTCACGGCCACATCCCCAGCGTCTCTTCAAGCGCCATGATGCCGCCGTGGGTGTGCAGACCCTGCTCGTCGACGAGGCGGCGCTCGGCGGGGCCGAGCGCCTCGTACGCGACCGAGCTCCGCCGATAGACGGCGTGCAGATGCAGCGGGCCGAGCGCCGCCGGCAGGCCGCTGTAGACGGCCAGACGGCCGTCGTCGACGCCCACGTAGAAGACGGTGCTGAGCGTGAGGACACCGACGAACGCGACCACCACGAGGAGCGCGAGAACGAGGGCAAAGTAGCCGAGGCGACGCTTGGCGCCACGCGACGGCGCCGGCGGGGGAACGTCGGTCGCGCCTTCCGGCGGTGGGGCGTCGGCCGCGCCTTCCGGCGGAGGCGGCGAGACGGGAGCCGCGAGCGCCACCGTCGCCGTCTCGTCGGCGAGGACGGCAAGCTCAACCTCCTCGTCGGCGGCACGCGGCTCGTCGAGGCGCAGGACCACGGCGGTTATGTTGTCGGGGCCGCCGTGCTTGCGGGCCTCGGAGATGAGCCTGGCGGCCGCGTCGTCGGGATCGGCGCGGTCGAGCGCCTTCCTGATGGCTTCGGCCGAAACTGCTCCGCTGAGACCGTCGCTGCAGAGCAGCAGCACGTCGCCGGCCTGCAGGTCGACCTCGAACTCGTCGATGCGCGCCAGCGGCTCGGTGCCCAACGCGCGACTGAGGATGCTGCGGTGCGGATGCGAGGCCGCCTCTTCCGCGCTGAGGCGCCCGTCGCGCACCATCTCGCCGACGAGTGAATGATCTTCGCTGATCTGTTCCAGCACGCCGCCGCGAAGCAGATAGGCGCGGCTGTCGCCGATGTGCACGAAGTGGCCCGTGTCGGCGGCGAGAACGACGGCCGTGAGCGTCGTGCCCATGCCCGCGTGGTCGCTGTCGACGCTGGCGAGCTGGAAGACCGCCGCGTTGGCCTGCTCGGCGGCCGCCAAAAGCGGCCGGCCGTCGGCGACCGCGGCGGCCAGCGTCTCGGCGGCGAGCCCGCTGGCCACCTCGCCCGCCTGGGCGCCGCCCATGCCGTCGCAGACCGCGAACAGGGGCGGGGCCACGACGAAGGTGTCCTCGTTCGTCTTGCGGTGCAGGCCGATGTCGGTGAGGGCACCGGGACGGGCGACGAGAGTCACCGGGAGGTCACTCCTCGTAACGGAAGACGGTCTCGCCGATGCGCACCCGGCTGTCGAGCTTGAGCTGCGCCTCGCCGCTCACCCGCTTCTCGTTCACGAACGTGCCGTTGGTGCTGCCCAGGTCCTCCACGTAGTAGAAAGAGCCGCGCGGGACGAAGCGCGCGTGCGTGCTCGAGACGAAATGCTCGTCGAGCACGACGTCGCTCGACGAGGCACGGCCCACGGTGACCCAGCCGTTCAGAGAGAAGACGACGCCGACCGGAACGATGGGACTCTGTTCGACGATGAGACGCGGATCGATGTGGCCGGTGAAGTCGAGCTTCTCGCCGGCGACAGTGCGTTCGGTCAGCCGGTCTTCCCGGCGCGCATCCCGCTCCGCCGGCGTGAACACGGCAACGGGACGCGAGCCCTCGGGAAGCGCGACGTCGGGAGCCGCCGTGCCGGCGGGAGCGCTCACCGTGGCGACGGCCGTTTTCACGACCTGCCAGATGAACAGATAGAGCAGCACGAGGATGCCGATCTTGAGGACGAGCAGGACGATGTCGATCATGGGTGTCTCCCGCAGCCCGCGCGGCCGCGAAGCACGGCGGCCGCCTTCACCTCGGGGCCGGCATCACGGCAGCCTCTCGAACAGGAGCTCCGTGGTGCCCAGTTCGATGCGGTCGCCGTGCTGCAGCACGGCCTGCTTGACGTCGCGGCGGTTCACGCGCATGCCGTTGGTGGACCCGAGGTCGAGCGCCATGAAGCCGTCGTCCTGGCGCCGGATCTCGGCGTGCTGGCGCGACACGTTGGGGTCGGTGAGCACGATGTCGCAGCGCCGGCTGCGCCCTATCACGGTCACGGCCTCGCGGAGCTCCCAATCGCCTTGCTGGCCGCGCAGAGACGCGCGGGGGGCGCTGGCGAGAGCCGCCGGCGGCGACGCCGCCGGCGCAGCGGCGAGAGCCCTGTCCTGGTAGAGCACGGTCTGGTCGATCAGCGGACCCGGCGCGGCCGCTGCTGGCGGCGGCGCGGCCGCCGGCGGCACGAACGCCGCGCCCGGCGCGTCGGCCGGCGCCTTGACGGTGCCCGCGGCGATGCCGAACTCGCCGACGCGGAGATCGTCGTCGCGATGCAGATCGATGCGGGGCGGCGCCACGAGCGTCCAGCCCTCGCGACGCGCGAAGGCGGTCACGTAGTTGGCGAGCTCCGCCTTGAGCGACTCCGACAGGGACGAGAGATGCCCGTAGTCGGCTTCGCCCAGGAAGATGTCGAACTCGTTGGGCACATACACGTTGGACACGCCGACGCTCTTGTGGTCGCCCATCTCCTTGGCGAGCTTGTGCGCCAGTTCGACCGGCTGCACGCTGGCCTTGAAAGCGCGCCCGAAGCCGCCCTCGACCAGGCCTTCGAGTTTCTTTTCAGCCTTTCTGAAGATGCCCATCGTCGCGTTCCTCCGGCACGTCGCCGGTCGTGAAAACCAACGGCAAGAGTATCACGCCGGCCGCCAGCGCCACATTCCAGAGCAGGGCCCCGAGCTTCACGGGGTACCCCCAGACGGCGAAGGGCACGATGCAGTACACCGCGAACGCCGCCGCAAACGAAAACGCCCAGACCCACAACCGGAGCTCGAGACGGCGCCGCGACAGGGCGAAGCCGAGGGTCACGGCGAGCCCCGCCCACAGTAGCATCTGGAGAACGCACGCGGGCGCCAAAGCCACGCCGAGCACGCGCGTCGCCGCAGTGAACGGGTCGCCCGCGGCGGCAGCCTCGCCGGCGAGGTGCCAGCGCGGCTGGAAGAGCGTGAAGGGCCCGCGCGGGGCGCGCAGCAGCACCAGGTAGACGAGCGTGCCGGCGCCGGCCCAGGCGGCGGCCAGAGGGCCGCGCACGCGGCCCAGCAGGGCCGCCAACGCCGGCGCCAGAAGCGTGAGGTAGACGGGCGTCAGGAGCAGCGCCAACGTGGGCCAGAGAGCCACGACAGGCCTCTCGCGGGTCAGAAGGAACAGGGCGACGGCGAAGGCCAGATATGCGGCTCCGAGGCCCAGAGACACGTTGAAGACGGGGAACGCCAGCGCGCCGAGCAGGAAGGCGAGCCCTCCCTGCGGCACCACGGCCCACGCCGCCGCGCAGACTGCGACCAGAGGCAGCGTCCAGCTTTGCGGATAGGCCGGCAGGGCGCCCAGCACGACGCCGCAGGTGACCGCCGCGAGGCCGGCGCCGCCGACGCGCTCGACGACGACGCCGGCACGCTTCAGCGGACGTACCAGCCGCTGGGCGCGAAGCAGGCGCTGCATGTGCAGGCGTCCACTGTGCAGCACTTCGTCCACGGCCTCGCTGAGCTCGGCGGCCGTGGGTCGCTCGGCAGGCCTGGGCGCGCAGGCGTCGTCGATCAGCCCGACCAGATCCTGCGGAAGGTCGGGCCGCAGCGCGCTCAGCGAGGGCAACCGGCCGGCGGCCACGTTGGACAGCGTCTCGGCCGGTGTCTGCCCGCGTAGCGGGTGCTCGCCGGCCAGCATCTCGTACAACACCATGCCGGCGGAGTACACGTCACTCGGAGGCCCCACACGGCGCCCTGCGGCCTGTTCCGGCGACATGTAGGCGACCGTGCCGATGAGGTCGCCATCCTGGGTGAGCGTGTCGGCGTCCATGAGGCGGGCGATCCCAAAGTCCATCACCTTGACGTGGCCGGCGGAGTCCAGCATCACGTTCTGCGGCTTGACGTCGCGGTGGATGATGCCCTGGCTGTGGGCGAAAGCGAGCGCATCGAGCAGCTCGACGCCGATCGCGGCGACGTCCCCGTCGGCGAGCTCGCCGGCCAGCTTGTCCAGCGACTCGCCGTCCACGAGCTCCCAGACGAGGATGGTCCGCTCGCCGTCTCCGAACCAGTCGTAAAGCGCCACGATGTTGGGGTGTGAGAGAGCGGCGGCGGCCTCGACCTCGCGCACGACGCGGCCGGACATGCTGCGCCCGTCGGCCACGATCTTGAGGGCGACGGCCTGGTCGAGGGTGACGTCGAGCGCCTCGTACACCTCGGCGAAGCCGCCGCTGCCGATCTTGCCGACCAGCTGATAGCGGTCGCGCCAGTCGGTGTAGAGGGGTGTCATGCTGTGCGCCGCGACGGACATTGGGGTGGGGGATCCTTCGTTTGGGACGGTATTCGGTATGGTACAATCCGAACCCTGTAAGAGCTGCTGGGCGAGTGGCGGAATTGGCAGACGCGCTAGGTTCAGGGTCTAGTGCACTTACGTGCGTGCGGGTTCAAGTCCCGCCTCGCCCACCAACCGCCTGACGAACGGGGGTCGCGGAGTGGATTTCTTCGACGACGACACGACCAGCCAGGCGCCCAGTCGCGAACCATCCGCTTCGTCGCCGCAGTCGCGTCGCCGTCCAGACCGCCGCCGCACCCGCATCCAGCGCATCCTCATCCTCGCTGCGATCCTCTTCGTGATCGTCTTCGCCATGGCCTGGTGGGCGCGCAGCTGCCAGCAGAACCGCAAAGTCGCGTCCTACCGCACCTACTTCGAGGGCGTCTCGAGCGCCATCAGCGACTCCGCCGCGCTCGGCAAACAGCTCGACCAGATCGTCGCCAACCCCACCAAGTTCTCGCGCAAGGAGCTCACGGCCAAGCTCGCCGAGCTCAGCGCGAAGCAGAACGAGATCGCCGTGCGCGCCGACCGCCTCGACCCGCCGAACACTCTGGCTTCCGAGCAGGCCGTCTTCGCCGAAGGCATGAAGGTCCGCGCCGACGGCTACAAGCTCTTCGAGACGAACATGCTCGGGATCCTCGGCAAGAAGAAGGTCAATCCTGCCAAGCTCGCCGCCCTGGCGGGCTACTTCAGCGGCCCGGACGCGTACTATACGAGTCGCGTGTACATCCCGGCGCGCAACATCCTGAGCGAGCAAGGTGTCGCCGACGTGCCCGTGCCGACATCGACCTACTACCTCACCGCCAAGACCTTCGACAGGGCGCGCCTCGAGCAGATGCTCAAGAGCGTGGGCAGCTCGACCAAGCTCACCGGCATCCACGGCGTGGGTCTCGTGAACGTGATCGCCCAGCCCGGCGGCATCACGCTCGCCAGGGCCGCCACGACCAACATTCCCGCCACGGCAGATCTGTCGTTCGACGTCAAGGTCGAGAACCAGGGCGACGTCACCGAGGGAAACGTCGCCGTCACCGCGGACCTCAAGCTCCCCGGCGGGAGCGTGCTCAAACAGGCTGTCAAGATCGCCACCATCGCCTCCCACCAGATGCAGACCGTCACCATCCCGCCGTTCACGATCCCGCCTGAGGCGCTCAGCAAGGTCTCCACACTCACAGTCACGGCCGGCCCGGTGCCCGGGGAGCGGGTGAAGACCAACAACGTCGGGCAGTTCAAGATCCTCCTGCAGCTCCAATAGTCCCTATGCAGACACTGCGCGACATCGCACCCTACGCGGCGCTGGCGGCGGTCGCCCTTTCGCTGGCGCTGCTCGTCCTTGTGCTCGTCCTGTGGAGCTCCGTGCGCCGCGTGCGGCGCTCGCAGTCGGTGGTCATGGGCCACCACGAGCAGCGCGATATCGTCGCGCACGTCGAGAGCCTCGATTCGCAGGTGCGCAATCTGCGCCAGGCGGTCGAGATCCTCACCGACCAGCTCGACGAGCAGAAGCGACACCTGGACCATGCGCTGACCAACCGCGCGATCGTGCGCTACGACGCCTTCCGCGACGCCGGCGGCGAACAGAGCGCGTCGTTCGCCCTGCTCGACAACTACCGTTCGGGCGTCGTGTTCAGCGCCATCGCGGCGCGCGACTTCGCGCGCATCTACGTCAAGCACCTGCACGACGGTGTCGCCGACCGCGATCTTTCTCCGGAGGAGCAGCAGGCGGTGACGGCCGCCGTGCCGCGGCCGCTGGCGACCGGCGAGGACGGCCCACGCGCCGCGCGGCCCCCCCGTCTCGCCGACGAGGCACGCCCGCCCACCGGCGGCGCGGCCACGGGCGACGACGAGCGCAAGGCTTTCGAGGCGCTCGCGGAGCTCGGCGACCCCGCGCCCGGCGCCGCGGCACCGGCGCAGTCGGATCTCCTGACGCCGGAACCGGCGGACGACGACGAGTCGTTCACCTGGGACGCCGGCGGCGGGGCGGGCGGCCCCGACCCCTCCTGAGGCGAATGACGGCGCGGAGGCCGCGCGCCTCTTCACGCGGTCGCAGGCTCGTCTGATAGCCTTGCCGGGACACGTGCCGGCACACCATGCGAGGAGACGAGAGTGGCTCACGAGAGCAGCCGGGTCGCGTTTCTCGGGCCTGAGGGCACATTCACGGAAGAGGCCTTGCTGGCCGACCCGCCGGCGGGCGAGTTCACTCCCTTCCCTTATCCCTCCATCCTGGACGTGATGCAGGCCGTCGCCGGCGGCGAAGCGGAGATCGCGATCGTTCCCATCGAGAACTCACTCGAAGGCTCCGTGACCCGGACGCTCGACCTGCTCGCTTTCGGCTTCGAAGAGCTGACGATCATGCGCGAGGTCACCCATGCGATCCGCCATCAGCTCATCGCCCGTGCGAACCTGCGCCTGGACGAGGTCACCAAGGTAGTCAGCATCCCCATCGCCTACGGGCAGTGCCGCAGGTTCATTCATCAACACCTCGCCAACGTGGAGCACGAGGCGACCGACTCCACGGCCGAGGCCGTGCGCCGCGTGAGCCGCGTCGACCGCCCCTGGGTGGCCATCGGCACGCGGCTCGCGGCCGACCTCTACGAATGCACCGTGATCCGCGACGACATCGAGGACTCACTCGACAACCGCACGCGCTTCGTCTACCTCGCGCGCACCTCTGCGCCGCAGGATCTGGCCGCCCGCTACAAGACCAGCATCGTCTGCGGCATCGGCGCCGACCAGCCGGGCACCCTGCTGCTCATCCTCAGCGAGTTCGCCCACCGCTACGTCAACCTGACGAAGGTGGAATCCCGGCCCTCCAAGCAGGGCCTCGGCGACTATGTCTTCTTCATCGACCTGGAGGGCCGCCGCAGCGACCCGCCCATCGAGCAGGCGCTCAAGTGCCTCGCCTGCAAGTTGCCATGGGTCAAGGTGCTGGGCTCCTACCCCGCCTGATCCGCTCTATAATCGGGGTGGAGCGGAGAAAGCTGGCTGAAGCCGGAACCGCCTGACCCAGCCGGAGGTCCACATGGAACGCGTGAAGTGCTCTGTGCGTGACGTGAGCGCCGACGACCGCGGCATGATCGTCCTGCTCGCCGAAGAGACCCTGCACCCGCTGGCCGACGGCTCCGGCCACCCGGAGCGCTACCACACCACCGAGCTGCTCGATTTGCTTGAACGGGCCGACGTGTTCGTCGCAGAGGCGGAGGGCGAGATGGCAGGGTTCGTCGCCGTTGAGGCAGAGGACGACACCCTGGCCCTGCGCTGCGTGTGCGTCAGCCCCGCGTTCGAGGCCCGCGGCGTGGCCAATCAGCTCGTCGATTGGGCCGAGGGCGTGGCCATCGACCGCCGACTGCACCGGCTCACGGCCTTCGTGCCCGCCGGCGACCACCCCTCCCTGCGCCTCTACCGCGGCCACGACTTCGTGCCGGCCGCGGGCCCCGCGCAACTCGAGATGGTGCTCCTCGAGAAGCGCCTGCCTGCGACCGAGGACTGAGGCCGGCGTGGACGTCACGCTCGTCGCCGTTCCCTATGACCTCGGTCGCGAGGGCGTGGGCAGCGGCCGCGGGCCGACGGCGTACCTCGAGGGCGGAGCCGCCGAGGCGCTGCGGGCCGGCGGTCACGACGTAGAGGTCGTGACCGCGCGGCGCAGCGCCGCCTTCGGCAGCGAGCTCGAGGCCGTGCTCGACGTCGACGCCGCCGTCGCGGCGCTGGTGATCGCCGCCATCGCAGACGGGCGCCTCCCGCTTGTGCTGGCCGGCAACTGCAACGTCACGCTCGGGGTGCGCGCCGGGCTGCTCGCCACGAGAGGCGACTCCGACCCAGACCACGGACGCCTCGCAACCATCTGGCTCGACGCCCACGGAGACTTCAACACTCCGAAGACTACCGAGACCGGTTACCTGGACGGCATGCCGCTGGCGATGCTCACGGGGCGCGCGTTCCCCGAGGCCTGGGTGAGACTCGGCGGCAAGCCGCTCGACGAGACGCTGACGCTTCACGCCGGAGGGCGCGACCTGGACCCGGCGGAAGCCGGCGCGATGGCGACATCGCAGATCACGGTGGTAAGTGGCGCCGAGGTGCGCGAGCGAGGTCTGGGCGAGGCGCTCGCGCCGGCGCTGGACGAGCTCGCCGCGCGTGCCGTCGACTTAGGGCAGGTCGCGACGGGCCGCCCGCCGGCGCAGCTGCACGTCGATATCGACGTGCTGGATCCGTCCGTCGCTCCCGCCGTGGGCTTCCCGTCGCCCGGCGGCCTGACGCTCGCCGAGCTGCTCGCGGCGGTCGAGATGAGCGGCGCGCGTTTCGACCTTCTGGCGCTCTCGCTGACGTCGTTCGCGCCCGAGAGCGCCGGTGGAGGGGGCACGCTGGACTGCGGCGTCGCCGTGCTGACGACCGCCGCCGGCGTCGCCTCCGGCTTTCCCGCGGCGACGCGACGCTGACAACGACCGCGAGGCGGGCGGTGGCCCTTTCGGCCACCGCCCGCCTCGCGCTCACGCGTCAGTGATAGACGTACAGCCGCTCGCCGACGAACGAACAATCGTACACCCAAGCCGCGACCCACATCGGCTCGCGGATGCAGCCGTGGCTGGCCGGATACGGCGGCACGGGTGCGTACCCATGGATGGCGAAGTTACCGACGAACCCCATCGTGCGGAACAGGATCCCGCCGTACCCCGAGGTGGTGTACGGGTGCTTCTGCTGGATGTGGAAGCTGCCCTCCGGCGTGTTGCCGGTGGCCCCTGTGGACACCGCGACCAGGCCGTAGACGGCGCCGTTCCTGACCACCATGAGGATCTGGCGCCCCTTGTCCACCTCGAGGTGCGTGGACGGCCCCGAGTAGCGCGGCTTGACCGGCCTGGCGCCGTCGAGCTTGCTCCAGTCATCGCCGTCGACCACGTAGGTGCGCGGCAAGCGGTACGCCTTCTGGAAAGCCATCACGGCATCGGCGCACTGCGAGGTGAAAGTCGTGCCGATCGAGGGCACGCGGATCTTGAGGCGCGAGAGCGCCATGAGGAGCCCGCGCACGCGGAGTCCAGTCGACCCGGTGGCGAGCCTCGCCACCTTGGCGCGCACGGTCGACGCGAGGGTCCGCTTCCCCAAGCCGTCGGCGGCCGGGAGCGTCAGCGTCACGACGAACTTGTCGACGCCGCGCAGCGGCACCGGCAGCACGGCCTTGCCGCGGCGCACGGCGACCTTGACCGTCGCGACGCGCACGCCGCGGTGCACGACAGCCGCGCTGACGATGCCCCCGTAGGTGGATGGCTTGACCTTGACCACGTATTGGAGGCTGAGAAACGGGATCGCGGTCCCGTGCGTGACGGTCACCTTGGGATTGACGACCAGGTGCTGCGCCGCGCTCTGCGTACCGTCGGCGAGCAGGCTCGCGACGACGTCGCCGCTGCGCCGCGGCGTGACCTCGACGCCATAGGCCCCCGTCGCGTCGGTCACTGCCGTCGCCACACCCACGCCGTCAAGCGCGACGGCCACGTCCTGCCCGGCGACGGCGGGCGTGACCGTGCCGGTTACGGCGACCGTCCCGCCGAAGATGACTGTCGACGGCGACAACGCGCAAGTGACCGTCGTCGACGGCGAAGGCTCCGGCGATGGCGACGACGAGGCGTCGGCGAGGGTCACGGGCGGGAGCGCCGCGCACAGGGCGACGAGGGCGACCGCGGCCAGCAGGCCGCGGCAGGCACGGGAAGTTGTCTGGCGCATGAGTCGGGCCCCTCTCCCCCTGGTCTCGCGCGGAACGCGTGACGCGACGTGACGTGGCGCGAGCGTAGCATGGACCGAGCGCGGAGGTCGAGCCGGTGCGATACCATGACGTGCGACAAATACGATCGCGAGGAGTCACGATGCTCGACGTGAAGATGGTGCGCGCGAACCCGGACGAGGTCCGTCGGGCACTCGAACGGCGAGGCGACTCCACCTCGTCGCTCGACGAGTTCCTCGCCCTCGAGGAGGAGCGCCGCCGGCTGCTCACCGACGTCGAGAGCATGCGCGCGGCGCGCAAGCGCGCCAGCGACGAGATCGCCGTTGTCAAGAAGGCCCGCGGCGACGCCGAGCAGGCGATCGCCGCCATGCGCACGCTGGGCGACACCATCAAGGAGCGCGAGGCCTCGCTGGCCGAGGTCGAGGGCCAGCTCAAGACGATGCTGCTCGAGATCCCCAACATCCCGCTCCCCGGCGTCCCCGACGGCGGTGAAGAGGACTCGGTCGTGCTGCGCCACGTCGGCACGCCCCGCGAGTTCGACTTCGAGGTCAAGGACCACCTCGACCTGGGCAGCGCCCTCGACGTCATCGACATGGAGCGCGGAGCCAAAGTGAGCGGCTCGCGTTTCGCCTACCTCAAGGGCGACCTTGTGCTGCTGCAGTTCGCCTTGATCCGCTACGGCCTCGAGATCGTCGGCGCCAAGGGCTTCCGCCCCGTCGTGCCGCCGGTGCTGGTCCGCGAGGAGGCCATGTTCGGCACCGGCTTCTTCCCTACCGACCGGGCGCAGGTCTACGAGACCGTCGACGGCGACTGCCTGGTGGGCACCAGCGAGGTGCCACTGGCGGCCATGCATATGCAGGAGTTCCTGGAGGCCGAGAAGCTGCCGCTGCGCTACGCCGGCTACTCCAGCTGCTTCCGCCGCGAGGCCGGCGCCGCCGGGCGCGACACCCGCGGCATCCTGCGCGTGCACCAGTTCGACAAGGTCGAGATGTTCAGCTTCTGCCTGCCCGATCAGAGCGCCTTCGAGCACGAGCTCATCCTCTCGGCGGAGGAGGAGATCCTGCAGGGGCTCGGCATCCCCTACCGCGTGGTCAACATCGCCGCCGGCGACCTCGGCGCCCCGGCGGCGCAGAAGTTCGACTGCGAGGCCTGGATGCCGGGGCAGGAGCAGTATCGCGAGGTCAC
>JADGPQ010000255.1 GCA_017882325.1 Thermoleophilia bacterium
GCGCAACGCGCACTTCGCCCGGGCCGAACAGCACGGTCGGGATGCCGCCGACATTGACCAAGAGGCGCATGTCGGCTCCATAGGTCACTCCTTCAACCAGCGGCGGCGAACCCGTCACGGCCGTCGGCGCGCCCACGACCGTGGCCACGATCGGGTCCGCCAGATCGGTCAGCGCCGGATCGAAACGCCCGCCCCACCACTCCACGGTCGGCGGGTGCTCCCGGAGCCACGGGTCGACCGAGGCGGCGCGAGTGATCGCCTCCTCGAACGACCGTCTGGCCTCGACCGGGTCCTCACCGATGGCGACCCCATGGCGACCCTCGGCGACCAGCGTGTCGGGCACGCTCGAGGCCTAGTCGCCGGCGCGCATCGTCCCTACCTCGATCGGCCACGGCAGCCGATAGGCCGCGAGCAAACCACCACGAGAATCGCCGGCGACAGACGAGTAGCCCCGCGCCACACCGCAGCGCTCCGCCTCGAGGTCGCGCAAGGTCGCGAAAAGCAACACGAGTTTCTCGACCGCACTCACGTCTTGCTCACGCACGCAGCAGTGCGCCGACGACCCGAATACGATGAGGCGGAACATGAGCGAGCCGGCCTGAGCGGGCACGACGCGCAGCTGTGTCGGCGCTACCACTACCGCCGCGTCGGCCGAGTGACCGCGCAGCAGCGTCGCTAAGGTGCCCGTGCCGCCGTCCTCTTCGCCCACGACGCTGGCGACGGCCAAGCGCCCGCCCAGCCGCACCCCGGCGTCGCGGATGGCCTTGGCCGCGGATAGGGCGCGGCAGAGGCCGCCCTTCATGTCGGCCGCGCCCACCCGCCGGTGAGCCCGTCCAACCCACTACGCCGAGAGCCTCGGTGCGCTCCACCTCGGCGCCGAAGAGCGGATGCCGGGCCAGCTCCTCGAGATCGATGGGCCAGACATCCGTCTCCAGACCAGCGTCTGTCAGCCAGCCGGCGACGGCGCGCTGCGCTTCGCTCTCCACGCCGTCCAGGCTGGGGACGCCGATGAGCCGCTGAAGAGACTGCACCAGCGCGTCGAAGTCGAGCGCGTCCAGGGCGCACTGCTCCGCTGCGCTCAGCGCGCCCGCCGCCCCGCGAGCGCCGCTCACGCCGCAGCCTCGCTCACACGGAGTCGCGCCACACCGGCCGGGTGAGGCACGTCGGGCCGCCCTCGGCCTTGAACGATAACGGCTCGCCGGGGAAGGTGACCACCTCACAGTCGGCCTCTTCGAGCAGCCGCCGCGTCACGGGGCTGCCATCGAGCATGATGCAGCGCCGAGGCGCCACGGCGAGCACGTTCGTCGCCTGCGTGTTCCGGAACTCCTCCTCGGGGACCTCAAGCAGACGCATGCCGCGCCGCCGAAGCTCCGACCACAACGCGGTAGGCATGAGCGGCGGAAAGGCGACGGCGAGATCCGCGTCCACGGGGCTGATCAAGCTGAGCAGATGCAGACAGGCCTCGGGCCCGGAGAAGTAGGGCAAGTCGTAGTCGAGCACTGTGACGCCGAGCGACGCGAGCAGCTCACGAAGCTGCTTCACTCCCTCGGCGTTCGTCCGGAAGCCGCGCCCCACAGCAAGCGTGTCGTGGTCGAGCCACATGGTATCACCGCCCTCGCAGCGGGCCGCGCCCACAAGGCGCCCGTGGATCGGCACGCCGCAGGCCTGGAGAGTGCGGGCGAGGGGTTCCTCCTCGCCGCGGCGTCGCTCCTTGCCCATGCTGAGGAGGATAGCGCCACGGTCGGTGACTAGCGCGGGGTCGAACACGAAGGTACTGTCAGCGAGGCCCGGAAGCGGCTCGTCGTGGTAGAGGACCTCGACGTCCCAGGCGCGCAGGGCGTCGGCGAAGGCGTCGTGGACCGAGCGCGCCTCGTCGAGGTCTATGGGAGCTGCGTAGTGCCACGCGGCGGAGTCCGCGGCGGCCATCTCTTCGCCGGGCCGCCGCATCACCACCCGGCGTAAGCGACCGACCATGCTTTGGGCTCCGTATTCTTCACTCATCGCGCCCCTCCCGGATCGCCCGGGCACGGCCGGATCAGTCGCCGTGTCAGATCAGTTCGCGACCGAACCGCGCGAGAATCTCCTTGGACATCGCGTACCGGGCCGTTTTCAGCGGGTCCACGACCTGCGACACCTGCAGTTGGCCGGCGGCACTCATCAACATGGTAGCGTCGGCGGCCGACAAGCCCAGCCGCTGAGTCAAGAGGTCCGCCATCTCGCGTGTCGCGCTGTCGGCCGCCTCGTCCAGCGTCTCGGCGGAGGCGATCGTAGCCACCACCTCGGAGGTCTCGACGACCGGATTGGTGAGCTTCACGTCACGCCGGATGTCGACTCGCAGCAGGATGCTGCCAGCGACCTCGACTCCGGTGCCGCAGATCTCTCCGTCGCCCATCGCCGCGTGCAGGTCGCCTGCGGCCAGCAAGGCACCGGTCACGAAGACGGGCAGGTACAGCGTCGCGCCCTCGCCGATCAAGCGGGTGTCCATGTTGCCGCCGTGCGACCCGGGGGAGCCGCAAGGCACCGCTGATCCCGCCGGAGCCACGCCGATCACGCCAATCATAGGACGAACGGGTACACTGACACCCGCCACTCGCGCGAAGCCACCTTCGATGGGGATCATCGCGAACGACATGCCTTCGAAGCGGTCGCGAAGGACGCCGAAGTCCCCGCTGACCGCCATCACGCCACGGTGCGCCACATCGATGCGCTCGATGAGCACCGACAGCACGTCGCCAGGCTCGGCGCCTTCGACGAAGACGGGACCGGTGGCGGGGTTGATGTGCCCCCAGTCGACAGCACCCGGGGTGTCTTCGGCGGACTGAATCTGGTCGCTGAAACAGTCGGCCGTATCGAGCACCAGGCTGTCGCCAGGTCGGATCCGCACGACAGGAGCAGCCTCCGCTGAGAGGCTGAATACGCTTTGGTCTCGGGCCACATGGATCATAGCGGGCCCTCCTTTCGCATGAGGGCGGCGCTCAGTCGCCGTGGATCTTGCGCCGCCACGGGGCCCACGAAGTGGGGCGGTTCATGTCAGCGTACTGGTGCACGGGGGTGTCGGCGTGCTCCTTGAGCACCAGGAGCCCGTCGGCGTCGAGCACGTCGAGGCCGTCGGCCTGCAATTGGGCGAAGATGCTGACGATGCCGACGGCGTCGTGACCGCCGCCGAGCTCATCGACGGTGAGCGTGTGATTGGACAGGAGGCGTTTCCAGGTGACGGTGAGCCGGTCCCAAGTGTAGTCGGCCCTCATGCCGCGAACGAGCAGCGACAGGCCACCCTCGTCCGACCCCACGATACGACCCTTGCCGCGCCAGAACACGAGTGGGAACTCTTCGCCGAGCATCTGCTCGGTGCGGTACTTCATCGTCTCGATGGAGATCATGGTGCCTCCGGGGTGGAACGCTGCTCGCGGTAGTCTACCAATCTACGGCCGCGGGACGAGCCCGACGCGCTCGCGGACCTCGGCGAGCGTGCGGGCGGCGATGCCTTCGGCGCGCGCGGCGCCGGCGTGCAAAACGTTGAGCGTGTAGCTCGTGTCGGCCTCGAGCTCGCGGATGCGCCCCTGGATGGGCGCGAGGGCGCTTACGACGACCTCGCCGAGATCGACCTTGAGGTCGGCGTAGCCCTTGCCCTCATAGCGTCGCACGATCTCGTCGAGCGAGTCGCCGGTGAGCGCGCTGAAGATGTCGAGCAGATT
>JADGPQ010000010.1 GCA_017882325.1 Thermoleophilia bacterium
TCGATGGATGCGCCGACGACGCTGAGCTTGCGCCCGAGCCTCTCTTTGATGATGGCGTTGATGGCGTGATAGTCCATCTCCTCGACCTCGAGGTAGTCGCCCTTGACCTCGTCGGGATCGATGCCGGCGTCGGTGCGGCCGTAGGCCACGTAGAACGTGTACTCGGGATCGATAGCCTTGCACTCGGCGATGCCCACGGTATGAAAGCCGAGTTTCTCGAGGTACTGCTTGCCGACGTCGGCGGCCTTGATCGAGTACGCGATCGGAAGGGTGAAGGAGAACTGGATGATCCCGTCATCACGAGTATCGCCGTACGGTCGTACTAGCATCTGGCCCCCGCTTCATCGTCAAGAGTCTGGGCGCCGGGCGGCGGGCCTTCAGGCGCGCCGCTGATGCGGCCCTGGCGCAGCGCCGCGAAGAACGGGTTGAAGTAGTCGGTGGCGACCTCGAAGACGCCCTCGCCGCCGCGTCCGCCCTTGGGGTCGCGCTTGACGTCAGCGAACATGCCGCGCGAGAGCGCCTCGAAGAGCCCGATCTCGCGCACCTCCTCGAGCTGCTCGACGGCCTTCTGCAGCTGGTCGTTGGCGCGCTTCTCGATCATGCCGCCGGGCTTGAACGAGACCTCGTTCGCCAGGTCGCGGCAGCTCTCGAACACGTACTTGGCGTTCTTGATGCTCAGGTAGCGATCCTGCAGCAGTGGCGTGTGCAGGGCCTCGGTGAGCATGCCGAGCAGCATGATCTCCTGGCCGGTGAAGATGCCGGTGAAATTGAACATGCCGTCGATGATGTGGCCGTGGAAGATATCGCCGGGCATGTACTTGGTGGGCGGCATGTACTTGAGCGGGTAGCCGGGGAAGAGTTGCCGTACCAACTGCGCATCGGCGATCTGGTACACGACTTGGTCGGGTTTGGCGGGGTTGATCTCGAAGGCGTGCCCGAGCCCGATCTGCCAGGGCTCCAGGTTGGCGCGTAGCGCGAAAGCTTCGTTGATGAAGTCAGAGCTGACGACCGTGAAGCCCTGCTCGAAAGCATCGGCGGTGGTGAGGTAGTTGTCCTCGCCGGTGTTGATGATGATGCCGGCACGGGCGTTGATCAGCCGCGAGAGGTACTGGTCGACGAACGTGCGCTTCATGTTGATGTTGCGGAAGATGATGCCGTACATGGAGTCGTTCAGCATCATGTCGAGGCGCTCCAGTGCGCCCATGGTGGCGATCTCGGGCATGCAGAGGCCGCTGGCGTAGTTGCACAGGCGGATGTAGCGGCCCAGCTCGGCGCCGACCTCGTCGAGGGCGGCGCGCATGAGGCGGAAGTTCTCTTGCGTGGCGTAGGTGCCGCCGAAGCCCTCGGTGGTCTCGCCGTAGGGCACGTAGTCGAGGAGGCTCTGCGCCGTCGTGCGGATCACGGCGATCACGTCGGCGCCGGCGCGCGCGGCGGCCTTCGCCTGGGCGGCGTCCTCGTAGATGTTGCCGGTGGCGACGATCACGTAGACGTATGGCTTGACGGCCTCGCCGGTTTCGGCCACGAGCTCGTTGCGGCGCCGGCGGACGGCGTCGATGCGCGCGACGCCCTCACGAGCGAGCTGCTCGGCGCGCGTCTCTGCGGCGGCGCGCCGCTCGCCCCGCACCTCCTCCAGGGTCAGCTCGCCGGCGGCCACGCCCTCGGCGGCCCGCTGGGCGCTCGTGCCGGTCTGCAGCATGAGGTCGACGAAGGGCCGCATGATGCCGCCGGGAAGCAGCTCGCGCGCCTGCTCCACGACGACGTTGACCAGTGGCACGTCGATTTCGTTGACGCCGGCGATACCGAGCAGGCGCAAGGTGGCGCGCTCGGTGGTGTCGGTCGTGTGTTCCTCGATGTGCTGCTGGATATCGTCGGCGATGGCGTCTGCCGCTGCACGGGCGCGGTCGACCAGGGCGTCGTTCAGGCGGAGCGCATCGTTCACTGCCACACCCTCTTTCCGTCAGGGAGAGATCACGTCGGACTGCCGCGTCTGGCCAGGCAGCGAGGCGCAGCCGTTGACGACGTCGAAGACTGGCACGCGGTCGCCCACGGCGCCGGCGACCGCATCGAAGAAGACCTTGGGCTGATACGGCTGTGGCACCCGGAACGGGTTGGCGGTGACGGCGAGCACGCGCAGCGGCGTGAGCACCTCGAGCGCGATGCCACGTTTGCGGAAGCGCTGCACCGAGGCCGCCGGCAGCACCAGCATCGTGGCGTCGCGCACCACCACGCGCAGCTCACGACGCGGCGGCAGCACGCGCGTGAAGTCGTCGACGAACTCCTGCGTGAGGGCGCCGCCGGCGAACAGCGTGCGCGTGCCCAGCCGTTCGACCTCCCGGGCCACGGTGACTCCCTCCCCGACGACTGTGCTGAGCTCAAGCGGCGTGACTTCACCGCGGTCGTCGAAGGACAGGGCGCGCGCGCCCCGCGCCAGGTATGGCGCCAGCAGCGCGCGCGTCTCGTCCGACACCGCGGACAGCTGCAGCATGTCCAGGGTCGCCGCCGTGGTCTCGAGCACAAGGTCCAGCGTATCCCCGACCATGCCTCCCGTGGCGACCAGGACGCCGTCGCTCACGCGCGGCGAGGCGCTGCCGATGCGGTTGATGGCGCCGTCGACGAGTACCTGCTCGGCGCCGTGCGCCTGAAGCCGCTCGATGGTCACATGCAGTTCCGCAAGTGTCGTCGGGCCGCTCACCTCGACCTGGCCCTCGTTGCCGGCGCGGCCGATGATCACCCGCCCCAGGGGCGTGTGGAACGGCAGCTCCTCGAGTACCTCCATTACGTAGCGAGAGCGGTCGAGCGAGCCCTGGGTGGTCGCCACGAGGGTCCCGGGCGGAGGCGCGATGCGCGGCTTCGCCAGCCCCGTGAGGTGGTCTATGCGTTCGCCGTCGAGGCCGAGAGAGGTGAGGCCGAACAGGTTCGGGCAGTTCGCCATGAGGGCGTTGACGACGGTGGTCTTGCCGGCGTTCTTGACGAGGCCGATAACGGCCAGCGAGCGGCTGCCGGAGCCGGCGATGATGTCGTAGAGGGCTTCGACCGTGGCCACATCGGGATGCGCGACGGTCGCGCTGGTGCCGCCGCCGCAGGTCACTTCTTGCCTCCGGTCGAACGGCCGGCTGTGCGAATCGAGTTCGCCGGCCGATCGGAGGCACGTGGCGGCCGTCCGCCGCTCACGTCGCCGTGCCGGATCTCCTTCAGGTAGCTGAAGATCGTGTAGCGCGACAAGTCGAGGGCCTCAGCGACCTGCTCGGCCGAACGCTTCACGAGAAAGGCGCCGCGCTCCTCGAGCCGCTTGACGACCTCCATCTTCTCCTCGCGCGACATGGCGGCGGGCGTCTTGCCCATCTCGGCGAGGATCTTGGTGATCATGCCGGCGACCACCTCGCGGATGTCGGCGGTGAAGATCTCGCCGGCCTCGGGGGCGTTGTCGCTGCCGAGGCGGCCTACCGCCGTCACATTGGCGAGCGTGCGCTGCGCCTGGACGATCTCGGAGATGTCGAAATTGAGGCCGAGTAAGCCGAACGGCTCGCCGTCTTCGTCGCGCAGCGTCACGGCGAGCGATTTGAGGATCTTGCCGTCATGCGACGACACGTACAGGCGCACGTCCTGCGTCTCGTCGGGGTTGCGAAGGTTGCGCAGCATGCGGTCGGTGGGCACGTCGCCTACGGTGCGCCCCGTCACGGCGCCGTTCTCGATGGCGACGATGGAGTGGGGGAGCCGGCCGACGTCGTGAAGGACGACCTCGCAGTCTGGGCCGAACATCTCGGCCAGACCCTGGACGACAGGCAGCAGCGCCTGCATGCGGGCGTCGAGCGGCTGCTTGAGCAAACGACCCTCCAGTCGCGGCGGCTTGATACGGCGACTCCCCAAGGCGCCGCTGCGACCTTGGATGACAGGTATACACCGGCGCATGGTCGTTTGTCAAAAAAGGTGGGGCATCTACCCGGTTTAGTGGGGATGCGCGTATGGAAGAGCGGGCGGGCGGCGCGGATGCGCCGCCCGCCCGCTGCCTTCAGTCGGCGAGTGTGTGGGCGTTCCTCACAGGTTCGCCGGCCGCGCCGCGAGGGTAACGGTGACGTCTTGAGTCTTCCTGCCCCGCTCGATCGTGAGAGCGACCTTGTCGCCGGGATTCTTCTGCGCAAGGAGAGCGATGAGCTCGTCCGCACTGGCGATGGGTTGGCCGTCCACGGCGGTGATGACGTCGCCGCCGACGGTGAGCTGCTGGCCGCCCACGGTGACGGTCTGGCTACCACCCTTGATGCCCGTCTTGGCCGCGGGGCTTTTGGGGTAGACGCTCTCCACCAGGGCACCACTTGGGGTCGTGAGGTTTGCCGCCTTTGCCACATCAGGCGTGACGGTCTGCAGGCCGACGCCCAGCCACGCATACCGCACCGTGCCGCCCTTCTTGAGCTGGTTGAGCGAGCGAATGGCCTGGTTGATCGGCACGGCGAAGCCGAGGCCCTGATTGCCGCCTGTATCGCTTGCGATCTGCTCATTGATGCCGATCACGTGGCCGGAAGAGTCGATCAGGGGGCCGCCTGAGTTGCCGGGGTTGATCGCGGCGTCAGTCTGGATGCCGTTGGGGATCGTCTGCCCGTTGGGCGCTTGGAGGCTGCGGCCCACGGCCGACACGATGCCGGACGTGATGGAGAAGTCGTAGCCCAGCGGGTTACCGATGGCGACGACCTGCTCGCCGACCTGCACCTGGCCTGAGTTGCCCAGCGGCAGCGGTTTGAGGTCGACGCCGTTGGGGTCGACTTTGATCACGGCGACGTCGCTGCCGGTGTCGATCCCGACGATCTCACCCTTGACTTGCTGTGTCTTGCCGCCGCCCTTGTTGAACACGATCGTCACGCTGCTCGCCTTCTGGCCATTGTCCTGAACGACGTGCGCGTTGGTGAGGATGTAGCCGTTGTTGTCGACCACGAACCCTGTGCCGAGCGCCTGGCCGTTCTGCGACTGGCCGAAGGCGTTGCTGCCGGCATTGGCAAAATCCGACTGGACCATGACGACGCCGGCGGAGTGTCCTTGGTAGATCTGCTCGGGGGTCTGGCCCGTGCCGGAGGTGGGCGCGTACACCGTGGGCGTCTCCGCGGCCTTCTGCACCACCGGCTCCTTGATCTCCCCGAAGTTGAACACGAGCACGAGGACGAGGACGACGAGTGCGGCGCCTACGGCCCCGCCCGCGAGTCCCACGAGAAACCCTCTCATCTTCATCATTGCTTTCCCTTCGTTGTCACAGATGGTGCATGCGGAGGGGGCGCGGCCGCAGCCGTACGTCGCTCTCCCGTTGGCCACGATGATGTCCGTTGGGTGTTAACTGCTCACGCGGCCGCATTGAGTAACGCCTCAGAGGTGATTAAGGATTATGAATCGGCGCTCTGGGCGCGCCGCCGAGGCGCGCGTGGCAGCCGCACGGAGAAGCTTGCGCCACCGCTGTCCGAGGCGGCGCGTATTCTGCCACCCATCATCTCGGTGAGTTCACGGGCGATCGACAGACCCAGCCCGGCGCCCGACGTGGTGGCGCGCTCCTCGCTGCCGCGGTGGAAGCGCTCGAAGACGTGGGGCAGCTCCCCAGCCGTGATCCCGGGCCCGTCGTCGCTCACGACGATCGTGGCCCACGACGACTCCGCGCGGGTTGCCACGCGCACGCTGCTGCCCTGTGGGGAGAACTTGACGGCGTTGTCGACGAGCGCGCGCAGTACCTGCGCCAGGCGCTGCTCGTCGCACCACGCCGTCACGGCCTCGCCGCCGTCGACGGCGAGCGTGAGCTCTTTGGCCTGAGCCTGCACCTGGAACTCGTCGAGGACGGAGCGTGCGACAGTCTCGAGATCAACATCTTCGGATTCCATCTCGATCGACCCCGCTTCTACCGTCGAGAGGTCGAGCATGCTCACGGCGAGGTTGCGCAGGCGGTCGACCTGCTGGCGCATGAGCTGCAAGAACTCGCGCCGTTCGTCGGCGCTCACGTTGCCTTCGTCGATAAGCTCGAGGAAGCCGGCCAGCGAGAAGAGCGGTGTCTTGAACTCGTGGGAGGCGTTGGCGATGAGGTCGCGGCGGGCGCGCTCGAGACGCGCCTGCGAGGTGACGTCGCGAAGCACGACGATGGACGTGAAGTCGGCGGCACCGGCGACCGGATACGTGGTGGCCTCGAGCGTACGCTCACCGTGCACGAAGACCACCGCTTGCGCCTCGTCGTCGCGGCGTGACTCGTGCCACGCCTCGGCCACATCGGCCGGGAAGGTCTCGTCGAGCCCGGCGCCGACGCGGACGGGCTCATCCAGCAGCTCGGCGGACGCCGGGTTGGCGATCGTGACCGTGCCCTCCTCGGAGAGGCCGATGACGCCCTCACTCAGGTCGTTGAGCAGCACTTCGACGCGGTCGCGCTCGTACTCGACCTGGGCGAAGGCGCCGCGTAGCCGGACGGCCATGATGTTGAAGGTCGCCGCGAGCTGCCCGATCTCGTCCTCGACGCTGGCCGGCACCGTGGCGGTGAGGTCGCCGCCGGCGATGGCCTCGGCACTGCGCTCGATGCGTTTCAGGCGCCGCGCGATGAAGTACGAGGCTAGATAGCCGAGCAAAAGGCTGATGCCCATCACGAGGACCGTGGCGAAGAACAGCTGGCGCTGGACGGCCGCCACCGCGGCGTCGACGTCTTTGAGCGGCGCGATAACGAGCACCACTCCCGCCACGGTGCTGTTGCTGGCGATAGGCACGGCCGTGGCCGCGTAGCGGCCGGTGCTCGTGGTCACCACACCCTGCACGACCTTGGCCGACTTGAGCGCCTCCGAGATCATCGGGAAATCGCCGATGTCGACCGGGTAGACCCCGCCGGTGTCGTCATGCACCGCCAAGTGTCTCGTGAACACCATGACGCGTCCGTTGCTGCGGTTCCTCAAGACTTCCAGGGCGTTTCGAAAGCCGCTGCTGTCGTTGGCGTAGACATAGAGGCGCGCCGTAACAGGGTCGAACCTAAGGTAGAACTGGACGGTAGTGATGATGAGCTGCGTCGTAGCCTTCTGGTCGGCCAGCTTCTGCTGGTCAAGGCGGTTGGTGAGCGGCGGCACCACGTAAGCCCAGGCCACGATCATGGCCAGCGCCACGAGCGCGAGGATGAGGATCGTCAGCCAGTTCTTGACAGAACGGAACATGCGGGTCGGGCGCGTCCGGCGCGCCCGCGCCTCCTAGAACTCGCGGAACTTGTAGCCGATGTTGCGGACCGTGAAGATGAACTCGGGGTCCTTGGGGTCGCTCTCGAGCTTCTCGCGAAGGTGACGGATGTGCACGTCCACCGTGCGTGCGTCGCGGTAGTCCGAGTCGCCCCAGACCAGTTGCAGCAGTAGCTGGCGGCTGTAGACGCGGCCCGGATGGGAGATCAGCGTCTTCAGGATCTCGAACTCGATGTAGGTGAGGTCGATCTTGGCGCCTCGCAGGATGACGTTGCGCTTGAGCAGGTCCACTTCGAGCTCGTCGACCTTGACGACCTCCTTCTTGGCGGCCTCGGCGCTGCGGCTCATGTCGGCGCGGCGCAGCTGGGCGCGCACCCGGCTGCGGAACTCGCGCAGGCTGAACTTGTCTTTGGTGATGTAGTCGTCGGCGCCGATCTCGAGGCCCAGCACCTTGTCGAACTCGTCCGACTTGGCGGTGAGCATGATGATGGGGACGATGCTCTGAGCGCGGATGCGCCGGCAGACCTCCATGCCGTCGACGTGCGGCAGCATGAGGTCGAGGATGACCAGGTCGAAGGTCTCGCGGGCGAAGGTCTCGAGAGCCTCTTCGCCGTCGCGGGCGGTGGCGACCTGGTAGCCCTCTTTCTCGAGCGGAAAGCGCAGCAGCTTGAGGATGGCCTCCTCGTCGTCGACCACCAGGATGCGGGCCCCACTATCTGCCATCACGCCTTCCCCTTCTCGGCATCGTCGCGACCGCGCGGCGCAGCCAGACCGCGGGCGCGGAAACCGGCGCCCATGGCCGTAGCAATGGCCTCGCACCCGGCGAGGTCAGCGCCGGGGCAGTCGACGGCCGTCAGTGTCGTCTGGATGTCATGCTTCACACACTGTTCGGCAAACTGGATGACAGCCCTGTACGCCTTGGCGAACAGCGGTCGGCAGATACGGTCGTAGCTCTCCGGGTCCGCAGCGTTAAGGCTCACTGTGACAGTGCTGAGGCCGGCCGCCATCAAGGCCGCCGGCACGTCCAGGGCGGGGTTCAGCAGCTGCCCGTGCCCGTTGGTGTCGAGCCGGGCAGGGATGCGCCGCAGCCGCAGCCACTCGGTGACGGCGAGCACGACATCGAGGCGCATGGTCGGCTCGCCGAACCCGCAGAACACGACTTCGTCGGCCGGGCCTTCGAGGAACTCGAGCTCGACCGACCGGGTGACCTCTTCGGGCTCGGGTTCGTGCGTCAGGGTGAGCACCTCGCCGTACACTCCGTCGGTCCACTCCCGCAGGCAGAATGCGCAGGCGCAGGAGCAGCGGTTGGTGATGTTCAAATAGACGGCGCTCCCGCTGCCGCGGTAGGCGATGGTGTCGGTACGCGTGAGAGGTTGTGTCATGGTATGTGGCCGGGAGACTGCCCGGGCGAGGGTCGACGGTCGGCTGCCCGAGTATAGCAGGGTAGAATGGGCGCCCTGTGAACGACACGACCCACAAACTCGTCGACCTGTGCGGACACCTCCGAGAGGCCGTTCTGCCATCACTCGGCCAGCATGCCGCTCGCGATCACGCCGGCATCGCCGTCGGCGGAGACGTCACCTTCGGCATCGACGAGCTTGCCGAGAAGCTGCTCGTCCAGCACATGCGTGACGATCTTCCCGCCTGGGCCTTCTATTCGGAAGACGGCGGCCTGCAGGGCGCTTTGGATCCGGAGCTCATCCTCATCGTCGATCCCATTGACGGCACGCGCCCGGCCGCGGCCGGTTTTGAGATGGCCTGCGTGAGCATCGCCGCCGTGCCGCCCCTGGCGGCGCCGAGGATGGGCGACGTGGTCGCCGGCGTGGTGCAGGAGATCAAGGGCGGCGACCTCTTCGTGGCCGAGAAGGGCGCCGGCTTCTGGATGTCGCGGCCCTCCGGCACCGACATCCCGTTCCTTCCCACCGAGCGTACCGATCTCGAAAGCCTGTTCTGGACGCTCGGATTCCGCGGCCGGCCGGCCGTGATCCTGGCGAGCGTCCTCGAGGAGCTCATCGACGTGTCGTCGGTGGGCGGCGCGGCGTTCGACCTCGGGTCCGCGACCTACTCGGTGACACGCGTCCTCACCGGCCAGCTGGACGCGTACGTGGACATCGGCCCGGCGATCATCGAGGCGCATCCGTGGGCCGAAGCGGAGTTCCGCCGGGTGGGGCGCGGCAACGTCCTCTGCAACGCGCCCTACGACCTCGCGGCCGTGCACATTCTGTGCAAGGAGGCCGGCGTGCCGATAGGCGACGCCGCCGGCCGGTCACTCGACGACAAGCCGGTGTTGGGCTCCGACGCCGAGTACCAGCTGGCGTGCATCGTGGCGGGCAACAAAGTGCTTCAAGACGGGCTTATCGAGGTCGTTCAGCGCGGCATCCGCGACCTGCGCACGCCGTGACCGCGCTCGCCGAACACGTGGCAATGCTCTACGAACGTCTCGAAGACGACGCCGTCGAGTGCCACGTCTGCCCGCGTCGTTGCAGGATCGCGCCCGGCAAGAGCGGCGTGTGCAGGGCGCGCGCCAACCGCGACGGCACGCTCTACGCCATCACCTACGGGCGCGTCTGCAGCGTGGCCGCCGACCCCATCGAAAAGAAGCCGCTCTATCACTTCTTCCCGGGCACGACGGTGCTCTCGCTGGGCAGCGTGGGCTGCAACTTCACCTGCCGGCACTGCCAGAACTGGCAGATCGCCCACGCCGACCCCGGCGAAGCGGCCCGTGACCTTCGCGAGCTGCCGATCCGCAACCTGCCGGTCCTGGCCGACCACAACGGTTGTCAGGGCGTGGCGTGGACGTACAACGAGCCCACCATTTGGCTCGAGTACATCGTGGACGGCGCCCAACTCGCGCACGAGCACGGCCTGTACACGGCGATGGTCACCAACGGCTACATCACCGAGGAGGCGCTGGACGTGCTGGCGCCGCACATCGATGCGTACCGGGTCGATGTCAAGGGCTTCAGCGACGCTCAGTACCAGGAGCTGTGCCGCATTCGCGATATGTCGCCGGTGCTCGTCGCCGCGGCGCGCGCTAAGCTGGTGCACGGCTGCCACGTGGAGATCGTGACCAACGTCATCCCCACCTTCAACGACGATGACGAGACCCTCGGCGGTATCGCCGCATGGATCGCTGCGGAATTGGGGCCGGACACTCCCTGGCACGTCACGCGCTTCACACCATATCTCGAGTACGCCCATCTCTCGCCCACGCCGATCCCCACCTTGGAGCGCGCCGTGCGCATCGGTCACGACGCCGGTCTCCCCTTCGTGTACCTCGGCAACGTGCCCGGTCACGAGGGAGAGAACACATTCTGCCCGAACTGCAGGCGCCTTCTCGTGCGGCGTACCGGTTACGCGATTGAGGATGTCGCCCTGCGGGGAACACTTTGTGCGATGTGTGGGGAGAACGTGCACGTGCGAACCATCATCAAGTGAAGGCAGCCAAGCGCGCCCACGCGCGAACCGATAGGATTTGGCCTCGTGAACGACTACGTGAAACTCGATTTCCCGGCAAAGGCCGAGTACGTGGTGCTCGGCCGTCTTGCGCTTTCCGGCCTGCTCCGCTCCCGTGGCTATTCTGAAGACGCCGTCGCCGACCTCAAACTGGCGCTCACTGAGGCCTGCTCCAACTCCGTGAGGCACGCCTACGATCACAACGAGGGCCAGGTCCATGTCCACTTCACAGTGCATCGCGACCGCGTGACTATCGAGATCCGCGACGAGGGCGGCGGGTTTCACGAGGACGACGTCGACTGCCCCGAGTGCCAAGGCATGCCCGAGATCAAGCTGAGCGACGGCGGCATGGGCATCTCCATCATCCGTGCCGTGGTCGACGACTTCGACCTCCGCAAGCCGACGGGCGGCGGTACGGTGCTCGTCCTCACCAAGATGCTCGACGCCTGACGGCGTCGCGCCCTGCTCACACTACCGGCGTCGACGCCTCGCACTGCGTCCGCACAACGACCGGGGTTTAGCTGCGGAGCCGGCCACGGAACAACGAGGACACCACACATGGTTCTTCGGCCGGGCCACGGCCGCTTCGGCTTGGCCGGCGAGAGGAGGGCATTGGTGCTTACCCCGCTGCGCCAGCGCAAGGTAGCCCGCATCGTGTTCGATGAGTCCCACGGCGAGGCTTGGTCGATCCGGCCTGACACCGCGGCGATCATGCGTCCGGAGCATCCTGCCGCCGCTTCGTATGCCGCCGCGGCAGCCACCCTCGCGGAGCGCGACTTCGAGGTCGCGGCGCATACCGGCGGCGCACTGACCGCCGACGTGCTCGACCACACCGACGTGCTCGTCATCGCGCATCCCTCAGCTCCCAAGTGGGAGCGCACCGTCGGCGGCTCGCCGGTGCTCTCCGATGAGGAGATCGCGGCCGTCGTGAGGTTTGTCGCCGCCGGCGGCGGCCTCGTGGTACTCGGTGAGACCGAGCAGGACAAGTACGGCGCCAACCTCAACGACCTGCTGGCGAGCTTCGGCGTCGGCATCGAGAACGTGACCGCCTTCGACTACGGCGACGGTGGCGAGGTGCCCACGTGGGTGACCGCCGAGGCGGCACCTGCTGCCGGCGCGGCGGCCGCGCTGTACCTCGTTGACGAGGTGCGCTTTTACCGGGCCGGTACACTCGTCGCCAGCGGATCCGGCGCGGCGTTGCTGCGCACGAGCGCCACCGCACAGCCCCCTCAGGCCGCCCTGCTCGCGGCCGTCGCCCACGGCGACGGCCGGGTCGTCGTCGCGGCCGATTCGGATCTGTTCGGCGACGACTTCCTGGGCCGTCGCGATCATCGGCAGCTGTGGCTCAACCTCGTCTATTGGGTCGCCTTGGCCGCCTTTCGTGCCGACCAGACGCCGATCGTGTCACAGGCGGCGCAGGACCCGGCCTGGCAGCGGCTGCGCGGCGAGACGAACGCACTGCGTCGGCTGCAGGAGTCCAACGGCGAAGTCGACCCACAGCGTCACGACCTCGCCGACGTACGCGCCCACGCCGAGGCGATGATCGAGAGCCTCGACGCTCTGACCCCGCGGTTTCCCCACCAGAAGGAGTACCTGGCGCAGGTACCCGTCGACCTCAGATCGTGGGTCGACGGCGGCTGCGCCAAGCCCGACTTCACCGCATCGCTGGCGCTGTTTCGCCCCGAGCAGCACCGCCGCGACGGCGTCGAGCACCTCGTCCTCTTCCCGATGTACACCCCCAACGGGTCTGCGGACACGCGCTTCGAAGCGCTCATCGTGCGCACGCCGTGGCCCGAGTTCGTCGCCCAGCTAGAGCGCGAGGAGTTCGACAATGGCAAGTTCGTGCCGGTCCAGCTGGTGGACTATACGGAGGGGTACGACAGCGAGTGCGCGGTCCTTTTCCCCGAGACGGTCAGCTTGGCGGCCCGACCTACCAACAACTTCGGCGGGATCTTCTGCGACCGCGAGTCGTCGCGCTTCCGGCGGGCGACGGCGGCGGGAGCGGAAGCCCTGCGCATCGACCTTCCTCCCGACGCAAGGGCGCTCGTCAGCTCCGCCGACCTGGCGCTCGAGACGTACATCATGTGGGACCTCATCCACGACCGCTGGCACAGCCACGGCGAACTGCCGTTCGACCCCTTCATGATTCGCCAGCGGCTGCCTTACTGGATGTACTCGCTCGAGGAGCTGCGCGTGGACCTCGCGACTTACGGCAGCGCCGGCGAGCTCGCGCGCCGGGGTTTCCCCTTCGCGCGCTACGTGCAGTACGCGATCCTCTTCGACCGCATCTTGCGCTTTCCCATTACCGGCAATCGCGTGCGCAACTACGACGGGCTCGGGGGCCAGCTGCTCTTCGCCTTCCTTCACCAGCGGGGCGTGCTGCGGTGGTCAGACAACCGTCTCACCATCGACTGGGAGAGGATCGAGGGGGATGTGGCGGCGCTGCGCGAGCGCGTTGAGGCGCTGTATCGCGGCGGCATCGACATGAGCAAGGTCTCTTACTGGACGGCGGCACATGACCTTGTGGCCGAGTACGTCACGCCCAACGTTGCCTCAGCGTGGTCACGTGAGGCGCGCGTGGTCTCGGACGAGGCCGAGCCGAGCGCCTGGATCGACCGCGTGCTCGCCGACGAGTTTCCGCTCAGCACCTTCTACCTGACGTTGCAGAAGAAGCTGACGGACATGGCCGAGGCGGCGCGGGGCCCGGCGCATGTCTGATGGGGCGGCTCGCGAACGCCGCCTTGTGCTCTTCGCGAGCGACAACTACGCGGGCGTGCACCCCGCGGTTCTCGCGGCGATAGCCGCGGCCAACGACGGTTTCGCGCCTGCTTATGGCGACGACGACTGGACGCTGGCGTTGCACGAGCGCATGCGCGAGGTCTTCGGCGATGTCGACGTCTTCCCGGTCTTCAACGGGACCGGCGGAAATGTCACGGCGCTGGCCACAGTGATGCGGCCCTTCGAGGCCGTGATCTGCGCCGATACCGCGCACATCAACGCAGACGAGTGCGGGGCGCCGGAGCGCTTCTCCGGCTGCAAGCTCGTCGATCTGCCGGCCGCTGACGGCAAGCTGACACCGGATCTCGTGCACGGCGCTCTCGTCGGCATCGGCGACCAGCACCACGTGCAGGCGCGGGTGGTCTCGATCACGCAGCCGACCGAGCTCGGCACGGTCTACACGGCAGCGGAGACGACCGCGCTCGCGGAGGCCGCGCACGCCGCCGGCCTGCTCCTGCACGTCGACGGCGCCCGCCTCGTCAATGCCGCTGTCGGCCTGGGGACCGGCCTCCGGGAGATCACGGCCGACTGCGGTGTGGACGTGCTGACCTTCGGCGGCACGAAGAACGGACTGCTCGGCGGCGAGGCGGTCGTCTTCTTTCGCCGCGACCTCGCCGAGCGCTACCTCTTCGTGCGTAAGCAGGGGATGCAGCTGGCCTCCAAAATGCGCTTCGTCTCGGCGCAGCTGCTGCGGCTTCTTGAGGGCGACTTGTGGCGCGAGACCGCAGGCCACGCCAATGCGATGGCCCAGCGGCTGGCCGCGGCGGCGGCTGGCGTCTCCGGCGTGCGCGTCGCCTATCCGGTGCAGGCGAATGCCGTGTTCGTCGCTCTTCCCGCGAAGGTCACGCAGCGCCTGCTAGATGACTATCGTTTCTACACCTGGGATGAGCAGGCGGGCGTGGTGCGCTGGATGTGCTCGTGGCAGACCACGCTCGAGGACGTCGAGGGGTTCGCCGCCGCGCTGCGCCAAGCCGCCACCAACGAATGATGGAGGGCGCCGATCGCGGGGGTGTGTACGCGACGATCGCCGACCTGGCCGCGACGTTCGGCCTCGACGAGGCGCAGGCGGCGGCCTTGTCGCGGTACGCGGACCTGATGTTGGCCTGGCAGCGCGGTAACGTCACGGCGCTGCGTACTCGCGAGGAGATCGTGAGCGCGCTCTTCGGCGACGCGCTCGCGCTGCTCGACGTGCCGCAACTGCAGGAGCGCGCGGGCGCCGGCTGGGTCGACCTGGGCGCCGGCGCCGGCGTGCCCGGCATCCCCTTGGCCGCGGCGCTGCCTGCCGTCGAGGTGACGTTGCTCGAATCGACGGGCAAGAAGTGCGCTTTCCTTGACGCGGCAGTCGAGGCGGCTGGGCTAGGAGAACGCGCCGCCGTGGTCTGCGAGCGCAGTGAACAGCACGCCGCCGCCGGACAGCCGGGCCGCGAAGCATACGGGGTCGTTCTGGCCAGAGCCGTGGCACCTTTGCCGGCGTTGATCGAGCTGGCGGCCCCTCTGCTCGCGCGCGGCGGCGTCCTGCTGGCCAGCAAGACCGGGCGGGCGGTGCGGGATGAGGGGTCCCGCGGCGCGGCCGTAGCGGCACTCTGCGGCCTCGCCGTTGGGCCTGTCGTGACCCTCTCCCGCTCGTCTCTTGACGACGCGGTGTGCGCTGTCTACGAGAAGGTCGCGTCCACTCCGAAGCGTCTGCCGCGGCGGGAGGGCCAGGCCGTCAGGCACTCGCTGGCCCGCTGAGCCGCCGCCGCCCCATCTGCTACTATCGGTGCCCCGCGAAAGGAGCCTGGTGACCCGCGTCATCGCCGTGACCAACCAGAAGGGCGGGGTCGGCAAGACCACCACCGCCGTCAACCTCGCCGCATGCCTGGCTGAGGCTGGCTTCGACGTGCTCCTCGTCGACATGGACCCGCAGGCCAACGCTTCGGCCGGCCTATCCGGACATGCCGACGACCCGCGTCTCAGTAGCTACGGGGTGCTCGGTGGAGCGGCGGGCGTCGCCGAGGCGACGGTGCGCACCGCTCTCGATCATCTCTGGCTCCTGCCATCCTGCCCCGACCTCGCGGGCGCTGTCGTGGAGCTCGCCAACGCCGACGGCAACGAGTACGTGCTCGACTACGCGCTCACGGGCCATGTGAGCCAATTCGACTTCGTGTTCATCGACTGCCCGCCGTCGCTGGGGGTGCTCACCATCAACTCGCTGGTGGCGGCGCGAGAGGTCCTGATCCCCGTGCAGGCCGAGTACTACGCTCTCGAGGGTCTGGCGCAGCTGCTCCAGACGGTGGGGCTCGTGCAGGGGCATCTGAACCCGGAGCTCGCCATCCTCGGCGTGCTCGTCACGATGTACGACGGCCGCACGCGCTTGGGGCGTGAGGTCGCCGGCGAGGTCCGCGAACATCTTGGCGCCGAGGTCTTCGATACGGTCGTCCCACGCAACGTGCGTCTCAGCGAGGCGCCCAGCCACGGACTTCCGATCTCACGCTATGATGCGAACTGCGCCGGCAGTGACGCCTACTTCGATCTCGCCAAGGAGGTCGTGTCTCGTGAGTGAGAAGAAAGCGCTGGGCAAGGGTCTGGGCGCGCTGATCGGCGAGGGAAGATCGGCCCTCGGCCGGGCGGGCGGCGCCGGCGGCGAGGGCCGCCTGCGCGAGCTCCCGCTCTCCGAGATCGCCGTCAACCGGCGCCAGCCGCGGCACACCTTCGCCGCCGACGAGCTCGAGGAGCTGGCGGCGTCCATCAGGGCGCTCGGTGTCGTGCAGCCGGTGGTGGTGCGGCCCTTGCAGCCGGTTGCGCCGGCAGCGCCCGCCGCGGAGCCCGACGCGCCCTCTGCCGGACGCCGCTACGAGCTCATCGCTGGCGAACGTCGGCTTCGCGCGGCCCGCCTGGCCGGCCTCGAGTACATCCCGGCGCTGGTGCGCCCCGCAGACGAGATCGCATCCCTCGAGATCGCCCTGGCCGAGAACGTCGCCCGCGAGGACCTCAACTGCATCGAGGAGGCGCAGGCCTACGCGTCGCTCGTGGACGAGTTCGGGCTCACTCACGAGCGCGTTGCCGAGCTGGTCGGCCGGAGCCGAGTCGCAGTCACCAATCTCCTGCGGCTGCTCGAGCTGCCCGACGAGGTCCGGGTCATGATCGAGAATGGCGAGCTCAGCGAGGGGCACGGGCGCGCCCTGCTGGCGCTGCCCGACCATGGGCAGCGCCGCAAGATGGCGCGCCTCGTCGCCTCCCAGGGCTTCTCGGTGCGACAGACCGAAGCGCTGGCCAAGAAGCTGAACAAGGAAGCGCCGGGAGCGGCCGCGCCTGCGGCCCGCCCGCCCGCCGCCGCCGATTTCACCGACCTGGTCGACGAGCTCTACGGCTTGCTGGAGACGCCGGTGCGCATCCGCAGCGGCAAGCGCGGCGGCACCATCCAGATCGCCTTCAGGACTAGGGACGATCTAGAGCGGCTGGTCGGCCTGTTGCGGTCGCTCGGAGAATGAGGCACGCAGCGCCTTCTCCGTGCTCCCCGTTCGGCGGGGGGACCCGGCCGGTCCCTGTGAGCGGTGTCAGGGAGCGGGCGTGAGCGTCACGCCCGGCGTCGGCTTGGCGGTCGGAGGCGCGGTGGGCAGCGGCGTCGGCGACGCATACGGGTTCGTGGTGGGATAGTCCGTTGTGGTCGGCGCAGGAGTCGTCGTCGCGCCGGGAACGGGAGAGGCGCCCGGAACCGGCGTCGAGCCGGCCGGCGCCAGAGAGCCGGCCGGCACGTAGACCACGGTGCCATCGGCCAGTTTGTAGAAGGACCCGATGAGTGTGCCGAGTCCCTGGACTTGGGCGCCGTTCGCCATGTCGAGCTTCACGATCTGGTCGCCTTCTTTCACGATGACCTGCATCTGCGGCGTGCCGGGATTAGTGACGATGGTCATGTTCTGCTTGGTCAGCAGGCCGCTCACGCCGGCGGCGGAGAGTGCCGCGACCAAGAATCCGACGGCCAGGACGATGGCCACGTCGAACAGATTGACGATGCCGTCGAGGGGGTCGCCGTTGCGGTCGGCTGTACCGACGCGGCGGCGACGCATATAGCGCAGACCCTCGCCGCGGGGCTCGTACACGGTCCCGAGGTTCTTGATGGCGGGATGGTCGTCGGACGCCGGCATGGCGACCTCAGCGACGTGCGGGCGGTGCGCCGGTGCCAGGCTTGGACGCGCCCCCCGCCGGCGGCGTGGGATCCACGGGTCCGAGATCGGCGAACGGGTCCTCGTCGCGCTGCCAGTCCATGGCGGGATCGTCGAACGTGAGCGGCGGCGCTTCGCCGGCGGCCGGCGCTGGCGTCACGGCCGGCCAACTGACGACGCCGGCCTCGCCGCCGTCGCCGGAGGCGAATGGGATGAGCGGCTCTCTCGGGGTCTCGGGCAGCACGGGGATGGCCACCGTGTTCTCGACGTCGGCGGCGGCCTCGTACTCGACGACGGGGTCGGCGTCCCAGATACCCTTCTTGTTGCGTCGCCGGCCGGAGTGCAGGCGCTCGTCTCCGCCTTCGAGCAGCTCGAGCAGGTACTCCATATCGGAGATGTCCTGCGAGTACATACGGTCGCGGACGATGCTGATGACGAAGGCGATGCCGCCGATGAGCAGACCGATGACGGTCACTGAGAACGCCGTGGTGAGGTTCACGGCGAGCTGGGTGGTGTTGCCGCTCGCCAGACCGATGAGCGCCGGCGACAGCGGGATAAGGGTGCCCATGAGGCCGAGCATCGGGCCCAAGCGCACGAGGATGCGCGTACGCTCCAGCCGCTTGACCGTGTAGAACTCGTACTCCTGCAGCAGCTTGAGAGGTTTGGCCGCCAGGCGCTCGGTCTGGTAGTTGCGGATGAGGTCGAAAAGGAAGCGCGCGACGACGATGGAGTAGTTGTTCTCCTGGAGATAGCGGTAGGCGGTACGCGGCTTGCCGTCCTGGAACGCTTTGCGCGCACGCAGGGTTCGCGCTTCGAGTGCGTCGAGGTCCCGGTACCGGAAGCGCAGGTAGATCTCGTAGAGGAAGAAACCGAACTCGATGAGCACCCATACAAGGCAGGCGAGCGCCGCTATGAGCACGGGCCAGAGAAGCACGCGCGAGGCATTGTAGATCACCTGCTGAAGCCCGTTCACGCCCTGCTTACCTCCCGGCCGGTTTCACGAGGTCCTTGGACTTGCCGAGGGCGCCCTTGAGGCGCTCCCAGGCGCTGCCACCGCCGCTCAGCACCTTGCCCTCGCCGGCAGCACTGAGCGCCTGCTTGCGGCGGCGAAGGGCGAGGTACGAGATCGCGGCGCCGATGGGCAGCATGGCGAGCAGAGTACCACCGAGGAAGCCCGCAGCACTACCCGTGTCGCCGCCGCTCGCGGCGCCCGGGCTGCCGGACGGGCTCGGTGACGCGATCGGCGCGCCGGTCACCGGGTAGGCGCCACTTTGATACGGTGTTGGGGTGCTGGCCGACGGATAGGCGGTGGGGGTCAACGTGGTGAGCGGCGTCGGCGTCGTCGGCTTGGGTGTGGGGTAGATCGCGGCGGGCGGTCTGAAGGTGGGGTTCGGGTTCGGCACGTAGGCTGGCGCCGACGTGGGCGCCGGGGTCGGAGTGGCTACCGTGAACCGACGTGTCACCTTCGAGACGTTGCCGGCGTGGTCGACGATCTCGAGCAGGTAGGTGTGCTGGCCGTTGGGGACGTTCTTGAGCTGCAGGTGCAAGCTGTAGCGCCCGATGTCGGCTGGCTTCGTCCTGTTGATGTTGTCGACGTACACGCGGCAAGCCTTGGGGTTCACGCCGGTCCCCTTGGCGCCGTCGGTGTAGGTGGCGCGGATGAGCA
Source organism: Thermoleophilia bacterium (assembly GCA_017882325.1). Taxonomy (GTDB): domain Bacteria; phylum Actinomycetota; class Thermoleophilia; order UBA2241; family UBA2241; genus CAIXSE01. The sequence goes on from JADGPQ010000010.1 coordinate 19,209, forward strand.
CCGAGTGGGTGTTCGTGTACTTGGTGCCGTTCTTCGGCGAGACGGACTTCGTCTGCGGACGGAACACGAAGGCCTTGAGAGCGTCAGGCCGCGTCTTGGGGAACGTCGTGAACGGTTTGTCGCGCAGCGCGACCAGAGCCCAACTGGTGGTCGAGAGCGGCCCCGTGTCGCCGCCTTGCTTCTTATCGTAGGCGCCGCTCTGCAGCTGGAGGGCGCCGAGCGCGTCCTTGGGCGTGTTCCCAGCGGCCGTCGTCCAGTCGGCGCTGTCGGGCTTCTCCTTCATGGCGAGGATGGCCTGGACGGCGGCCGACGTGGCCCAGGCGTCGGCACCGTTCCCCGGCCGGTATGGGAAGCCGCCGTCGGCGCGCTGGTTGTTCCTCAGGTACTGACGGGCTGCGGGGATGATTGCCGGATCGAGAGTGCCGGGTGCAGAGAGCTCGAGCGCCTGGATCGCGACCGCAGTGTCCTCGCAGTTGGACGGATCGCCAGCCTGCGCCGGGAAGCCGCCGCCGTCACGTTGCTGGGTGGCGAGCCAGGTCTCGGCGAGCTTGAATCGTTCCGTCCCGTTCTCGCCGAGAGCCTGCATGGCGAGGATCGCCCAAACGCTGGTATGAACGGCCTGGAACGTGCCGCTCGAGGTGGCCGGCGAGAAGCTGCCCTTCGTGTTGTCCGGGCCGCCGACCAGGTCCTGGTAGCTGTACAGCTTGGCCAGAAGATCGATGCGCGGCGTCCCGGCGACGAACACGCGTTCTGCGTGGCCGGCCGCGATGTAGGACATGATCGCCCGTGCGTAGTAGACAGGCGCGTTGTCGACGTCAGGGCCGGTGGCGGCCGCTTCGTGGCTGTGAGCCTGCAGGAAGTCGAACGGGTCCTCGCCGCCAAGCGTCCACATGGAGGAGCCGACGCGCTCGCCGCTGGCCACGGCCCCCACGATGACCCACGCCGTGGCTTGCATGGTGCCGAACCCGCCGTCGGTCTTCTGGCGAGCGTGGAAGTAGTCGAGGCCCTTCGTGACCGTCTTCGGACGCGGATCCGACGTCGCCTTGTGCTTCGCCGCCACGGCGCCGGCGGCGGAACACACTGCCACGATAGCGGCGAGCGCGAGCGCAAGCCAGATCTTCCTGCCCATCCTCATCCTCCAACTCGCCCGCGCCGGTGCGGGAGGCCGTGCTCCATCGTACCAAGCCCCCGTTGCGGCGGCTACCGTGGGGACGGATGCGAAACGACGTGTCGCGGCTGCCAAAGGGACGCGGGCCGTGCGACCTCCGTTCGGCGTCGCGCGGCAGGTACAGGCGTCTACGCGGCTAACTCGAGGAGTCTGGGATGCCGATGGCGAAGGTGTGGTGCAAATGATGGCAGTCGATGAGACAAGCGGCGGGCCCGGCAATGTCGAGTTCTTCGGCATGAAGCTCAACGTCAACAATCCGCACCTTGCGGCTCTGCTCAACAGCAGCATGAGCGACGACGTGCATGTCATCGGCAGACGCGCCCGCGACGCGTTCGCGAGCGAGCGTCTCGCGGCCGACGAGGACGTTCACCTCCGGCCGCTGAGCGCCGACGGCAGTACCGTACGAGTGATCAAAGAGGACGCGAGCCTGGACGAGTGAGTCCGGCGAGAAGGTGAAATGCCAGACGATGGGACGTTGTATCCTAGAGAGCCGATATGACTTCCCTGACCTCACTCGTCATCCCGGTCTTCAACGAGGCCGACAGCATCGAGCCGCTCGTCGCGGAGATCGACGCAGCCCTTGGAGCCGCCGGACTGGCCTTTGAGATCGTCTTCGTCGACGATGGCTCCACGGACGGCTCGTTCGCGGCGATGGAGCGGGTCGCCGCAGGTCGCCACGACGTGCGCGTCGTCAAACTGCGGCGCAACTTCGGCAAGGCGGCGGCGCTTGCGCACGGCTTCGAGACGGTGCGCGGGGACTATGTGGTCACACTCGACGGCGATCGCCAGGACGACCCCGCCGAGATCCCCGGACTCATCGCTCTCCTGGAGGAAGGCTACGACCTGGTCTCGGGTTGGAAGCAGAGCCGCCAGGACCCCCTCAACAAGACCGTCCCCTCGCGCTTCTTCAACTGGACGGTACGGCGTACCTCGGGGATCCCCTTGCACGACTTCAACTGCGGCCTCAAGGCCTACCGCCGCGACGTGGTCGAGACCATCTTCATCTACGGCGAGCAGCACCGTTACATCCCCGTCGTGGCCGCGCAGGCCGGCTTTCGCGTCACCGAGATGCCGGTCAGTCACCGGCGGCGCACGGCCGGCAAGTCCAAGTACGGCTGGCAGCGCTATCTGCGCGGCTATCTCGATCTTCTCACGGTGCTCTTCCTCGGTCGCTACCAGCACCGCCCGCAGCATCTCTTCGGGGGCATCGGCAGCCTGCTGATCCTCATCGGCGTGCTCATCGAGCTGTACCTCACCGTCGACAAGGTCGTCTTCGACAACGCCATCGGGCAGCGCCCGCTCCTGCTGCTGGGCGCGCTGGTCATCATCGTCGGCGTGCAGCTGCTGTCGCTGGGCCTCATCGGCGAGCTCATCGCCAACTCCCGAGCTCGCGCCGGGCCCGACGACGCTCAGGTGGCACTCGTGGTGGGGGCCGGCGGCGCGGGCGCGGGAGCGCCCGTGGCACACGCCGCTCGCGCCGCCGCTGCTCCACGAGACGCGGCGGTCGCACCGGCTCCCGCTGCCCCGGGCGCCGCCGACAAGCCGTGACCCGCGCCGTCGCTTACTTCGGCACGTACGACCCCGCCTATCCGCGCAATGCGGTGCTTATCGCCGGGCTGCGAGAGCTGGGCGTCTCGGTGCTCGAGTTCCACGCGTCGCTGCCGGCGTTGACGGCGGCGCAGATGGCGACCCCTCGCGGCGCGGTACGGCTGGCGGCCGGGGTCGCCGAGGCTCACGCGCGGCTGTTCGCGCAGCACCGTCGTCAGCTCCAGATCGACGCGGTCGTGGTCGGTTATCCTGGGCACTTCCTTGTGCCCTTCGGCCGCGTGATGGCCATTTTCCGCCACGCACGGCTCGTCTTCGACCCGCTGGTGTCGCTCTGGGACACGTTCGCCGGTGACCGCGGCCTCGTGCCAGCTGCTGGCTGGAAAGCAGCCGCTGTGGGCGCCGTCGATCGCGCGGCCTTCGCCCTCCCCAGCCTCGTGCTTGCCGACACGTGGGCGCACGCGGCCTACTACGAGGCGGAGTTCGCGCTCCCTCGCCGTAACCTCGCCGTGGTGCCTGTGGGGGCGCTGCCGGCGGCGCAAGCCACCGGCAGCGCGCGCCCGCTCGCACACGACGAGCCGGTCACAGTCTTTCAGTATGGCAAATGGAGCCCGCTCCACGGCGCCGAGACCGTCCTCGCGGCGGCCGAGCTGCTGCGCGCCGAGCCGTTCCGCTTCGTGCTTGCCGGCGAGGGGCAGCTGTCGGACACGCTCCGCGCCGAGATCGCGCGCCGCGGTCTCGTCAACATCGAGTGGCTCGGCTCCCTGTCGCTCCCCGAGCTCCGTGTCCACACGCTGGCGGCCGATGTCTGCCTTGGGGTGTTCGGCGGCTCCGACAAGGCCGCGCGCGTGGTCCCGAACAAGGTGTACGACGCGCTGGCCTGCGGCCGCCCCGTGGTGACGGCCGGCACGCCGGGCGCCCGCGAGCTGTTGCACGACGGCGAGGACGCGCTGCTGGTGCCGGCCGCCGACGGCGACGCCTTGGCGGCCGCCCTGCGGCGCCTGCTCGTCGTCGACGAGCGCGGCCGGCTGGGCGCCGCCGCGCTCGCGCTGTACCGGCGGGCGCTGACGCCGCCGCTCATCGCCGCCGGATTGCTGGCGGCGCTGGAGGCGACGTGAACGGCGCCATCGAGCCACCGTCGGCCGGCTCGCCGCAGCCGGTCGTGCCGCTCGAGGCGCCGCGGCGCCCGGCGCGTCCCTGGCTCCGTCCGCTGCTGCGCGTCGCCCAAGTCCTCCTGGTGGCGGCCATCGTGTACTTCCTCGTCGCCTATCTGGTGCGCTCCTGGACGAGCGTCAAGGGCTACGACTGGACGCTGCGCCCAGGCTGGCTCGCGCTCTCAGCCGTGGCATTCCTGCTGTTCTACTTCATGCAGACCGTCTTCTGGTGGCTGCTGCTCCGCGGGTTCGGCCTGCGCAGCCCGTTCCCGGCCGCCGCCGCCACCTGGGTCAAGTCGATCCTCGCGCGCTACATCCCCGGCAACGTCTTCATGTATCTGAGCCGCGCATGGCTGTGCCACGCTCAAGGATTGCCGGTGGACCGCGTGACCGCCGCCATGGTGTACGAGCAGGCCCTCGGGGTGTGCTCGGCGCTGGTCACGATGGCGATCCTCTTTCCGTTCTGGGAATACCGTCCCGGCGTCACGGCGCTCAGCCTCATCGCCATCCCCGTGCTCATGGCGCTTCTGCATCCCCGCATGTTCGCCCCACTGTCGGCGTGGGTGCTGCGGGTCCTGCGCCGGCCCCCGCTGGACGTCACCCTGGGCTTCGGCGCGGTGCTCGTGCTGCTGGGCTGCTTCGTAGTGAGCTGGTTCGTGGCCGGCACTGGCGCGTGGCTCCTGGCGCGGGCCGTGACCGGTCTCACTGTGGGCGCGTTGCCGCTCGTCATCGTCGCCAACGCCCTGGCGTACGTGGTGGGCATGGCGGCGTTCATCTTTCCCAGCGGCATCGGCGTGCGCGAGGCGGTGTTCACGGCGTCCCTCGCGAAGCAGCTCCCCGGCGGTGTCGCCCTGGCGTGGGCGCTGCTGCTGCGCGTATGGGTGACCGTCATCGAGCTGGCCTTCGTGGGCTTGGTCGTGGCGGGCGAGGCGCTTCTGCGCCGGAGAAACGGCACGGCGTGAGCGGACGCCGCGAGACGGCGGCGCGGAGGCGGGCCGCAGCCGGACCGGCCGCGGCGGGGAAGCGTGCCGCCGGGCTCTTCGCCCTCGCGCCGGCCACCGAGCTCGAGGGCGCCGAGCGTTCCCGGCTCTTCCGCCGCAACGCCGTCTACGTCATCGTCGGCGCGGCGCTATTCGCCGCCGTCTACGCGCTGCTCTCGTGGCTCAAGTACCGCGCCTACATGGATGCTCGCTTCGACCTCGGCAACATGGTCCAGGCGGTCTACAACACCGCTCACGGGCACTTCTTGGAGATCACATCCGGCGAGCTCAAACCGCGGCAGATGTCGCGGCTCGGCTCGCACGTGGACCTCATCCTGGCGCTCTTCGCGCTCCCCTGGCTCGTGTGGCCGAGCGCCGCCATGCTCCTCGTGCTTCAGGCCGTCATCATCGCCACCGGCGCCTGGCCGGCGTATCGGCTGGGGACGCGGGTCACCCGCGACCCGCGCGCCGGAGCGCTGCTCGCCGGCGCCTACCTGTTCTATCCAGCCCTCGGCTTCCTCGTGCTTAACGAGTTCCACCCAGTCGCCCTGGCGACGCCGCTCCTGCTGTGGGCGTTCCTCTACATCGAGGAGAGCCGCTGGTTGTGGGCGCTGCCGTTCCTCGTGCTCGCGGCAGCCTGCAAAGAGACGGTGCCGCTGATGATCGGCACCATGGGTATGTACTTCGCGATCCGCAAGCGGTCGTGGCGGCCGCTCATCCTGACGGCCGCCGCCGCCGCCTACTTCGCCGTCGCGGTGTGGGTGATCATCCCGCACTACAACGGCGACCAGAGTGCTTTCATCGCCCGCTACGGCGATTACGGGCAGGGCGCCGGCGTGGTGGTGAAGACGGCGGTCACTCATCCGGGCCGGACCGTGGCCGACCTTGCCGCGCTCGGCAACCTCGATTACTGGCTCAAGCTCCTGTGGCCCCTCGGCTTTGCGTCTCTGCTCAGCCCGCTCACCGTTCTCATCGCGGCTCCGGAGCTGCTCCTCAACGCCCTCTCGGCGATCACGTTCCAGCGTCGCATCGAGTTCCACTACACAGCGCTCGAGATCCCGTTCCTCTTCGCCGCCGCGGTGCTCGGCGTCATGCGCCTCTGGCGCTGGCTGGGCGGCGGCTTCCGGCGCGCCGAGAAGGCCATGACCGGGCAGCGCGTGCGCCGCGAGACGTTGGCCCTGCTCGTGCTGCTTGCGGCGCTCGCCGGCAATTTCTTCATGGGGCCGCTCCCCTTCTCGCTGCCCGGCGCCGCCTACAACGGCAAGGACTACGCGCGGACAGCTCACGACGCCGCGCTCGACGAAGCCGTGAAGATGATCCCCGACGGCGCTAAGGTCTCGGCCAACAACAACGCCGGCGCGCAGCTTGCGGCGCGTAGAGTCGCCTTCGTGTTCCCGTACTTCGCCGGCGCCGACTGGGTGCTGGTGGACGAGAAGCACCCCTTCTTCTACGACAAGGAAGACGAGAAGATGCACCAGCTTGCGCTCGGCAAGTTGGTGCTCGACAACCGCTTCGTCTCGGTCTACGCCAAGGACGGCGTGTACGTCTTCAAGCGGGTCGCGCCGAATCCCGGGGCTCCGCAGGGCAGCGGCGCCCCCCAGGCAGCGCCCACGCCCCGGGTCTCCCCAACGCCCTAGCCGTCGGCGGCGCTCAGGCCACCCAGCTGAACGCCGCGAACTTGGCGGTGAGCGCCACCAGCAACACCAGCCCGACCACCACAACCACCCTGTGCGCCCGCGGCTTGTCGCGCGTGTACAGCGCGAGCGCCACGTACAGCGGGAACGCGGTAAGCGTGAAGCGCGGGTACGACATCAGCGGGACGTACTTCGAAGGGAAGAAGAGCGGGTAGGCGAGCGCCGCCAGGGCGTACCAGGAGTAGGCGCGTGGCAACCGCCGGGCGCCGTACCAGAGAAGCAGCCCGGCGCCCACCAGGAAGATCATGTTGATGATGTTCGTGCCGGCCGTGCTGTACTCGGAACCCGGCCGGGGGACCTCCCAGAACACCCGGTAGAACTCAGCGGAGACCAGCTTCCTCAGACCCCAGAACAGCGTGATGACGGCTCGCGCGACCGTGTAGTTCGGGAAGGCGAAGCCACGCTCCCACTGCGCCTGGGCCGTCGAGAAGAGAAGAGGTTTGCCGAAGGCGAGGCTCAGGTACGTCATCCACACCAGGATGCCCTCCGCCACCATGAGGAGGTTGGCGATGTGAGAGTCGGTGCGGCGCAGCTTCCAGCCGCGCCGCTCGTAGTAGTAGTAGGCCATGGGTACGAGCAGCAGCGCTCCCGTGCTGCGGGTCAGCGTGGCCAGCAGTCCCATGATGCCGGCGAGGCGCCAATGGCCTTCGCGGGCGAAGACGAAGCAGGCGAGGGTCAGGACGAGGAAGAGCGATTCCGTGTACACCGCCTGCAGGAAGAAGGACAGCGGTCCGATGGCGAGGTAGATGACTGCCCGTGACGCCAGGCCGTCGTCGAAATCGGAGCGCACCAGACGGTAGAGAAGCCACACACAGCCGGCGTAGCAGACCAGCGAGATGACGATGCCGGTGGTCACGAGATTGCCTCTGAAGATCAAGCCGACGTAGCGCAGCAGCATGGGAAACAGCGGGAAGAACGCGGTGCTGCCATCGCCGTCGGCGTAGCCGCCGGTGGCGATCTTGATGTACCAGACTCCGTCCCAGTGGGCCCAGGGGTTCAGCAGATGGCCGAGCACCCCGTGGAAGACTTCGGCACGCGCCGGGAAGCGCCAGCCGATGGGCAGGGCCTGGATGCCGATGAGGGTGGCGGAGACAAAGGCGGCGGCGAAGATGAGCAGGCGGCTGCCGGCGGCAGCGGCCACGGCCCGCGCCAGCGGGCGTGTCGCCGCCGGGCCGGCAGCCGCCTGCTCGACGTCAGTCGGCAGCGCTGCTCGCCTCCTGCGCGGCGCCGAGCACGCCGTCGTCGCGGAGCCGGCGCAGGATGGCGGCGCGCAAGTCGCTGGCGACGTCGCGCCGCTCGTGAGGGTCGTGAGCCCAGGCGTGCAGCCTGAGGCTGACGTCGGCGGCGCCCAGCACCTCCACGGTCACGCTGTCGCTCTTGCCCTCGGGCGCCGGAGCCAGCTCGTCGGCGATCTCCAGCACAGCATGGCGCACCACTTCGATGTCGGTCCCGAGGGGTATCACGAAGTCCACAGAGACCATGCTGCCCGGCGAGCCCATCGAGTAGTTGTGCACGACCTGACTGGCGAAAGCCTCGTTGGGGATGACGACCCGGCGATTGTCGGGCGTGCGGATGTACGTGTACGTGAAGCGGATCTCTTCGACGGTGCCGAAGACGTCGTCGACGCTGATGTAGTCGCCCAGACGCACTGGTTGCGAGAAGGCGATCATGACACCGCTCACCAGGTTGGCCAGTGGCGCCCGCGCGGCGATGCCGACGACGCCCGAGATGATAGCTGCGGAGGCGAAGACGGCGCCGCTAAGGGTGTGAAAGAAGGGAAACTGGAAGAGCGCCATGGCGATGCCGACGATGAGGACCGCCGCCTGGACGAGGCGGCGAATCATCACGTAGCGGGTTTGGTCGGCCCGGCCCGGCGTCTTGCCGAGCAGCTTGTTCATCGCCGCATCGCGGCGCGCGAGGAAGAAGTCGACCACGCGCGCCGCGATGATTGCGATGAGGACGTAGACGACGGCCTTGAACCACGAGGTCTGGTAGAACGCGACGGCGATTAGGCCCACGGCTGCGTCATCCTCACGGGGTGCCCGAAGGCGAAGGCTCGGGCAGCGGTGAAGAGGTGGGTTCTGGGGCGAGCTGAGAGGGCGGAAGGTCGTCGCGCACATCGTAGAGGACGCGCCCGGTGTCGTAGTCGAGCAGCGCCACAATGGTGTCGGTGCGGTTCGAGATCGTGTCGATCACGCCCTGGACCTGCCAGATGAAGCGGTAGCTTGGGGTGACCGAGCTGGTGACCACATGTCCGTCGATTCTGTGCGTGAAGCGGTAGGGACTGCCCGCGGGCACGAACAACAGCTGGACCTCGCGGGGGTCGATGGTGGTGCCCTTGAAGACCCAATCGGCCTTGCGCAGGGCCATGCCCGAGGTCTTCAGCTCGGCGTCGCCGGGCACGGCGAGGGCCGCGTAGGCGAAGTTCCAGCCGCGCCAGGGGTGCCGGATGAAATCGCCGCGCTGGCTCGGGGCGGTGTAGCGGAACGCCACGAAAGCGGGCAGCAGGAAAACAACGAGCGCCGCAAGCACCAGGGCGGCGACCAGGAACTTCTTGCTGCGGAAGCGGATCAAGTCGGGACCTCCAGAAGCCTGTGTGCACTTTCGCTCAAGGGATTCAGATGGTGCCCTTTGTGTCGACGACCGCGCCGTCCGGAAGCACGTCCGTGTGCGGGAAGACGGCGCGGGCGGCCGCCTCGAGGGCGGCGTAGTAGCTCTCGTCGTGCAGCGGGTTGAGGTGCATCGGCACAAGCCGGCCGACTCCCGCGTCGGCGGCCAGGGTGGCCACGGCGCCGGCTTCGCTGTGGGCAGCGTAGCCTGCCCGCAGCTCCGCCGGCGTCGCCTCGGTGCGCGGGTCGGCGGCGTTGTACCAGGCCTCGTGCAGCAGCAGGCCGACACCCGCGGCGAACTCCGCCGTCTGGGGATCGATCCTCGTGTCTGTGGCGAGCACGAAGGCGTCGTCCACGCGGTAGGCGACGCTCACGTCCGAGTGATGCTGAGGGCGCACGCGTACGGTGTGGCCGGCGATCTCGTTGGCCCCGGCCACAACGGGCTCGAGGCGAAGGCCGGTGAGCTCCTCCCAGTCGCGAGGGTTGTAGGGCCTGTGCAGCAGGCCGGCCACTGCGCGCTCGGGGTCGACGCCGTTGAGTTCGGCTGCGGGGGCATGGATCACGAGCTCGCGGCCCGGCAGCACGCCGGGCAGATAGGCGAGCCCGCAGACGTGGTCGAGGTGGTAGTGCGTCAGGAAGAGATGGATGTCGCGGGCGCCGTCGAGCAGCGCCGCCTGGGCTGGTTCGCGCAAACGGCGCAGGCCGGTGCCCGCGTCGAAGATGAAGAGGCTGTCTCCGACGCGAGAGGCGAAGCAGGTCGTCTCGCGTCGGTCACTCGGCATCCAGCCGATCGTCCCCAAGAGAGTCACGTGCATAGGTCACCCACCTTTCGCCGTGGCGCCGGCACAACGTGTGTGTAGTGTGCAGCATAACGGTAGAATCGAGACAGGAGACACCTGCTCACTGGGGT
>JADGPQ010000256.1 GCA_017882325.1 Thermoleophilia bacterium
CAGGCCGTCAAACCAGGCAGCCCATCGGCCATCCAGGTGTCCCTTGAGGCGAATCTCGTAGCGGCCGTCCTCGTGACGGTCACCGTCGATGCGTGTCGTTCCGCTCATCTGCTCCCTTCCGCCGGTCCTGCGATCTGTCTGCCGGCGTGGTCCCGAGCATCGGAGCGGACGTGGGGAGCGAGCATCCCCACATGTGGGGATTCGAGGTGATGAATCTTCGATCGAGCCGCGAGGCGACTTGCGGCGGCCGACCGGGGCTTCGCGCCTGGGCTACGGTCGGTCGCGGGCTCGCGACAGGAGGTCGAGTTCCTCGGCCCGGGTCACGGCGGACCGGCGGTTGTTCGCCCCGAGCTTGGCGTAGATGGCCTTGGTGTGACTCCGCACCGTGCTCAGCGACACCACGAGCTCACGGGCGATCTCCGGTCCGGCCAGATCCGTTGCAAGCAGCCGCAGCACGTCAAGCTCACGGTCGCTCAGCGGCTCGATGAGCGCCTCCTTGTTCCCGGCGTTGTCCTCGGGGCGGACAGCGGCCGTCAGAAGGCGGCGAACGTAGTCCGGGGCGATTCCCCGGTTCGCGGCGTCCTGCAGCAGGGCCGCCATGGGTGGGCCCTCATCGAGGAAGACGCGAACATAGCCTTCCGGTTCGCCGAGCGCCAGGGCACGTCCGAGGGCGGCAAGAGCGGCAGGCATGTCGCCTCGCACCTGGTGGGCAAGCGCCAGCAGGACAAGGATTTCGATGACATTGCCCGTCCGCTGACCGTCCTCCGCTGCTCGCAGCAGGCGACCCAGTAGCGCGAAGGCGTCACGGGCAGACCCGTCCGAAGGGTCCAGCGTGGATTGGGCCAGGAGCACCCTCGCAAGCGTGACGTGCTCGAACTCGCGCAGATACGTCAGGTCGTCGTGAGGCGACAGGCCTCGCGCCCGAGCCCACGCATTCGCTTCGGCCAACCGCCCCTGCCTGAGCAGGATTCGTGCCTCTTGCGCCGGCAAGGGACGGACGTCCGGGATGAAGTCCGGCATGTACAGGCGCTGTGCCTCGTGGATTGCATCGAGCGCGCCATCGAGGTCCCCTTCAGCCTGCCGGATGCGGGCCGTCACGACATGCAGCCGATAGCGGTTCTGCGGGTAGCCCATGTGCTCGCCCAGGTCCTTGCTCGCCTGGAGATGCCGTGTGGCGGCCTGGAGGTCGCCCTGCTCACGGGCGAGGTCGCTCAGTCCCACGTACATGTCCGCCGTGGCCCGCAGGACTGGCTCGCCATGCTTTGCCGACAGTTGCAATGCCTGCTCGTACGTCCGGATCGCGTCACGCAGCCGTCCCTGGGTGATCCGGATGTCCGCCAGGGCGATCGCACCACCGAGCGCATCAGAGAGGCTGCCAGACCGCTGCACCCGCGCCATCCCAGCGCCGTAGATTCGATGCGCGGTCTCGAGGTCCCCGCTCGCCCATGTGGCCAATCCCAAGAGCGCCTCTGCTGCCCCGCGGAGGAGATCGTCGTCCTCGGGAGCCAGATTCAGTGCCTCGCGAGCGTGCCGGACGGTCGTCGCGACGTCGCCTCGGATCTGGGCAAGCACGGCTCGGTAGACCGCGATCAGCGCAGCCAGGAGGCTGAACTCGCGCCGGTCTACGACAACCATCTCCGGCCGCCCGGCTCCGGCTTCATCTGGCACACCGTGGGGCGCCGTGAGCCAGCGCTCGCCGTCTCCCAGACGGCGCTCGACGTCCTCGAGCTCGCCGATGGACAACAGCGCCCAGGCGTAGGCGACGCTCAGGACCGGTCTTCGCCCAATGACCTCATCCGGTAGCGCCCTAAGCCACCGGAGCGCCGTCACCTCCTGATGACCCTGCCGCAGCGCCGGCACCGCCAACTCAATCAGGCTGGCGGCTCGGTCGAAGTCTTCGCCCGCCAGCGCGTGCCGGATTGCCTCGGAGCGGTCACCGTTGTGCTCGTACCAGTCGCTGGCACGACGGTGCAGGTCGGGCACCCACGCTGGCTGCTCATCGAAGAGGCGCGTGCGCAGCACGTCGGCAAAGAGCTGGTGGTAGCGATACCAGCGCCGGCGGTCATCAAGCGAGACGAGGAAGAGGTTCCCGCGATCGAGCGCCTCCAGCATCGCCGTGCCGCCCTCGTGACCAGTAACGGCATCGCAGAGAGGGCCAGTCAGCCGACCCAGGATCGAGGTCTGCAGTAGGAACTGGCGGACATGTTCGGGTTGACGGTGCAAGACCTCGTCGGCCAGGTAGTCAACGATGTACCGATCGTCGCCGGCAAACCCGGCGATGAAGTCGGCGGGATCGTCGCGGCCTTGGATCGAGAGCGCGGCCAGTTGCAGGGCAGCGATCCAGCCCTCCGTTCGACCCTCCAGCGCCACGACATCCCGCCCCGTCAACTCCAGCTTCATCACCCCGTTCAGGTACGCGGCGGCCTCCTCGGGCGTAAAGCGCAGATCCGCGGCGCGGATCTCGATGAGCTCGCCACGCCCGCGCCAGCGACCGAGCGGCAATGCCGGGTCGGCGCGGGTGGTGACCAGGAGGTGCAGCTGTGGCGGCAGGTGCTCAATGAGGTATGCCATCCCGTCCTGGATGTCGCTCGCATCCACGACGTGGTAGTCGTCGAGCACCAGCACGATGTCGCGCGGCAGCCCGCTGAGGTCGTTGAGCAACGTGGCAAGGACCGATGTGATCGGCGTTTGGGGCGACCCCAGCAGGGAGATCGCAGTCGCGCCTACCTCGGGCACCACCGTCTGCAGCGCGGCGATCACGTACGGCCAGAAGGATGCGGCCCGATTGTCGCTAGGGTCGAGCGAGAGCCACGCCGCGCGCCGTTCGTGCAAGGGAGTCGCGGCCAGCCACTCGGCCACCAGCGTCGTCTTGCCGAAGCCGGCGGGCGCGGAGACCAGGGTCAGCTTCGACTCGCCCCTGCGGCTCAGGCGCTCGCTCAGCCTCAGACGTGTCACCAGACCGCGTCGCACCCTAGGGATGAAGAGCTTGGCCTCGAGCAGCGGGCTTGGGATGACCATCTGACCCCCCACGATACGGGTCACGGGCGTCGACCGGTAGGCGATCGGCTCTTCGCAGCGCGGCGACGCTAAAGAGGTGCGCTCCGTGCCCGACTCTCCGTGGAGCTGCGGTGGGGTGTCTACCGACGTAGACCGTTGGTGCCAGGGGCTTAGCACCCGAGGCGAATAGACCGCAGCGCCCTACCGCTCCACGCTCATCACAATGTCGACGGGCGTGTGTTCGAGCGTCACCAGCGCCAGTTGCGGCACGACAAGCGGACGGTGCCAGCGGTGAAGCTGTGCACGGTCTGTGGTGTCGTCACCAGCCGCGCGGGTAGTCGCTGCACCGAGCACGCCCGCCAGTCCAACCGCAGCCGCCACAACGCCCTGTACAGCACGCCGGCCTGGCAACGGCTCAGCGCCCGCGTGCTTCGCGTCTGGCGTGGCGAGCGCGGCAACTGGTGCCCTGGCTACCAGCGCCACGCCCATCGCGCCGCCGACCTGACCGTCGATCACGTCGTGCCGCTCGCGGCCGGCGGTGCGCCGTTCGACATCGGCAACACCGCCGTGCTGTGCCGCTCGTGCAACTCGACGAAGGGTGCGTCGACCGACCGGGGTGGGGTAGCCCTTATGGCGGCCCCGATGCGCCCCGACCGCGCCTCCCAATCGTGTTTACGCGGCCGGGTTT
>JADGPQ010000011.1 GCA_017882325.1 Thermoleophilia bacterium
CGCCACCAGCGACCTCAACGACCTCTACCGGCGCGTCATCAACAGGAACAACCGCCTCAAGCGGCTGCTCGACCTGCAGGCGCCGGACATCATCGTCAACAACGAGAAGCGCATGCTGCAGGAGGCCGTCGACGCGCTCTTCGACAACGGCCGCCGCGGGCGCGCGGTCACGGGCCCCGGCAACCGCCCGCTCAAGTCGCTCAGCGACATGCTCAAGGGCAAGCAGGGCCGCTTCCGCCAGAACCTGCTCGGCAAGCGCGTCGACTACTCGGGGCGCTCAGTCATCGTCGCCGGGCCGCACCTCAAGATGCACCAGTGCGGCCTGCCCAAGATGATGGCCCTCGAGCTCTTCAAGCCGTTCATCATGAGCCGCCTCGTCAATCGCAAGATGGTCCAGAACATCAAGGCGGCCAAGAAGATGGTCGAGTCGATGGTGCCCGAGGTCTGGGACATCCTCGAGGAGGTCATCACCGAGCATCCCGTGATGCTCAACCGCGCGCCCACTCTGCACCGCCTCGGCATCCAGGCCTTCGAACCGCTGCTCGTCGAGGGCAAGGCCATCCAGATCCACCCGCTCGTCTGCGCCGCGTTCAACGCCGACTTCGACGGCGATCAGATGGCCGTGCACCTGCCGCTCAGCTGGGAGGCGCAGGCCGAGGCTCGTGTGCTCATGCTCAGCACCAACAACATCCTGTCGCCGGCGCACGGCAAGCCCATCGCCGTGCCAAGCCAGGACATGGTCATCGGCATGTACTACCTTACGTACCACGCCGAGGACGACCTCAGCGAGGCGCAGCCCGACCACTTCGGCGAGACGCTCGGCGCCTACAGCGGCTACGACGAGGTCCAGCGCGCCTGGGAACAGCGCATCCTCGATCAGCGCGAGGTGCCCACCAAGCGTGAGGCCGGTATCGCCGAGTTCACGCGCCGGCCCATCATCCTTCGCCTGCCCCTGGGCCAGCGCGTCGTGACCACCGTCGGCCGCGCGCTGTTCAACATGCGCGTCGAAGAAGGCCTGCACGACGTCCTCGGTCCCGAGTATCAGGGCGACTACACCTACATCAACTACACGATGACGAAGAAGGGTCTCGCGAGCTTCATCAACAAGCTCGTGGCGCTGTACGGCGCCAACAAGGTCGCGCGCATCCTCGATGTCTTCAAGGAGGTCGGCTTCCACTTCGCCACGCGCGCCGCGGTGACGGTCTCCAAGAACGACGTGGTCGTCCCCGCGAAGGAGAAGGCCGAGATCCTCGGCACGCACGAGGCCATGGTCGAGCAGCTCCATGAGGAGTACAACAACGGCTTCCTCTCAGAAGAGGAGCGGCGCAACAAGGTCCAGGAGATCTGGCGCGAGGCCGACGTGCAGATCACAGCGGCCACCAAGGCCAACTTCAAGGACCTCAACCCGATCTACATGATGGCCACCTCCGGTGCGCGCGGCGACATCAAGCAGATCCGCCAGCTTGCCGGCTGGCGCGGTCAGATGGCCAACCCGAAGGGCGAGATCGTCGAGCAGCCGGTGAAGTCGAGCTTCATCGAGGGTCTTTCAGTGCTGGAGTTCTTCATCTCCACCCACGGTGCCCGCAAGGGTCTCGCCGACACCGCCCTGCGCACCGCCGACTCGGGCTACCTCACGCGGCGTCTCGTCGACGTGTGCCAGGACGTGACCGTGAGCGAGGAGGACTGTGGCACCAAGGAATGGGTGCCGATGTCTCCGTGGTCGCGGCGGCGCGAGGAGAACCCCGAGCTCGCGGGTTCGCAGCTCGCCGAGGACGTCAAGCGGCCGCGCAGCGACCGCGTGGTGCTCAAGAAGGGCGAGAAGATCGGCCCCGCCCAGATCGGCCTCCTGCGCGAGGTCTACTCCAGCCTGCCGAACGCCAAGGTCAAGGTGAAGAAGGGCCGCGCCGCGGCCGAGCTCGTGGCCATGTGGACGCACGAGCCCAACGAGAACCTGCTCGGCCGTCATCTCGGCGCGCCGATCATCGAAGAGGCGACCGGTGAGGTCGTGTTCGACCGCGACTCCCACATCGGGCTCGAGGCCCGCGGCCAGATCCTCGACGTGCTTGCGCGCAGCTCACAGACCGACCCGATGGTGCCGGTGCGCAGCGTGCTCAAGTGCGATGCCGATTCGGGCGTGTGCCAGAAGTGCTACGGCTACGCCCTTGCCAACAACGTGCCGGCCGAGATCGGCGACGCGGTCGGGCACGTAGCGGCGCAGTCCATCGGCGAGCCCGGCACGCAGCTCACCATGCGCACCTTCCACACCGGCGGCGTCGCCGGCGCCGACATCACGCATGGCCTGCCGCGCGTGGTCGAGCTCTTCGAGGCGCGCAAGCCGAAGGGCGTCGCGCGCATCGCCGAGGTCTCGGGCCGCGTCGCCATCGAAGACACCGAACGCGGCTGCAAGGTCACTCTCACTCCCGAGGAGGGCGTGGCCAAGGAGTACACGATCGCCGCGCGCCGCACCAACGTCCTCGTGGAGGACGGCGACTGGGTCGACGAGGGCACACAGCTCACGCCCGGCTCGCTCTACCCGGCCGATCTGCTCAAGCACGCCGGCGACACGGCCACCGAGCGCTACCTCGTCAACGAGGTGCAGGAGGTGTACCGTTCGCAGGGCGTCGAGATCAACGACAAGCACATCGAGCTCATCGCCCGGCAAATGATGAAGAAGGTGCGCATCGTCATCGCCGGCGACACGCAGTTCCTGCCCGGCCAGCTCGTCGACCGCGCCGTCTTCCACAAGGAGAACGTGCGCGTCAGCGTCGAGGGCGGCCAGCCGGCCGAGGCCGAGCAGGTCATCCTCGGCATCACCAAGGCCTCGCTGGCCACCGAAAGCTTCCTGTCGGCGGCCTCCTTCCAGGAGACCACCAAGGTGCTCACCGATGCGGCCATCGAGGGCAAGACAGACACCCTCCGAGGCCTCAAGGAGAACGTCATCATCGGCAAGCTCATTCCGGCCGGCACGGGTCTGCGCCAGTACCGCGGCGTCGATATCTACCCCGCCGGCAGGGCCGAGGCGCTGGCCGAGGCCGACCGCCTCATGAGCAGCAGCGATGCGGCGACCTCGTGGTTCACCGGCGAGGACCAGGAGTAAGGCGCAAGAGACCCACTACCGGAATCAGGCAGCGGGGCTACGGCCGCACGAGCTACGTGCTTGCGGCCGTAGCCCCGTTTCGCTAGACTACACGACTGCTGTCTGAAGCGGCCGACCAGAGAGGTCAGATGACAACCATAAGCCAGCTCGTACGCAAGGGGCGCGAGAGCAGAGAGAAGCGCGCCAAGACTCCGGCGCTCAAGGGTTCGCCCCAGAAGCGTGGGGTCTGCACGCGTGTCTACACCACCACTCCCAAGAAGCCGAACTCTGCCCTGCGCAAGGTCGCTCGCGTCAGGCTCGTCAACGGCATGGAAGTCACGTCGTATATCCCCGGCATCGGCCATAACCTGCAGGAGCACTCCGTCGTGCTCGTGCGTGGCGGCCGCGTCAAGGATCTTCCGGGCGTGCGTTACAAGGTGATCCGCGGCACGCTTGACGCCTCCGGCGTTAGCGATCGCAAGCAGGCTCGCTCACGCTACGGCGCCAAGGGAAAGGCAACGAGGTAAGTCATGCCGCGGAGAGGAACAATCACTCGCCGGGAAGTCCTTCCCGACCCCGTCTATAACAGCAAGTTGGTCACGCAGGTGATCAACAAGGTGCTGCTGGACGGCAAGAAGTCCACCGCCGAGCAGATCGTCTACGGCGCGCTCGAGATCGTTCGCGAGAAGAGCGGCCGCGACCCGGTCGAAGTGCTTCAGGACGCTGTCCAGGCGCTCACGCCGCACCTCGAGGTCAAGAGCAGGCGTGTCGGCGGCGCCACCTATCAGGTGCCTGTCGAGGTGCCCGGCCGCCGTGCTCGCACGCTCGCCATCCGCTGGCTGGTCAGCTTCTCCCGCGACCGCCGCGAAAAGGTCATGGCCGAGCGCCTCGCCGCCGAGATGATGGACGCTCTCGCGGCTCAGGGCGGCGCCTTCAAGAAGAAGGACGACATCTTCCGCATGGCGCAAGCCAACAAGGCGTTCGCCCACTACCGCTGGTAATCCGCCGAAGGCCCCTCACTGTGCTTCGTCGGTGAGGGGCTTTCGCATGGAAGGAACTAGATAAGGGACATGCGACAGTACTCGCCGCAGAACACGCGCAACATCGGCATCATGGCTCATATCGACGCCGGCAAGACGACCACCACCGAGCGCATCCTGTATTACACGGGCAAGACGCACAAGATCGGTGAGGTGCACGAGGGCGCGGCCGTGATGGACTGGATGGCGCAGGAACAGGAACGCGGCATCACCATCACCTCGGCCGCGACCACGGTCGCGTGGCGCGACACGCAGATCAACATCATAGACACACCCGGGCACGTGGACTTCACGATGGAGGTGGAACGCAGTCTGCGTGTGCTCGATGGGGCCATAGCGCTTTTCTGCTCCGTCGGCGGGGTGGAGCCCCAGTCGGAGACGGTGTGGCGCCAAGCCGACAAGTACGGCATCCCGCGCGTCGCCTTCGTCAACAAGATGGACCGCATCGGCGCCGACTTCTTCCGTGGCCTCGAGATGATGGTCGACCGCCTGGGGGCCAACCCCGTGGCCTTGCAGATCCCCATCGGGCGCGAGGCCGACTTCCGCGGCATCATCGACCTCATCGAGATGAAGGCCCTCGTCTATCAGGACGAGCTGGGCACGGATTTCGAGATCGTCGACATCCCCGAGGAGCTCAGTCCGCTGGCCGCCGAGTACCGGCTCAAGCTCGTCGAGTCCATCGCCGACCACGACGACCACCTTCTCGAGACGTATCTCGAGGGGCGTGAAATCACCCCCGCGCGCCTGCGCGAGGTGATCCGCCGGGCGACCCTCGCCATCAGCATCACACCAGTGCTGTGCGGCTCCGCCTTCAAGAACAAGGGCGTGCAGCCGCTCATGGACGCCGTCATCGAGTTCCTGCCGTCGCCGCTCGATGTACCTCCGGTCGTGGGCATCAAGCCCAACGGCGACGAGGCGGCGCGCCCGGCGGACGACGACGCCCCCTTCGCGGCGTTGGCCTTCAAGGTCGCCGTCGACCCGTATGTCGGCAAGCTCACCTACTTTCGCGTCTACTCCGGCACGCTCAAGGCCGGCTCCTATGTGCTCAACGCGACCAAAGACAAGCGCGAGCGCATCAGCCGCATCCTCCAGATGCATGCCAACCATCGCGAGGACCGTGACGAGATCTATGCCGGCGAGCTGGCGGCGGCCGTCGGGCTCAAGTACACGACGACCGGTGAGACACTCTGCGAGATCGGCAAGCCGATCATCCTCGAATCAATGGACTTCCCCGAGCCGGTGATCTTCGTGGCCATCGAGCCCAAGACCAAAGCCGACGAGGAGAAGCTCGGCAACTCCCTGCAGCGCCTCTCCGAAGAGGACCCCACCTTCCGCGTGCATACCGACGAGGAGACGGGGCAGACGATCATCGCGGGTATGGGCGAGCTCCACCTGGAGATCATCGTCGACAGGCTGGTCCGCGAGTTCAACGTCGACGCCAACGTGGGCAAGCCTCAGGTCGCCTACCGCGAGACGGTCCGCCACAAGGTCGATAAGGTCGAGGGCCGCTTCGTCCGCCAGAGTGGCGGGCGCGGCCAGTACGGCCACGTCGTCATCGAGATGCAGCCCAACGTACCGGGTGGCGGCTACGAGTTCGAGAGCCGCATCCAGGGCGGCGCGATCCCGCGCGAGTACATCCCCTCGGTCGACGGCGGCATCCAGGAGGCCATGAGTACTGGCGTGCTCGCCGGCTATCCGGTGGTCGACATCAAGGTGGCGCTCATCGACGGGAGCTACCACGAGGTCGACTCCTCAGACATGGCGTTCAAGATCGCCGGCTCGTTGGCCTTCAAGAATGCCGCCCAGAAGGCGAAGCCCGTGCTCCTCGAGCCCATGATGGCTGTCGAGGTCGTCACGCCGGCGGAGTTCATGGGCGACGTCATGGGCGATCTCAGCTCGCGGCGCGGCCACATCGACGGCATGGAGCCGCGCGGCAACGCTCAGGTGATCACCGCCACGGTACCGCTGTCGACGATGTTCGGCTACGCCACAGATGTGCGCTCAACGACCCAGGGCAGAGCCACCTACACCATGCAGTTCAAGCATTACGCCGAGGTGCCCGCCTCCATCGCCAGCGAGATCGTCGCCAAGGTGCGCGGTGGGTGACCTTCGTCAACAGCGCTTCGTTTGCCCAAGCCGGTCGACTTCGTGTATACTGCCGACCTTTGGTGCGGCAGGCAGCCGTACCGCTTTTTGTGTGACCTCAACCTCCGGGTTTCAGGAAAAGGAGTAGCAGATATGGCCAAGCAGAAGTTTGACCGCAGCAAGCCGCACATGAACGTCGGCACCATCGGTCACGTCGACCATGGCAAGACGACCCTCACCGCTGCGATCACGCTCGTGCTTCACAACCGCGGTGGCAATACCGAGTTCACCGCGTTCGACATGATCGACAAGGCGCCGGAAGAGCGCGAGCGCGGCATCACCATCGCCACCGCCCACGTCGAGTACGAGACCGAGAAGCGCCACTACGCACACGTCGACTGCCCGGGTCACGCCGACTACATCAAGAACATGATCACGGGCGCCGCCCAGATGGACGCCGCCATCCTCGTGGTCGGCGCCGACGACGGCCCCATGCCGCAGACGCGCGAGCACATCCTCCTCGCGCACCAGGTCAATGTGCCGAACATCGTCGTCTACATGAACAAGGTCGACCTCGTCGACGACCCCGAGCTCATCGAGCTGGTCGAGATGGAAGTCCGCGAGCTTCTCAGCGAGTACGAGTTCCCGGGCGACGATCTTCCCGTCATCAAGGGCTCGGCTCTTAAGGCCCTCGAGTGCGGCTGCGGCAAGGACGACTGCGAGTGGTGCAAGAGCATCATCGAGCTCACGAACGCTCTCGACTCGTATCTGCCCGAGCCCGAGCGCGACATCGACAAGCCGTTCCTCATGCCCGTCGAGGACGTGTTCACCATCACCGGGCGCGGCACCGTCGCCACCGGCCGTGTGGAGCGTGGCATCGTCAAGGTCGGTGAGGAGATCGAGATCGTCGGCATGCGCGTCAAGCCGATGAAGACCACCGTCACCGGCGTCGAGATGTTCCGCAAGCTGCTCGACGAGGGGCGCGCCGGCGACAACATCGGCATCCTGCTGCGCGGCACCAAGCGTGAGGAGATCGAGCGCGGCATGGTGTGCTGCAAGCCTGGCAGCATCACCGGTCACACTCACTTCCTGACCCAGGTGTACGTCCTCTCCAAGGACGAAGGTGGCCGCCATACACCGTTCTTCAACGGCTATCGCCCGCAGTTCTACTTTCGCACCACCGACGTGACCGGCGTCATCACCCTCGAAGAGGGCGTCGAGATGGTCATGCCGGGCGACAACACCGTCATGGAAGTCAAGCTCATCACCCCGATCGCCATGGAAGAGGGTCTGCGCTTCGCCATCCGCGAGGGCGGACGCACCGTGGGCGCCGGGGCGATCACAAAGATCATCGAGTAGGCAGCAGCACATTGATCGGGCCGGGCGCGATGCGTCGCGCTCGCGCGACGGACACACCCGGCCACGTGAACAGGACAGAGAAGGCGAGAGTGGCTCAGCAGAAGATCCGCATAAGGTTGAAGTCCTACGATCACGAGCTGATCGAGCGCAGCGCGCAGTCCATCGTGGAGACAGCGCAGCGCAGCGGCGCGACCATCTCCGGCCCCGTGCCGCTCCCCACAGAGAAGAACGTCTACTGCGTCATCAAGAGCCCGTTCAAGGATAAGGACTCCCGCGAGCACTTCGAGATCCGCACGCACAAGCGGCTCATCGATATCCATCAGCCGACATCCAAGACCGTCGACCAGCTGATGAGGCTCGATCTGCCGGCCGGCGTCCACATCGAGATCAAGCTGTAGAGAGAATGACTGGCATCATCGGCAAGAAGGTGGGCATGACCCAGCTCTTCGACGACGACGGCAATGTCGTAGCCGTTACCGTCATCCAGGCTGGCCCCTGCCCGGTCACACAGATCCGCACGCTTGACACCGACGGCTACGAAGCCGTGCAGCTGGCGTTCGAGGAGTGTAAGGACAAGCACATCAGCAAGCCCGAGCTGGGCCACCTGAGGAAGGCCGGCCTCAAGCACGGCATGCGCCATCTGGTCGAGTTCGACGGCCCCGGCGAGCTCAAGATCGGTGATACCGTCACGGTCGAGTCGTTCGAGGATGGTCAGGCCGTCACCGCCACGGGCGTCAGCAAGGGCAAGGGGTTCCAGGGCACCATCAAGCGCCACAACTTCGCTCGCGGCCCCGAGACCCACGGTTCGCACAACGTTCGGCAGCCGGGTTCTATCGGCGCCAGCGCGTACCCGGCGCGGGTGTTCAAGGGGATGCGCATGAGCGGGCACATGGGGGCGCAACGCGTCACCCAGCAGGGCCTAAAGATCGTCCGTCGCGACGCCGAGAACAACCTGCTGCTCATCAAGGGCTCAGTGCCCGGCGCCAAGAACTCCGTCGTCGTCATCAAGGGTAGGTAGCAGTGAGCGCCGACGAGATCAAGAACACTCCAGACGTCGAGGCCGTCGCCGCGCCTGAGAAGGACGCGGCCAAGGCGGCCGGTGAGGTCAAGAAGCCGGCTGCCAAGAAGGCCGCCGCCAAGCCGGCCACCAAGAAGCCGGTCGCAAAGAAGCCAGCCGCTAAGGCGGCGCCGAAGAAGGCCGCCACGAAGAAGGCGGCGCCGAAGAAGGCGGCGACGAAGAAGGCGGCGCCGAAGAAGGCCGCCGCCGAGGCCGCCACGTCGAAGCCCTCCACCAAGAAGGCGGCACCCGTGAAGCCGATCAAGAGGGCTTCCGTGGAGCGTCCTGCCAAGCTCAAGGCCGACAAGAAGGCCCCGCCCGAGACGCGCCACGGTGGATTCGGCGTGGCCACGGTCGTCGACGCCTCCGGCAAGGAGCTCGAGACGCGCGATCTCAGCAAGGACCTGTTCGCCGTCCCGGCCAACGTCAACACGCTGCACCTGGTCGTGCGCGCCGAGCAGGCTGCGCGGCGTCGCGGTTCGGCGTCG
This sequence comes from Thermoleophilia bacterium, assembly GCA_017882325.1. Taxonomy (GTDB): domain Bacteria; phylum Actinomycetota; class Thermoleophilia; order UBA2241; family UBA2241; genus CAIXSE01. Next base: position 9,106 of record JADGPQ010000011.1, read on the forward strand.
TCCAAGACGCGCGGCGAGGTCCGCGGCTCCACCGCCAAGCTGTATCGTCAAAAAGGCACCGGCCGCGCCCGCGCCGGCAGCGCCAAGTCGCCGCTGCGCACCGGCGGCGGCGTCACCTTCGGCCCCCGGCCGCGCAGCTTCGACATCAAGGTCAATCGCAAGGTAGTGCGCCAGGCCCTGGCCATGGCGCTGAGTAACCGCGCCGAGAACGGCAACGTGTTCGTGGCCGCCGGCCTCAAGATCGACGCCCCCAGCACGGCCATCATGGACGAGTTCCTCGTGAATCTCGACATCGCGGCCCCGGTGCTCGTCGTCACCAACGACGAGCCGACCGTCACCAAGTCAGTGCGCAATCTCAGGTACGCGGAAGCGTCCGAGGTCGGCGCGCTCTCGACCGAGCAAGTGCTCCGCGCCCGCTCGCTGGTCCTCACCGAGAAGGCGTTCGTCGCCCTGAATGAGGCGTAGTCATGGTTGAAGCAGAAAAGATCATCATCAGGCCGATCATCTCCGAGAAGAGCTACGCGCAGATCGACCACAGCAGGTACACCTTCCAGGTGCACCCGGACGCGCACAAGACCATGATCGCGCAGGCGGTCGCCCAACTCTTCAACGTCACGGTGGTCGACGTCTCGACGGCCAACATGCGCCCCAAGCCGAAGCGCCGCGGCGTCTCGCATGGGCGTACCTCGGCCTGGAAGAAGGCCATCGTGCAGCTTGCGCCCGGCGACAAGATCGAATTCTTCGAGGGCAGGTAATGGGCATCAAGAGATTCAAGCCGACCTCGCCCGGCCGCCGCTCCATGACGGTCGATACGTTCGAGGACATCACGCGCAGCGAGCCGGAGCGTTCGCTGCTGGCGCCGCTCAAGAAGAACGGCGGTCGCAACGGCTACGGGCGCATCACCACGCGCCACAAGGGCGGCGGCCACAAGCGGCGCTACCGCGTCATCGATTTCAAGCGCGACAAAGACGGCGTGCCGGCCAAGGTCGCGCACATCGAGTACGACCCCAACCGCTCGGCGCGCATCGCTCTCGTGCACTACGCCGACGGCGAGAAGCGCTACATTCTCGCGCCGCAGGGCCTCAAGGTGGGCGACACGGTCGAGTCCGGCGCCGCTGCCGACATCAAGCCCGGCAACGCGCTGCCGCTCGAGAACATCCCGTCGGGCACCACGGTCCACAACATCGAGCTGCAGCCCGGTCGCGGCGGCCAGCTGGTGCGCAGCGCCGGCACGAGCGCTCAGCTGCAGGCCAAGGAAAAGGGCTACGGCGTCGTGCGCCTGCCTTCCGGTGAGCTGCGCCGTATCCGTCTCGCCTGTCGCGCTACGGTGGGCGAGCTGAGCAACTCCGATCACTCGAACATCTCCGGTGGCAAGGCCGGGCGCACTCGCTGGCGCGGTGTGCGCCCGACCGTGCGCGGTACGGCCATGAACCCGGTCGACCACCCGCACGGCGGCGGCGAGGGCAAGACCACGGCCGGCCGTCATCCGGTCACGCCCTGGGGCGTGCCTACGCTGGGCTACCGTACGCGCGCCAAGCACAAGCCGTCAGACAAGTTCATCATCCGCGGCCGCAAACGCGGCAAGCGTGGGTAAGGTAGGAGGCACCTTTTGAGCAGGTCAGCAAAGAAGGGTCCGTTCGTCGACGAGCGCCTTCTCAAGCGCATCGCGGACATGAACGCCGCCGGCCAGAAGAAGATGATCAAGACCTGGTCGCGGGCCTCGACAGTGTTCCCCGACATGGTCGGTCACACCATCGCCGTGCACGACGGGCGCAAGCACGTGCCCATCTTCATCAGCGAGTCGATGGTCGGTCACAAGCTGGGAGAGTTCGCGCTCACCCGCACGTTCCGCGGTCACATCAAGGGCGATCGCTCGGTCAGAAGGTAATGGGTCATGGCAGTAAGGGCACAAGCGAAGTACATCCGTGTCGCGCCACGCAAGGCGCGAGAGGTCGTCGACCTTATCCGCGGCAAGTCCGTGGCCGAGGCGCGCAGCACGTTGTTCTTCGCCAACCGCAACGCCGCGCGCGTGGTGGCCAGGGTCTTGAACTCGGCCGTCGCCAACGCCGAGAACAACAACGCGCTCTCGGCCGACGATCTGTACGTCAAAGAGGCTCGCGTCGACGAGGGTCCCACCCTTAAGCGGTGGCAGTTCCGGGCCATGGGCCGCGTGAACCGCATCCGCAAGCGCAGTAGCCACATCACCATCGCTGTGGAGCAGAGGGAGGTCCGTTCCTAGTGGGCCAGAAGGTGCATCCGGGCGGCTTCCGCGTCGGCGTCATCCACGACTGGAAGTCTCACTGGTATACAGAGAGAGAGTTCAAGGAGTTTCTCTCAGAGGACGAGAGCATCCGCAACCACATCCTGCGCAAGCTCGCCCACGCCGGACTGTCGCGCATCCTCATCCGCAAAGATCAGAACAACGTGACCATCGACATCCACACCGCGCGGCCGGGCATCGTGATCGGCAAGAGCGGCTCGGAGGTCGATGCGTTGCGCAAAGAGATCCACACGATGACCAAGAAGAACGTGCAGGTCAACATCGTCGAGGTCAAGCGCCCCGAGCTCGACGCCGTGCTGGTCGCGCAGTCGATCGCCGAGCAGCTCGAGAACCGCGTGAGTTTCAGGCGCGCGATGAAGAGGGCCCTGACGAGCGCCATGCGCTCTGGCGCCGCCGGCATGCGCGTGCGCTGCGGCGGCCGTCTGGGCGGCGCCGAGATGGCACGCAATGAGCACTACAGCGAGGGCCGCGTGCCCCTGCACACCTTGCGCGCCGATATCGACTACGGCTTCCGCGAAGCACGCACCACCTTCGGCCGCATCGGCGTGAAGGTGTGGATCAACAAGGGCGAGATCCTGCCCGAGGGCTATCCGATGGACGAGGCCAAGGCCCGCCAGGAGCGCGACGAACAGCGCCGCGACGACCGCGGCCGCGACCGTGGTCGCGGCGGCCCGCGCCGTGACGGCGGTGGCCGTCCCGGCGGTCCCGGTGGCCGTCCCGGCGGCGGCGGTCGCCCCGGCGGCGGTGGCCGTCCGCAGGGTCGCCCCGCGTCCAGCAGCCCAAGCGTGCCGATGGGCCGCAAGGCTCCCGACCGCAAGGCGCCGCCGGCTCCCGCCGACAAGGCCAAGGCTCCGGCCGAGACCAAGCCGGCCGAGCCGACCACCGAGCAGAGTAGCTGACGGTAGAGAGGACGTAGACGATGCTCCTGCCGAAGAGAGTCAAGCACAGAAAACAGCAGCGCGGCCGTATGGCCGGCACCGCGAAGGGCGGCACCAGTGTCGACTTCGGCCAGTTCGGCCTGAAGGCGTTGGAGTGCGGCTGGGTGAACAATCGCCAGATCGAGGCGGCCCGTGTCGCGATGACCCGCTACATCAAGCGTGGCGGCAAGGTGTGGATCAACGTGTTTCCGCACAAGCCGGTCACCAGGAAGGCCGCGGAGACCCGCATGGGCGGCGGCAAAGGTTCGCCCGAGTCATGGGTGGCCGTGGTCAAGCCGGGCAAGGTCATGTTCGAGCTTGCCGGCGTAAGCGAGCCCGTGGCTCGCGAGGCCATGCGTCTGGCTGCCCACAAGCTGCCCGTCAAGACGAAGTTCGTGACGAGGGAGGGGAGTCTCTTTGAAGGCTAGCAAGCTCCGCGAGCTCTCCGACGATGAGCTGATCGTGCGTCTCAAGGACACGCGCAAGGAACTCTTCAACCTGCGCTTCCAGCACGCCACCGGGCAGCTCGACAACCCACACAAATTGAACGCGACGCGCCGCGAGATCGCCCGCCTGCTCACCATGCAGTCGGAACGCGAGCGTGTTCGCAAGGCAGCCGGTGGTGAAGCCTGATGGCGACGACGAAGAAGACAGACAGCGGCAAGCCCGCAGCCAAGCAGTCGGCGGCGCGCAAGCCGGCCGCGAAGAAAGCGGCGGCCAAGAAGGCGGCGACAAAGAAGCCCGTCGCCAAGAAGACCGTCGAGACCGCGGCCGTCAAACCGGCCCGCAAGGTCTCGGCCGCCAAGATCAAAGCCAAGTCCGAGCGAAAGGCCCCCGAGAAGGTGCCTGGGCGCAAAGAGCGTCGTGGCATCGTGGTCAGCGACGCGATGGACAAGACGATCGTCGTGCGTATCGACGTGGCCCAGAAGCACGAGCGGTACGGCAAGGTCGTGCGCCGTTCGAGCAAGCTCCACGCGCACGACGAACAAAACGCTGCCGGCATCGGCGATCTCGTGCGTCTCGTCGAGACGCGTCCGTTGAGCGCGATGAAGCGGTGGCGTCTTCTCGAGATCCTCGAGAAGGCCAAGTAAGAGAGCCGGCAGAGGAAGCAAATGATCCAGGTTGAGTCCAGACTACGAGTCGCCGACAACACAGGCGCCCGCGAGATTCTCTGCATCCGGATCCGCGGTGGCTCCCGGCGGCGCTACGCGACGGTCGGCGACATCATCGTCGGCACCGTCAAGGTCGCCACGCCCGGCGGCGGCGTGAAGAAGGGCGAGGTCGTGCGCGCCGTCGTGGTGCGTACTAAGAAGGAGTTCGGTCGCAAGGACGGCACGTACATCGCGTTCGACGAGAACGCTGCCGTGCTGATCGACAACCAGAACAACCCGCGCGGGACCCGCATCTTCGGGCCAGTGGCCCGCGAGCTGCGCGAGAAGAACTTCATGAAGATCGTGTCGCTCGCCCCTGAGGTGTTGTGATGAGCAAGATGAAGATCAAGAAAGGCGACCAGGTGAAGGTCGTCAGCGGCAAGGAAACCGGCAAGACCGCCAAGGTGATGCGCGTCGACACCGAGCATGGCCGTGTCGTGCTCGAGCGGCTCAACATCATGAAGAAGCACACCAAGCCGAACCCGAAGAAGAACCCGCAGGGTGGCGTGATCGAGCGCGAGGCGCCCATCGACGCGTCGAACGTGATGCTTGTTTGCCCGGCCTGCGGTGAGCCGACCCGTGTCGGCTACCGGCTGCTCGACGGCGGGGGCAAAGTTCGTAAGTGCCGCCGCGAGGACTGCGGCAAAGATATCGACAAGGCGTAAGTGACGATGGCCAGGCTCAAGGACAAGTACTTCAAAGAGATCGTGCCGCAGCTCAAAGAGGAGTACGGCTACCGCAACGTGATGGAAGTGCCGCGCGTCACGAAGGTGACCCTCAACATGGGCGTCGGCGAGGCCAAGACCAACGCCAAGCTGCTCGACGACGCCGTCGAGGATCTGGCGCTCATCAGCGGCCAGCGCCCGGCGATCACCAAGGCGCGCAAGTCCATCGCCAGCTTTAAGCTGCGTGAGGGCATGTCCATCGGCTGCAGGGTCACGCTGCGCGGCGAGCGCATGTACGAGATGATCGACCGTCTCGTCTCCATCGCGCTGCCGCGCATCCGCGACTTTCGCGGTATCTCGCCCAGCCAGTTCGACGGGCGCGGCAACTTCGCCATGGGCGTGCGCGAGCAGACCATCTTCCCCGAGATCGACTACGACTCGGTCGAGCAGTTCCGCGGTCTCAACGTGGTTATCACGACGACCGCCAAGACGGACGAGGAGGGGCGTGCCCTGCTAGCCAAGCTCGGCATGCCGTTCCGGTCGAACTAGGAGCATTTCAAGCATGGCTAAGACATCCCTCGTGGTGAAAGCCGGGCGCAAGCAGCGCTACAAGACGCGCGAGTACAACCGTTGCGGCAGGTGCGGCCGCCCGCGTGCCTACTACCGCAAGTTCGGGATCTGCCGCATCTGCCTGCGCGAAGTCGCGCACCAGGGCGTCATCCCCGGTCTGACCAAGTCGAGCTGGTGAGGAGGCGAGGACCATGTCAATGACAGATCCCATCGCCGACATGCTCACCCGTATCCGCAACGGCAGCACGGCTCGGCACACCGTGGTCGAGATCCCGTCCTCGCGGATGAAGGTGGAGATCGCGCGCCTCATGACCGATCAGGGCTACGTCGTCGGCTACGAGGTCAAGCAGGCAGAGCACGGCGAGGTTCTCCACGTCGAGCTCAAATACGGCAAGAACAGAGAACGGGTCATCTCCGGCATCAAGCGCGTCTCCAAGCCCGGGCGTCGTGTGTACGCCAAGAAGGAGTCGCTACCCAAGGTGCTCGGGGGGCTCGGCACGGCGATCATCTCAACGTCACGCGGGCTTGTGACCAGCGCCGAAGCGCGCAAGCTCGGGCTGGGTGGCGAAGTGATCTGCTTCATCTGGTGAGGACGGCATATGTCGAGGATCGGTAAAGCTCCCATCCCGCTGCCCGCCGGCGTTGATTTCGTCTACGACAACGCCGTCGTGACAGTGAAGGGCCCCAAGGGTGAACTCACCCAGCGGGTGCCCCGCGAGATGCAGGTCGAAGTCGGCGACGGCGTCATCGAGGTCAAGCGTCCCACCGACAGCGGCCAGCATCGTTCGCTGCACGGTCTTACGCGGACCCTCATCGCCAACATGGTGATCGGCGTCACGGACGGCTTTGAGAAGCGTCTCGAAATCGTCGGCGTCGGCTACCGCGCCAGCCTCAAAGGCGATGCCCTCGAGCTGCTGGTCGGGTACAGCCACCCGGTGCTCCTCGAGCCGCCGGAGCACGTGGTGTTCGAGACGCCGCAGGCTACCGTGGTCGTGGTCAAGGGCATCGACAAGCAGGTGGTTGGCGAGGTGGCCGCCAAGGTCCGCTCCATTCGCCCGCCCGAGCCGTACAAGGGCAAGGGCATCCGGTACGCCGGCGAGTACGTGCAGCGCAAGGTCGGCAAGCGTGCCTAGGCTGCCTGAGAGAAGAGGAACGTCAAGAAGATGAGCTCACTCAGCATCAGAGAAGCCCGCGCCAGGCGCAAGCGGCGCATCCGGGGACGCCTCGAAGGCACTCCCGCGCGTCCGCGCGTCTCGGTGTTTCGCTCCAACAAGGCGATCTACGCCCAGCTCATCGACGACGCGGCGGCCGCCACGCTGGTGGCCGCCCGCTCCGTCGAGGTCGAGGGCGCTGGTCTCAAGAAGTCCGAGGTCGCCAAGAAGGTCGGCGAACTGCTCGCTCAGCGGGCCAAGGACAAAGGCATCGAACGGGTCGTCTTCGACCGGTCTGGCTATCTGTATCACGGCCGAGTGAAGGCTCTCGCCGAGGGCGCCCGCGAGGGCGGCCTGGTTTTCTGACAAGGAGTAAAGGACCCCGTGGCTAGAGGATCATTCAGCGAAGGCAACGAGCTCAAAGAGCGCGTCGTCGATATCAACCGCGTCGCCAAGGTCGTCAAGGGCGGCCGGCGGTTCTCCTTCACGGCCCTGGTCGTCGTTGGGGACGAAGACGGCCACGTGGGCGCCGGCTACGGCAAGGCGCGCGAGGTGCCGCTGGCGATCCAGAAGGCGATCGAGGACGCGAAGAAGAACCTGTTCACGGTGCCGCGCTACAACGGCACCACCACGACCCACCAGGTGATCGGTCGCTTCGGCGCCGCGCGGGTGCTGCTCAAGCCCGCCTCGCCCGGTACCGGCGTCATCGCCGCAGGGGGCGTGCGTGCCGTGCTCGAGCTGGCCGGTGTACGCGACATCCTCACCAAGTCCCTGGGGACCACCAACCCCATCAACCTGGTGCGCGCGACCGTGGCGGGCCTGCAGTCTCTCAAGACGCCCGAGGGGCAGGCGCGTCTGCGCGGCATCTCGGTGGCCAAGGTGCTCGGGCTCGACCAGCGCGAAGCTGCCGTCGACGAGACCGTCGCCGCGGCCCCGGCAGGGGAGGCCAAGAAGGCATGACGACCTATCTGGAGATCACGCAGGTCAAGAGCGCGATCGGCCGGCTCCCGAGCCATCGAGGTACGCTGCGCGCGCTCGGGCTTAAGCGCATCCGTCACACCGTGGTACACGAGGACACCCCCGTGATACGCGGCATGGTGAACAAGGTCGCGTATCTCGTCGAGGTACGCCCGGCAACAAAGAAGTCGTGACATGGCTGAAATAGGACTCCACGATCTGCGGCCAAACCCGGGCTCCACGAAGAACACCAAGCGTCTCGGTCGCGGCAAGGGCAGTGGCCAGGGCAAGACCGCCGGCAAGGGACACAAAGGCTACAACTCTCGCTCCGGCGGCGGCGTGCGCCCAGGCTACGAGGGCGGGCAGATGCCGCTCTACATGCGCCTCGGCAAGCTCCGCGGCCCCCACATGAAGAAGAGCATGCCGATCGGCCCCTTCCGCACCTATGCGGTGCCGATCAACGTCGGCCGTTTGTCGCTGGCGTTTGCGGCCGGCGACGAGGTCACGCCCGAGGCTCTGGTGGCCAAGGGCATCGTGAAGAACACGCGCACGCCCATCAAGATCCTCGGCGGCGGCGACCTCGACAAGGCCCTCAACGTGCGCATGGCGATGTACTCTCGCAGCGCCGTAGACAAGATCGAGGCGGCCGGCGGCAAAGCCGAGCTCCTCTGACCGGCGTGGGGGGATCGCGGCTGTGAACAACAAGCTCTGGCAGTCGCTCGTCAACGCCTGGAAGATCCCGGACCTTCGCACGAAGCTCATCTTCACGGCGGCGATGATCGCCATCTATCGCTTTGGCACGCACGTGCCCACGCCCGGCGTCGATCTCGCTGCCCTGCAGAAGTTCTTCGAGTCGGGCTCGGCGGGGGTCATCGGCTTCCTCGACCTCTTCTCGGGTGGAGCGCTCGCGCGCGTCTCCCTGTTCGCGCTCGGCATCATGCCGTACATCACGGCGTCGATCATCATGCAGCTGCTCACGGTGGTCATCCCCAAGCTCGAAGAGCTCGCCAAAGAAGGCGAGCAGGGCCAGAAGGAGATCACCAAGTACACGCGCTGGCTCACGGTCGGCCTGTCGTTCGTGCAGGCGATGGGCTACTTGGCGCTGTTCCGCAGCCAGAACGCGTTACCCAACCTCAACCTGTGGCGCGGCGCCCTGATCGTCTCCGCCCTCGTCGCCGGCGCTGTGTTCGTCATGTGGCTCGGCGAGCTCATCACGGCCCGCGGTATCGGCAACGGCATGTCGATCATCATCTTCATCAGCATCGTCTCGCGAATCCCATCGGGCGCCGCCAAGCTGGTGACGCTGAGCCTCGTGACCATCATCCTGTTCTTGGTCATCGCTCTGGCGGTCGTCGTGGGGGTCATCTGGATCACCACCGGCGAGCGCCGCGTGCCGGTACAGTACGCGAAGCGCGTGGTCGGGCGCCGCATGATGGGTGGCACCAGCACGTTCATCCCGCTCAAGGTCAACATGGCCGGCGTCATCCCGGTCATTTTCGCCTCGTCGATGATGATGATCATCCCCACGTTCACGCAGTTCCTGGGCACCGGGGGCATCGCCGGCTGGTTCCAACGTACGCTGGGGCCGAGCACGTTCCTCTTCATCATCCTCGAGGCGGTGCTCATCATCATCTTCACCTACTTCTACACGGCCGTGACCTTCAACCCGATCGACCAGGCCGACAACCTCAAGAAGTACGGCGGCTTCGTGCCGGGCGTGCGGCCGGGGCGGCCCACGGCCGAGTACCTCGACCGCATCCTGACGAGGCTCACGTTCCCGGGTGCTCTGTTCCTCGCCGCCCTGGCAGTGCTGCCGTGGCTCATGTCGCGTACGCTCAACGTGCCCTTCTATTTCGGCGGCACGTCGCTCCTGATCGTGGTAGGCGTCGCGCTCGACACGATGCGGCAGATGGAAGCGCAGCTGCTCATGCGCCACTACGAGGGCTTCCTCAAGTAGGGCTGGGACGATGACCGAGACTCAACGCAACGTGATCCTTCTCGGCGCCCCCGGCGCCGGCAAGGGCACCCAGGCCGAACGCATCGCCGCCGGCTACGCGGTGCCGCACATCTCCACCGGCGAGATGCTGCGCGCGGCGGTCGCCGAAGGCACCGAGATGGGTCTGGCGGCGCAGAAGTTCATGGAGGCCGGCGCGCTGGTCCCTGACGACGTCGTGATCGGCGTCGTCCGCGAGCGCCTCGCGCGAGCCGACGCCCAGAGGGGATTCCTGCTCGACGGCTTCCCGCGCACCATCGAGCAGGCGGAGCGCCTCGATGTCATGCTGGCCGACGGTGGCCGCGGCGTGACCCAGGTCATCCTCATCGACGTGCCCGAGGACGAGCTCGTGGAGCGCCTCGCGGGGCGGCGCATGTGCAAGGGCTGCGGCAAGGGGTACCATGTCGTGTTCGATCCGCCGCAGAAGGAAGGTCTCTGTGACGTCTGCGGCGCCGAGCTCTATCAGCGCAGCGACGACAACGAGGCGACGGTGCGCAAGCGCCTCGAGGTGTACCGCGCGCAGACCGAGCCGCTCGTCGGCTACTATGAGGGTCACGGCGTGCTCCGGACTGCGCAGGGCGGCGGCAAGATGCCGGACGAGGTGTTCGCGCAAGTCGAGCAGCTCCTCGAGGGCGAATGACACAGCGTGATCGTCCGTAAGTCGGCATCCGAGGTCGCGAAGATCGACGCAGCCGGCAGCATCCTCGCGGACTGCCTCGACATGTTGGTCGCGAAGGCGCGCCCGGGCGTGACGACCGCCGGGCTCAACCGCCTCGCGGACAGCCTGATCAGGGCGCGCGGCGGAGTGCCGACGTTTCTCGGCTACCGGGGTTTCCCGGCGTCGATCTGCGCGTCGCCGAATGACATGGTCGTGCACGGTATCCCGGGAACGTACCGGGTCGCGGAGGGCGACGTGCTGAGCATCGACGCCGGCGTGACGCTCGGCGGCTACGTGGCCGACTCGGCCATCACGCTGCCGATGGGCGCCGTCGACGCCGAGGCTCTGCGCCTCCTCGATGTGACGGCGGAGTCTCTCGAGGCCGGTCTCGCGGAGTGTCGTGAGGGCCGGCGCCTGGGCGACGTATCGCACGCCATACAGGAAGTGGTCGAGGCCGCCGGGTTCAGCGTGGTCCGGTCACTCGTCGGGCACGGTGTCGGCAAAGAGATGCACGAGGATCCGCAGATCCCCAACTATGGGGATCCGGGGCGCGGGCCGCGGCTTGAAGAAGGCATGGTGTTCGCCATCGAGCCGATGGTCAACGCTGGGGGACATGACGTCTTCGTCGCCGACGACGGCTGGAGCATCTCCACCGTCGATGGGTCGCTCTCGGCGCACTTTGAGCACACGGTGGCCGTGGGTAAGACGGCGCCGAGGGTGCTTACGCGCCGCCGCTCGGAGAGAGGCGGCGCGGAGGGGTAGCGCGGGGCAGAAGGCGCGGCCCACGGGCCGCCGCGCCGCCGCGGACGGCTCGTTTTGTGAGGCAAGCCGTTTATGGTAGTATGTCAGGCCGCTGCGTGTCGACGAGTAGGGAGTATGGCGAACAAAGAAGAAGCCATCGAGATAGAAGGCGAAGTGGTCGAGGCTCTGCCCAACACGATGTTCCGGGTTCACCTCGACAACAATCACGAAGTGCTCGCCCATATCTCCGGCAAGATGCGCATGAACTACATACGCATCCTGCCCGGCGACAGAGTCAAAGTGGAGCTGTCGCCCTACGATCTCAGCAGAGGCAGGATCACGTACCGGTTCAAGTAGCGGCCGCAGGTCGCCCGGAGGCGGTGTGCGGGGCCGCAGGCCCGCCGCACGCTCGAGCGAGGATCACCGATGAAGGTAAGAGCATCAGTCAAGCCGATGTGCGAGAAGTGCAAGGTCATCCGCCGTCACGGCACGGTACAGGTGATCTGCGCCAATCCGCGGCATCGTCAGAGGCAGGGGTAAGTCCGCATGGCACGTATCGCAGGCGTCAACATCCCGCCGCAGAAGCGGGTCGAGATCGGGCTCACGTACATCTACGGCATCGGTCGTTCCACGTCCAACAAGGTCCTGGGCATCGTGGGTATCGACCCTGACACCAAGGTCCGCGACCTGACCGAAGAAGAGATCGTGCACCTGCGCGAGGCCATCGACCGTGAAGTCACGGTCGAGGGCGACCTGCGACGCGAGCGCTCGCAGAACATCAAACGACTCATGGACATCGGCTGCTATAAAGGCATCCGCCACCGTCGTGGCATGCCGGTGAACGGGCAGCGCACCCGCACCAACGCCCGGGGACGCAAGGGTCCCAAGAGGACGATCAGCGGCAAGCGCAAGAAGTGACCGCGAGAGCAGCCGGAGGAGTAGAGCAGAGTGGCTAAGCCTCAGAGGGCCAAAGGACGTCAGCGCCGCAGGGTCCGCAAGAACATCGCCGTCGGCCAGGCGCATATCAAGACGTCGTTCAACAACACGCAGGTGACGCTCACCGACAAGGAAGGCAACGTCATCGCGTGGGAGAGCGCCGGCTCGGTCGGCTTCAAGGGCTCGCGCAAGAGCACGCCCTTCGCCGCCCAGGTCACGGCCGAGTCCTGTGCCAAGAAAGGCATGGAGCACGGCCTCCAGAAGGTCGAGGTCTTCGTTCGCGGGCCGGGCTCGGGCCGTGAGACCGCGGTCCGCTCGCTGCAGGCCGCTGGTCTGGAGATCATCAGTGTCAAAGACGTGACGCCGGTGCCGCACAACGGGTGCCGCCCGCGTAAGCGTCGCCGGGTCTAGGAAGGTCTACGTGGCGAGAGATACATCACCACAGTGCAAGCAGTGTCGCCGCGAGGCTGAAAAGCTCTTCCTCAAGGGCGAGCGCTGTCTCACCGACAAGTGTGCGGTCGAGCGGCGTGCGTACCCTCCGGGGGAGCACGGCCGCGGCCGCATCAAGCAAAGCGAGTACCTCCTTCAGCTTCGCGAGAAGCAGAAGGCTCGCCGGTACTACCAGGTGCTCGAGAAGCAGTTCCATCACTACTACGAGGTGGCGAGCCGCAAGCAGGGCATCACCGGCGAGAACCTGCTCTGCCTCCTCGAGATGAGGCTCGACAACGTCGTGTATCGACTCGGCTTCGGCGCTTCGCGTCGCCAGGCGCGCCAGCTTGTGCGTCACGCGCACTTCATGGTCAACGGCAAGAAGGTCGACATCCCGTCGTACCAGATGCGTCCCGACGACGTCGTGTCGGTGCGTGCCAACAGCAAGGCCGTCGAGACCGTGCGCGCCGCCACCGACCTCACGTCGTCGGTGGCCCCGTGGCTGCTGGTCGACCACGACAACCTCACGGGGAAGATCCTCCGCGCTCCGACGCGCGACGAGATCGACACGCCCGTGCAGGAGCAGCTCATCGTCGAGCTCTACTCTAAGTAACCGCTGCAGCTGACCCGCGGCGAAGACCTTACAGGAGGCCAGTTGCTTCAGTTTCAGATGCCCAACATCACGCGCGAGCAGCTCGCCGGCAACCGGGCGCGCTTCGAGGTAGAACCCCTCGACCGCGGGTTCGGGCATACGTTCGGCAACGCTCTGCGCCGTGTGCTGCTCTCGTCTCTCGAGGGTGCTGCCGTGAGTTCGGTCAAGATCGAAGGTGCCGCCCATGAGTTCACCACCATCAAGGGCGTCAAGGAAGACGTCACCGACGTCATCCTCAACCTCAAGGAGCTCGTCTGTCGCCTTCACGGCGAGCTCGACGAGGTCCAAGTGCGACTCTACAAGGACAAGCCCGGCAAGGTCGTGGCGGCCGACATCGATATCCCGGCAGAGCTTGAGATCCTCAATCCGGACCACCACATCGCCACGCTGTCCGACGGCGGAGCCATCGAGATGATGCTCACCATCCGTCGCGGCACCGGCTATGTTCCCGCCGAGGGCAACAAGACGCCCGAGATGGTCATCGGCGTGGTCCCCATAGACTCCATCTTCAGCCCCATCAAGCGCGTCTCGTATCACGTCGAGAGCGCGCGCGTCGGCCAGCGCACCGACTACGACAAGCTCATCCTCGACATCACGACCAACGGTGCGCTCATGCCGGAAGAGGCACTGCGCCAGGCGGCCGAGATCCTCGTCGACCGGATGTCGATCTTCACCGACCCCGACCGTACGCGCTCCACCGAGGAGTACCCCATCGAGGGCCTCGCGACGGCGCCGGCGGGCGGCGGCATGGACGACGTGCTCATCGAAGAGCTCGAGCTCGGCGTCCGTTCGTACAACTGCCTCAAGCGCGAGGGCATCCAGACCGTCGGCGACCTTGTCAGCAAGACTGAGGCCGAGCTGCTCAACATCCCGAATTTCGGCAAGAAGAGCATTGACGAAGTCGAGGAGAAGCTTTCCGAGCGCGGGCTCTCTCTGCGGGGTGACGAGTAACATGCGCCATCAGAAGTCAGGTCGCAAGTTCAACATGGCGCCCGACCAGCGCAAGGCGCTGCTCACGGGTCTTGCCTGCCAGCTGCTCGAGCACGAGAAGGTCAAGACAGGCGTGGCGCGCGCGAAAGAGGTGCGCCCGCTCGTCGAAGAGGCCATCACGCTCGGCAAGCGCGGCGATCTGCACGCGCGCCGGCAGGCCATTTCCCTGCTGCGCAACAAGAAGATCGTGTACAAGCTGTTCAATGACGTGGCGCCTCGCTACGCCGAACGCAACGGCGGCTACACGCGCATCATCAAGCTCGGGCCACGCCCCGGCGACGGCAGCGAGCTGGCGTACATCGAGCTGGTTTAGGCACCCGCGGTCCATTGAGACGCGAGGGGCGGGCGGCCGAAGGGCCACCCGCCCCTCGCGCCGTACGGGGACGACGCCGGCGCCGGCGGCGGCGATGCGCACAGGGTATCCCTACGTCGATGCGGTAAGCTTCGCCGGGTATGAGCCCCAGCCCGGACGAGACGCCGCCGCTCTTCGACATCTCCGGCCTGCACTACCGCTATGCAGGGGCGCAAGCCGACGCCCTCGCGGACCTCGATCTCAAGGTCCACGAGGGCGAGTTCGTGGCCGTCGTCGGCGCCAACGGCTCCGGCAAGTCCACCCTGGCGCGGCTGCTCGGCGGGCTGGAGAAGCCCGCCGCCGCGCGCCACGCCCTTGCCTGCGGCCACGACCTGCTGGTCGAGGACGGGCGCATGGCGGCGCGCCGCGACGTGGGCGTGCTGTTCCAGAACCCCGAGAACCAGCTGGTAGCCCAGTGCGTTGAGGACGATGTGGCGTTCGGTCTCGAGAACCTTGCGTGGCCAGCCGCGGACATCGGCCGACGCGTCGACGAGATGCTGGCGCGATTCGGACTCGAGGATCTGCGCCGGCGCGAACCGCACATGCTCTCGGGAGGGCAGAAGCAGCGCACGGCGCTGGCGGGTGTCATCGCCGTACCCCGCCGGGTGCTGGTGCTCGACGAGCCGACGGCGATGCTCGACCCGGTCGGTCGCGACGAGGTGCTCAGAGCGGTGCGCGAGATGCGCGACGAGGGTCTCGCCATCGTCTACATCACGCAGGAGATGGACGAGGCTGCAGGCGCCGACCGCGTCGTGGCGCTCGAGCGCGGCACGCAGGCCTACGCTGGCGACGCCGGCGGCCTGTTTGCAGACGCCGCGCTCGTACGCCGCCTCGGCCTCGGCCTGCCGGCAGCGGGAGAGCTGGCGCTTGCGCTTGCGGAACAGGGACGCGGCCTCCGCGACCTGCCGCTCACCATGGACGAACTGCTCGTCGCCTTGGGCTACGCGACGTGAGCGGCCTCGAAGCGATCGCCGGCGCAGCGCCTGACAAGCCCGGCGGGCCGGGCGCGGCGGGCTCGGCCGGCATGAGTCTCGCCGGCGAGGCCGTGTCGTTCAGCTACGAGGAGGCGAGAGCCCCGGTCCCCGCGTTGTGCGACGTGTCGTTCGAGCTACGGGCCGGCGGCTCCCTGGCGCTGATGGGCGCGTCGGGGTCCGGCAAGTCGACGCTGCTCCAGGTGGTCCGCGGCCTGGACGCGCCCGAAAGCGGCGCGGTGCTGCTCGACGGGGCTGATCCCTCGGACCCCCGGTACACGGCTCTGCAGCGCGAGGTGGGCCTCGTCTTCCAGGCCCCCGAGCGTCAGCTGTTCGCCTCCACGGCGCGCGACGACGTGGCGTTCGGGCCGCGACGGCTGGGGTGGCCGGATGAGCAGGTGACGTCCGCCGTGGCCACCGCGCTCGACTTGGTCGGCCTGCCGCCGGCGCGCTTTGCCGAACGGCATCCCTACGCGCTCTCCGGCGGGGAGCAGCGCCGACTGGCGCTCGCCGGGGTCCTCGCCATGCGGCCGCGGCTCCTGCTCCTGGACGAGCCGTTCGTCAGCCTCGACCCGGGCACTCGGCGTCAGCTCGTCGGCATCCTCGAACGCCTCAAGGCCGCGGGCGTGACGCTGCTTCTGGCGACGCACGACGTGGACCTTGCATGGGCGCTCTGCGACGAGATCCTGGTGCTCGGCGAAGGCCGCGTAGCGGCCGCCGGCCCCTGGGACTTCAGCACCGCCGGTGGCCGCTTGCTTGCGGCGAACCGTCTGCGCGAACCCTTCTTCGTCGAACTGTGGCGGCGGCTCGGCCGCGACACGCATCGCGCCCCGCGCACCGCGGCGCAGGCGGCGCAGGCTCTCCGGTGAAGGCGACCATCGCCCAGTATTACGCTGGCGACTCGTTGCTGCACCGGCTCGACCCGCGCGCCAAGTTGGTCGCCGTGAGTGCGCTCGCCGTGGCGCTCTTCGTGCGCGATTCGTTCGCCGGGCTGGCCGTCTACGCCGCCGCGGCCGTCCTCGCGTACCTGCTGAGCGGCGTGCCGTTGGTCTGGTTCTGGCGCGCCTTCAGGCCGCTTCTGTGGCTCGTCGCGCTCACCTTCGTCGCGCAGGTGGTCTTTGCCCCAGGCGAGCCGTTCTTCAGCTTCGGGTTCATTCACCTGTCGTGGCGCGGGCTCGAGCTGGCCGCGTTTCTGAGCCTGCGTCTTGTAGTGCTCGTGCTCGTCGGCTCGGTGCTGACGCTGACGACCCCCTCGATGGCGCTCACCGACGGTCTCGCCTGGCTCGGCCGGCCGCTCCGCCGTCTGCGCGTCCCCACGGACGAGCTGGCCCTGATGGTGACGATCGCCCTGCGCTTCATCCCCACGTTGCTCGTGGAGCTGGACACGATCATGCGCGCCCAGCGGGCCCGCGGCGCCGACTTCCGTCGCGGCGGGCTCAGGGAGCGCACCCGCTCGCTGGTGCCCGTCCTCGTGCCGCTGTTCGTGCTGAGCTTCAGGCGCGCCGACGAGCTCGCCCTCGCGATGGAGGCGCGCTGCTATCGGCCCGGCGCCGTCCGGACGCGCCTGCACCCGCTGCGCGCGGGCTGGGCCGACGCTGCTTTGCTTGTCGCCGCGGCGATCGTCATCGCCGCCGGGCTGCTCGTGTAGGATGCCCACGGTGAACCAACGCGAGGGTGCAGTGGAGGCTACGGAGGTCCGCGCGGGAGATGCACCGCCCGGCCGCGCCACCTGGCGCCTCGACCTCGCCTACGAGGGCACGGCGTATCGCGGCTGGGCGCGGCAACCGGGTCATCGCACGGTCGAGGGGCTGCTGGGAGACGCCTTGGTGACCGTCCTTCGCGAGCCCGTGCGCCTGAGCGTGGCGGGGCGCACCGATGCCGGCGTACATGCGTGGGCCCAGGTCGCGTCGTTTGGCTGCGGGCAGCGCGATCTGCGCCCGGACCGGGTGCGCCTCTCGCTCAACGCGCTGCTCCCGCCCGACATCGCCGTGACGGCCGTGTCGCCGGCGGCGCCGGGCTTCGTCGCGCGCCGCGCGGTCTCGCGTACCTACCAATACCGGTTGTGGCTCTCTCCGGTGAAGCCGGTGAGGGACCGCGCCTACGTGTGGGACGTTCGCGGCCCACTTGACGTCGCGCTGCTCTCCGAGGCGGCAGCCCTGCTGCCGGGCACGCGTGACTTCGCGGCGCTCACGCCTTCCGCGCGCCTGTATCGCACCTGCGTCCGCGAAGTCCTGCGGGCGGACTGGCGACCCTCCGCGGGCTATGACGGCCCGGTCGGCGAGGATACCTGTGCGGCCGACGGCGACCCGGCCCCCGCCGGCCCCGCGGCTGGCGCACGCGGGCGTGCGGAATGGGTCTTCACGATCACCGCCGGGAGTTTCCTGCACAACATGGTGCGCGTCGCCGTGGGATCGATGGTCGACGTCGCCCAGGGGCGGATGACGGTGGACGGGTTTGCTGACGAGCTGGCATCTGGCGATCGCCGGCGCATGGGGCAGACGGCGCCCGCGCGCGGCCTGGCGCTGGTGGCCGTGGCCTACTGACGGGTGCGCGGGCGCTGCGCCCTAATTCGTCAGGAACTGGTGGACGAGCTTCTGCTTCTCGGCCTCTGACGGCGGGAAGACGTAGGCGACCCCGCCGTCGTACCCGGGCGTGCCCACCATCACCATCTTCTTACCACCGGTGGCGCGCCACTTCAGGTAGCCCAGCTCGATGATCTGATTCGTCGTGAGGTCGGTGGCCACGCCGCTCATGAACTTCTTGCCGATCTCCGGCAGCTTCGTGATGTTGGACGGCTGCGCGATCTTCTTCTCCAGAGCCTGCACGAACTGCTGCTGGCGCGCCGCGCGGTGGAAGTCGTCGTCGGCGTGACGGATGCGTACGTAGAGCATCGCGTGTTTGCCGTCGAAGTGGTGCATGCCCTCCTTGAACACCACCGTGTTGCGGTTCGCCCCGGCGATGGTGGTGAGGGTCTTGGGCACCTTGAGGTCCACGCCTCCGACAGCATTGACGAGGCGCGGAAAACCCTTGAAGTCGACTACCATGACGTGGTTCACGTCGACGCCGAGAAACTGCTTGACCGCTTTCACCGCCATGGACGGGCCGCCCCAGAACATCGCCGCGTTGATCTTGTCGTAGTTGCCGTTGGGAAGCTGCACGCGCGTGTCGCGCGGGATCGAGAGCTGGTTGATCGTGTGCGTCTGCGGGTTGAAGCGCATGAGCATGATGGTGTCGGAGCGCGCCGGTTCGCCGGCCTTGCTGTCGACGCCGAACAGCAGGAGCGTGGTGCCATTGCGCCAGATCCAGCCGTTGTCGGCGGTGAGCTCGGCGCGGGTCTTCTTGTCGATGCGCTTGTTGGACTTTTGAACGGCGCGGTCGAACTTCTGGTAGCCGGGCCAGGCAAGGACGGTGACCACGACTCCGGCGAAGATGAGCACGATGAGCAGACCGACCGGGACGAACCACCAGCGAAAGCGGCGGCGTTTGGGCGTCGTGCCGGCGCCCCCGGCCGCCGCCTTCATGCCTTTGGCGGGTGAGGGCCCGTACCGGTGGTACTCACCATCTGAGCGTTCCGCGGGGACCGGGCGTGAGGAGGAGCCCCGGCCGTCGTCGCGAGGCCGTGGCTCACGCGGAGGCCGCGCCCCGGCCAGCTCGTCGTCGACGGAGCTGCGCCTGGCGCGGCCGGCCTTGTACCGCTTGTAGGGCTTGCGCCCGTCGTTGTCGTCTTCGTTTCGCATCTGCTGGTGATCCCGCTCCAGACGCAGGCAGCGCCCAACGCTTCGTGATGGCGGGGAGCGAGGCGCCGGGCCTTGCACCTGACTACGCCCCAGGGCGGGCGTTTCCTCTGGGGGCGAGTCTACACCATGGTAAGCTGCAGGGCGTCATGAACGCGGAACGCACCGTCATCGGCGTGGACATCGGCGGCACCAAGATCGCCGGCGCACTGCTGCGCGGACGCTTGCCGCAGGCCGCCGCGGGCACGCCCGCTGCACGGGAGACGCCCGAGGTCCTCGACCGGTTCACGGTGCTCACGGACGCCAGCTCGATGCAGGCCTGTCTCGACGGCATCGTGGACTGTGTCGCCGACCTCGAGCACGGCTCGGGGCGGGTCGAGGGCATCGGCGTCGGGGTCGCGTCGGCGGTGGACTTCGCCGCCGGGCACGTTGTGGACTCCACGAACCTTCCGCTGAGCGATGTGCCGTTGCGCGACCTGCTGCGGCGGCGGTTTGGCGTGCCGGTCGTGATCGACAACGACGCGACGGTGGCCGCCATCGGCGAGCACGCCTTCGGCGCCGGCGCCGGCGCCCGTGAGATGCTCATGCTAACGCTGGGCACGGGCGTAGGAGGCGGCCTCATCTGCAGCGGCCGCCCGTATCGAGGTTTCAGCGGAGCGGCTGCCGAGCTTGGCCACATCATCATCGACGTTAACGGGCCCAAGTGCCCGGCCAACTGCCCCGGCTATGGCTGTCTCGAGGCCTACGTGGCCGGCCCGGCCATGGCCGCCGCGGCCGCCGCCGCGGCCGCTGCCCAGCCGGCCTCGGCGCTGGGCCGCGCACTGGCGGCCGGGGAGCAGGTCGACGCCCCGCTCCTGAGCCGGCTTGGGCAGGA
>JADGPQ010000257.1 GCA_017882325.1 Thermoleophilia bacterium
GGCGCCGTTCGGGCCGAGCAGGCCGAATGTCGTGCCGTGCGGGATCTCGAGGTCGAGATGATCGACCGCCGCGAACTTGCCGAAGCGCTTCACGACACCTTTAAGAGAGATCGCGGCCGTCATGCGACGTTTCCTCCTCGATGGTTCCTGGGGGGATATACGGACGGGTGGGGACGAAGTTTAGGGGATGCGGGACGAGACCCGCTAACAGGCCTCGAACGCAGGGACTTGCGCCGGGACGCGGGTTCCGTTATGGTTCGCCTCCCCGCGGTCCTCGCGTGCGCCCATAGCTCAATTGGATCAGAGCGTTTGACTACGGATCAAAAGGTTGCGGGTTCGATTCCTGCTGGGCGCACCATTTATGCCCTCGCCACAGAAGAACGAGGAACGCCAGCGCGAATCATGTTCCGCACGGCCGTGCGGCGGAGATCGTGGAACAACCTTCCCGGAACCTTCGCTGCCTCGCACGCGCTGGCCCAAGCTTTCCGGAAGTCACCGACGGATGCTCCATTCTCGTGGAAGACGAGCCGCGAAATAGTCGCGACGCCAGCCTTTGACTGGTACTCGCGAGCTTGCCAGCGCCGTTCGATGAGATCCTTGAGTGCACCCGTCAGTGGAAGGACGCGACCGTTGTCTTATCACCTGTCCAAGAAAACCCGAGGCGGTCTCAGCGCGGTCAGCTTCTCACCGCGGCGGCCTCCGCAGCACGCAGCGCGACCCTCAAAGACCTCATCGCCAAGGCCGCATAGAGTCGTCGCGCCCCGCGATGAATCTGGGGAGTAGTAGCTCAGCCCAAGACCTTGGCGACGACAGCCGTGATGTCGTCCTGCTGCACCCCACCAGCGGCGAAGTCGCTGGCCGCCGAGAACAGAGCGGTCACGATCTCGGAAGCCGACCGGTGGCGGTTGGCCTGCGCCACCTCCAGGATCCTCTCGCGGCCCAGCTCGCAGCCGTCGGGCGACACCGTCTCCTCCATCCCGTCGGTCACCATCAGCAGCAGGTCGCCAGGCTGAAGCCACAGCTCGGGAGCGGCGGGTATCGGACGGGGCATGATGCCGAGGGGGATGCCCGTCGCGACGAGGATCTCAACGCGCCCGCCGGCTCGCAGCAGGTAGGACTGGTGGCCCCCGCTCGCGTAGATCATTTTGCGCTCTTGTGGGTCAACGCGGGCGAGGAACAGAGTCACGAAGCGCTCCGCACCGCAGTCCGCGGCGAGGAAAGCGTTGAGGCGGGTGAGCAGGTCACTGACGTCTTGAGAAAGCAGGAGCAAGGTCCGCAGACAGGCCCGCGTCTGAGACATCAACAGCGCCGGCCCGAGCCCGTGCCCGCTCACGTCACCAATCACCAGCGCCAGCTGTCCGTCGGTCATCGAGAGGTAGTCGAAATAGTCGCCGCTGGCCTGAACCGCTGCGCGGGAAGCACCGGCAATGTCGAAGCCAGGAACCGCAGGCGCTACGGTGGGGAAAAAGCCCTGCTGGATTTCGTGGGCCAGGCGGAGTTCCTCGTTGGTGATGAGTAGAGCGCGCTCGGCGTCAAGCCGGGCGTGCCGCTCGGTGGCGTCGCGGATGAAGCCTGCGAACAGACGCCGACCCTCGAGCAACAGCTCATTGAGCATGAGGTCCATGCGAAACGTCGTCCCGTCCCGCCGCCGGCCGACGAGCTCCCTGACGACTCCAAGCGGCAGTCTGACCTCCCCCAGTTGTAGCCCCTCCTGTAAACCTGAGGCGTCGTAACCTTGAGATGGTGATAGCAGCGTCGTGACCGGGCGACCCACCAGCTCCCCGATCGCGTTACCGAAGATCGCCTCCACCGCCGCGTTCGCCGACTCGATCAATCCCTCCTCGTCAACAACGATGATCCCGTCGGCGGCCGACTCGAAGATCGTCCGCAGGCGGCTCTCGCTGTTTCGCAGCGCCCTCTCGGCGTTCCTCTGTAAGGTGACATCCCGGGTCACGGCAACATACCCGGCGAGGCTGCCGCCGGCCTCGTGGATCGGGGCTATGGTGCTGTCCACGTCGTAGAGAGTCGAGTCCTTCTTGCGGTCGACGAAAGACCCGCGCCAGAGGCCGCCATGCGAGATGGTCTCCCAGAGCTGTCGGTAGAAGCCGGCGTCGTGCTTGCCGCTCTTCAGCAGGCGGGGGTTCTTGCCTATCACGTCGTGCCGTGAGTAGCCGGTCATGAGCTCGAAGGCCGGGTTCACATGGGTGATTGTGCCGTCGGCGTCGGTGATCATGATCCCCTCGCCGGCTGAGTTGAGCGCGGTTGCCAGGCGCAGCCGTTCCATCTCCTGGAGCCGCGTATGCTCTTCACTCTTGCGGCGCAGCGCGCGGTTGGCGTTCAGCAGGTCTGCGGTCCTTTCAGTCACCACCCTTGCCAAGCGGTGACGCGAACTCAGCAGCACACTCTCAACCCGCCGCCGCCGGTTCACCGTGGCCACCACGGCCAGACCGGTCAAGGCGTAGCTGATCATGAGAACCTGCAGGTGGAGCAACGACTCGGGGACTGCTCTGCCACCGTACGCACCGACCCCGCGGGAGGTCCCCCAGACGGCGGTGACCGCTAGCAGGAGGGTGGCCGTCGTGACCCCGCGGAGTTCGAAGCGCAGCGCGAGCCAGATCAGAAGGAAGAGGGGAAGGTAGAGGAGGGCCCTGGCCGACGCCCCCTCGAGGAAACCACCGAAGAGTGACTGGCTCACCACCACCAGCGCCAGGGTTGCGAGCCCGGCCTCGAGCCATCGCGCTCTTGAGGCAGAAAAGCGCGGAGCGCCCCGGAGCCCGATCAGGAACGGGGTCACGATGACCATGCCTGCGATGTCCCCCAGCGACCACGTGACCCAGTTCAGCGCTAGCGACGGCCACGGCAGGTGGCCGGCAGCCTTGAGAGCGAGCACGCCGACGGTCGCGGCAGAAGTGCTCGCAACCACGGCAACGGTCGCGAAGACGAATACCCCTTTTGCGTTTCGGAAGTGGGCGGACGCGGTCCGTCCCTTACGTCGGAGCAACCAGGCACCGATCAAAGCCTCCAGGGTGTTGCCCAGACCGATTGCCGCTGCAGTGGGGAAGGTGACCGTCGTGGTCAGGTTCGCCAGCGTGGCTCCGAGCCAGATGCCGGGCCAAGCCCAGGGGCCGAGGAGCAAGATACCGGCCAGGGCGATACCGGACGGCGGCCAGATGACGGTGGCGTTGCCCGGAGGGATGGCGAACCTGAGACCGACGAAGGCGGCGAGCAGGTAGCAGGCCGCCAGCCCCACCATCTCTAGGAGGGCTCGCCAGGTCTGCCGAGGTTCGGCCGCAGCTCTGCCGCTCTTCACTCGCAACAAGGGATAGTAACTTTGATTCTCGTCCAAGGCGCGGCTGAAGGTCGGGACGGGGTGCGAGAGGCCTGGGGGTTAGCGCCGCCCCCCAGGGCGAAGGGAAGGCTGACGGAGTGCCCCGTCGTGGTCTTCCCCTTCATGAGCTCTCCTTTCGTAAGTCTATGGAGAACTCACCCCCCGTGGACCAGTTTTCAGGGGCAAGGTCGGGCGCACCACTCTGACCTGAGGAGTAAGGAGGCGGGTTACCGGCCCCGCCCCCGCCCTCGCGTACGGCCCTCCTCCGGAGCGACGAGCGTCTTCGGCGGCGTCTTGACGTCGACGCCGTGG
>JADGPQ010000258.1 GCA_017882325.1 Thermoleophilia bacterium
GACGTGACCGCGGCCTACAGCGTTGAGGGCCTGGAGCTGTATTTCGCGGCCCTCAATCTCGACCGCATCGCGCCGGTCGCGCTCCAGACTGCAGCGTTCGAGGATCTCGGCGCCTACCCGCCAGCCGCGCAGGACCTGGCGGTCGTCGTTGATCGCGGCGTCGCCGCGGCAGACGTGCTCGCCGTCGCGCGGCGCGCGGGCGGCAAGCTCACTCGCGACGTGCACATCTTCGACGTGTACGAGGGCGACCAGGTGCCGGCCGACAAGCGCTCGCTGGCGCTGCGGGTCGTCATGCGATCGCCGGAGCGCACCCTGAGCGAGAGGGACATCGCCGGCGTGCGCGCCAAGATCCTCAAGGCGCTCGAGCGGGAGTTTCAGGCGACGCTGCGCTGAACCGCGTCACTCCGACCTGTCGTCACACTGCCGCGTGACGAACCGGGTCCGACGGGCATCGCCCGCGCGATCAACGCCGACACGGTCGCCGGGGAGCTTGCCGCGGCCCTGGGCGCCGAGAAGGTCATCTTCCTCTTCGACGTCGAGGGCGTGTACGTGGACCAGGGCGGCGAGGTCGCTCCCGTCTCCGAGTGCGACCTCGCCTACCTCGGCGCCTTGCAGGCCGCGGGACGCATCACGGGCGGCATGATCCCGAAGGTGGCGGCCGTGCGCAAGGCGCTGGCGAGCGGCGTGGCACGCGCCCACATCATCGACGGCCGCGTTGAGCACGCGGTGCTGCTCGAGATCCTCACCGACGCCGGCTGCGGCACCAAGGTGACGGCGTGACCATGGTCGCGAAGGCGCTGGAGGCATGCAGGGCGGCCCTGCCGGCTTCGCCCGTCGCCGTCGCGTCGGCGGCCCCGTCAAGCGTTTGCATATTCCGAACGGACTTGGTGTATTCTATGCAGCAGCTCATGGGGGGTCCGGTGCCGGCCGCCGCACCTTCGCGGCCGGCCCTCGTCACGGGAGGCACCGAAGGCATGAACGAACGCGCGCCGTTGGGCAAGACAGAGCGCCAGCGTCTCATCCAGACGGTCGTTCAGCAGCGCGAGGTGTCCACGCAGCGGGAGCTGGTGAGCGCCCTCGGCGCCCTCGGCTGCGAGGTCACGCAGGCCACCGTCTCGCGCGACATCCGCGAGCTCGACCTGCAGAAAGTCCGCACGCATCTGGGGCGCGCCAAATACGTTCTCAGCTCGCGCGAGCGGCCCAAGGACCCTGAGCAGGCGGCGCAGCACGTGATGCGCGACTTCGCGCGATCCACGTCGGTCGCCCAGCAGCTCGTGGTCGTGCGTTGCGAGATCGGTACGGCGTCCACCGTGGCGCGCCAGATCGACAACCTCAACCACACCGACGTGGTCGGCACGCTGGCCGGCGACGACACCTTCGTCGTGATCGTGGGCGACGGCGACCAGGCGCAGAACATGAAGCGCTATCTCGACCGTCTCCGAGAAGCCTAGCGCGCAGGCACATCCGCGTGCTCCGGGCCCGCCGCCCGCGTCGCCCTGCCGCCGACATCCTCAGCTAGACTAGCGGCATGGATGCGCAGTCACCCCTTCCTCCGAGCTTCTTCGCCCGCTCCGCTCTCGACGTCGCCCGCGATCTCATCGGCTGCACGTTCCTTTTTCGCGGTGCCGGCGGCCGCATCGTCGAGACGGAGGCCTACCGCCAGGACGACCCGTGCTGCCACGGGTACCGCGGCAAGACGACGCGCAACGCTGTCCTTTTCGGGCCGCCGGGGCACCTGTACGTGTACTTCACCTACGGCATGCACTTCTGCGGCAACGTGGCCTGTGAGCCCGAGGGCGCGGGCGCCGGCGTCTTGCTGCGGGCCCTCGTTCCGGAGCACGGGGTCGGGGAGATGATCGCGCGACGCGGCATCGAGGATCCGCGCCTGCTTTGCAGCGGCCCCGCGCGCCTCGCGCAGGCGCTGGGCATCGGCCGCGAGCAGAGCGGGTTGCCAGTCTGGGAGCCGCCCCTCGCGATCCTCCCGTGGGCGGCGGGCGGCGGGTCGCCCGCGGCTGTCCCACCCATCGTGACCACGCCGCGTATCGGCGTGAGCGGCGGCGACCAGAAGCCCTGGCGCTTCATCGACGCCGACAGCCGATTTCTCTCGCGCCCGCTGCCGCGCAGTGTGAACGGGGGTGCCGCCATGGCTCGGGTGGGTAAGAGCAGTTAGCCACGATCGAGGAAAGGACCACCGTGAAACTACGCGAGATCTACGAGACCGCCGTGCGCATGGGCATCGAGGCCGACCCGCGCGGCAAAGCCGGCGTGGACGAGTTCCTGGCCCGCACCAGGAAACGCTACGACGCCCTGCCCGACCACCTCAAGGCGCTGGTCGACCCCGAAGAGCTCACCAATCCGTTCAACGATACGCGCATCTACGTGGGCGACCCCGACACCGAGGTGAAGACCCTCTTCGGCGGCATCGACATGAACACCGGCGAGGTGGTCCTCACCGACCGGCTGCGCGAGAGAGGCACGCCGATCGACGCGATCTACACGCACCACCCCGAGGGCTGGGGTCTCACCAGGCTCGACGGCGTCATGGAGGTGCAGGCCGACATCTGGGCCACGGTGGGCGTGCCGATCCAGGCCGGTGAGAAGTTCATCATGGAACGCATGGACGAGGTGCGCCGCCGCCTCATGCCGCTCAACTACGACCAGGCCATCGACGCGGCGCGGCTCCTCGAGATCCCGTTCCTCTCGGCCCACACGCCGACCGACAACCTCGTGGTCGACTACCTCAAGAAGCACTTCGTGAAGAAGAAGCCGACGTCGATCGAAGACGTGCAGAAGGCCCTGCTCGAGATCCCCGAGTACCGTATCGCCGCGCGGAAGGGCGCCGGCCCGTACATCGGCAAGAGCAGCCCCGGGGCGCGGGCCGGCAAGATCCTCATCGACATGACCGGCGGCACCGAAGGTCCCAAGAAGATGATCGAATCTCTCGCCGACGCCGGCGTGGGCACGATCATCCAGATGCACATGGGCCCGGAGCTGCGCGAGGAGGCCGAGAAGTTCAACATCCATGTGGTCATCGCCGGCCACATGAGCAGCGACTCGCTGGGCATCAACATCTTCCTCGATGAGCTCGAGCGAGGCGGCGTCAGGATGATCGCGACCAGTGGCCTCACCCGCGTCCACCGCGACAAGAAGGGCAAGGTCGTCAAGGAGGAGCCGGGCGCGCTGCCGGCGCTCTGAGCGCCGCGCCCGGCGCGCTCATGACGTCCCCGTCGACATGACGGCTGCGAGACCGGTCGAGCTGCTGGCGCCGGCCGGGGAGCCGCACGCGTTGCGCGCCGCCCTGGCGGCCGGCGCCGACGCCGTCTACTTCGGTCTCGAGCGCTGGAGCGCACGCGCTTTTGCCGGCAACTTCGCCGGCGAGACTGCCGTCGAGGCGATCGAGAAGGCCCATGTGTATGACGCCCGCGCCTACCTGGCGCTCAACACGCTGCTCAAGGACGACGAAGTCGGGCCGGCGCTGGCGGCGCTGGAAGCGCCGTACCTCGCCGGCCTCGACGCGCTTATCGTCGCCGACCTCGGCCTTGCCGCGCGCGTACGCCAGGCGTTCCCGGAGCTGCCCTTGCACGCGAGCACACAGCTCAACACGCACAGCTCGTC
>JADGPQ010000259.1 GCA_017882325.1 Thermoleophilia bacterium
CGGGCCGTAACTCCCGGTCGAACGAACCTTCACCGCGCCCTTTTCCGCGATCTCGGCCCACGAGGTGCCCTTGAGCGGCTGCGACATGCTGATCGAGACATCGAGCGCTTTGGTGGCGTCGCCCTCGTTGAACTCGCCGTTGATACTCCAGTCGTTGTAGATGTGGGTGAGATCGTGCGTGCGGCCGAGGTCGTCGGTGTACGGCTGTTCCTCGCGCTGGATCGCGCGGTCCTGGATGCGCTGGGCGAGCCGCGCCATGATGTCGAACTCCGCCAGCGATTCGTAGAGCGGTTCGACGGCCTTCTCGCCAACGCAGATGTAGGGCACGAGCGACTGGCAGAACTTGATACCGGCTTTCTCGTGCCAGCCGGCGGCGGGCAGGATGATATCCGCCTGCATGGCGGAACTGGACATGCGGAACTCCCACACCGCGATCATCTCGAGGTCTTTCCACAGACCCTGGCGGATGATGTGCGGCGCAGGCCAACGACGGAGCGGATTCATGCTGGTGAAGAGCAGCATCTTCGGCGTCTTGCCGACGGGCATCCAGTTGTTGTCGAAGGCTTCCTTCGCGTACTCGGCGACGGGCTTCGGGAGCGCGGGATCCTGGAACGCAGGGTTGTTGACGACGTCGCGGTAGCCGGCATCGTGGGCGTAGAGCCAGGCCATGGTGGGCCGGCTGTTGGACATCTTGGGGGCCATGACTTTCATGATGTTCTCGATGTCGCGCACCTTGGGGCGCTCGCCGGGCGCCGCCGCCTGGCCGATCATCTCGAGCTGGCCCTTGTCGTAGTTGAGCGGCATGTTCCACCAGGCGCCGATGCGCATACCGCCGCCCTGTTTGCCGGTGTGACCGGCGAGCGCCAGGATGAGAATGATGGAGCGCTGGAACAGGTCCATGTGGTAGTGCTTGCAGGCGCCCCACGATGCGAAGACGGTCGCGGCGCGGGCGTTCGCGAAGTCGCGCGCGACCTTGCGGATGGTATCGGCGTGGACGCCGGTGACCTTCTGCACCTTCTCGGGGGTGTAATCGGCAAGCAGCGTCTGCAGCCGCTCCCAGACGGGCCGCACCGTGACGGTGGCGCCACTGGCGAGCGTGACGGTGTGCGCGCCTTCGAGGGCGGGTTGCAGGTCGCCAAGGGCGATGCTGGCAGTCGCGTGACCCTGGGTGCCGGGCGCTTCCTTGAGGCTGCCGGTGGCAGTGTCCCAGACGTAGAAGATGTCGTCTTTGCCGCCGCCGACGATGTCGGACTGGCGCAGGAAGCGCGCGTCGTCGTCGCGAACGAGGAAGGGCAGGTCGGTCTGCTCGCGCACGTACTCGGGCTTGTAGAGGCGCTCATCGATCATCACCTTGGCGATGCCCAGCGCGAAGGCGGCGTCGGTGGCGGTCCGCAGGTTGACCCAGAGGTCGGCGTGCATGGCGGTCGGGTTGTAGTCCGGGGCGACGAGGACGACCTGTGCGCCCTTGTAGCGTGACTCGAGCATGAAGTGCGTGTCGGGAATGCGCGTGTACGCCGGGTTGCCCAGCCAGACCATGATGTAATCGGAGTTGCAGTAGTCGTCGGACGTGCCGTCGACGTTGAAGAGACCCCACGTCTGGATCGCGCCCATCGGCAGGTCGCCGACGCTGGCCCATTCATCGAGCGAGGTGGTGCCGACGAGGTCGACGAGGCGGAACTGGGCGGGGGTACCGGGGCCGAAGTCGATGTTCGTGGTCCCATTGTCGTAGACGACCGCCTCGGGGCCATCGGAGCCGATGACGTCGAGGAGCTTGTCGACGATCGCGGTGAGCGCTTCGTCCCAGGTGATGCGCTCCCATTTCCCCGATCCGCGCTCGCCGACGCGGCGCATGGGGTACTTGATGCGCGTGGCGTCGTACATGAGGTCGGCGTAGACCATGCCCTTCTGGCAGCCGCGCGGGTTGAAGTCGGGGAGGTGGTCGCCGGACGCTTCGTAGATGGCGTTCTGCTCCTCGCGCCAGACGATGCCGTCCTTGACGAAGAGGTTGAGGGTGCAGGCGGCGATGCAGTCTGCCTGGTTGCAGGTGCCCTTAACGACGCGATCCCAGGTCCACTGGTCCCGGTAGAGGCTTTCGGTCGACGTGTAGCGCTCGGCGCTGCTCGGATCGGTATCAGCCGGGGCGAGCCGACGGAGTTTGGGCGCGACGGCGGGTGCGTTGAGTGGGGCGCGCGGAACCATGGCTCCTCCTGAGTAAGGGAAGCCGGGGTCGAGGCCATCATCGCTCCGGGAGCGGGGCGCGTACAGGGCCAGACGGACCTAGCCGAGGTGGCCATAGCGCCCCCTTTGCCGCCGACGGCGGCAGGCGTTGACATCGGCAGCGCGAACAGGCGGCGGCGCCTGAGTCCGAGGCCGATTGGCCCGGGGGCACGGGCCGTTCGGCACTGACGCGATTAATCTAGCAATTGCTAAATTAAGTCTCATTCCAGCGCCACGCGTCGTGGGTGGAAAAGAGAGGAAGATATGGCGCAAACCAGCACACGCCCGCGAAAGGCAACCGCGAAACGTCCGAGTACCAGGGCTATTGCGCCGCGCGCGGCGGCGGGCATCACGCCCAGGCCGGGCGAGGACGACTACCGCGAGCAAATCAAGTGGAAGAAGTGGACGTGGGGAAGTCACTGCGTCGACTGCTACCCGAGCAACTGTCCGTTCCGCGTGTACGTGGGAGAGGACGGCGAAGTCTGGCGCGAAGAGCAGGCGGGGACATACGACACGATCGAACAGGGCGTGCCGGATTCGAACCCGTCGGGCTGCCAGAAGGGTGTGAGCTGGCACAAGTTGCTGACGGGGAAGGAGCGGGTACTTAAGCCGCTCAAGCGCGCGGGGCCACGCGGATCCGGCCAGTGGCAGGAGGTGTCGTGGGACCAGGCGCTCGGTGAGATCGCCGACAAGATGCTCGACGCGATCCAGGAGCAGGGGCCCGAGTCGATCATCCGGATCGGTGAGCCGGCGGAGGGTGGCACACAGGCGCTGGTGTACGGAAGCGCCGTGGTCAGCCATCTCGGCGGCACGGTGACCGACGTGCAAGCGGAGATCAACGACTTCTCGCCGGGGATCTACGTGACGTTCGGCAAGTTCGACCCGGCGGCCAGCTGCGACGACTGGTTCCACACGGATCTGATGCTGTGCTGGCAGATCAACCCGGCGTACACGTCGATCCCCTGGTACCACTACATCGCCGAGGGGCGCTACCGCGGCGCCGAAGTGGTGGTCGTCGCGCCGGACTTTAACCCGACAGCGCCGCACGCCGACTACTACGTGCCGGTGAAGATCGGCACGGACGCGGCGCTGGCGAACGCGATGTCGCAAGTGATCATCGAAGAGGGGCTGGTCAAGTGGTCCTTCGTGCGCGAGCAGACGGACCTGCCGCTGCTGGTGCGCACGGACAATCAGCGCTTCCTGCGCGGGAGCGACGTGGACGGTGGCCGCGACGACCAGTTCTACTGGTACGACGAGAAGGCCGGCGAGATCGTGGAGGCGCCGCGGGGGACGCTGGCGCTGAAGGGGCGCGTACCAGCGCTGGACGGCGTGTACAAGGCAAAGCTCAAGGGCGGCAAGA
>JADGPQ010000081.1 GCA_017882325.1 Thermoleophilia bacterium
CGCCACGTCGCCGATCGCGGCGCCGCTGCGCCGCAGGGCGTCGACCGCAACCTCTCGCTGCGCGGTCCAGATCTCCAGCGGGTCCTGCTCCACCCAGCCCGGCTGCGGGAACTTCAGGCCGATCTCGCGCTGTGCGAGCGACAGAACGCCGCCGTCGGCGGCGAAGACGATCGCTCGCGCGCTCGTCGTCCCTTGGTCGAGCGCCAGCACGACCCTGCCTGTCGCTGTGGGACTGCCACTCATGGCTCCCCTCCTTTCATGGCCGCTGCCCGCGCCCTCCGACGAGTCGATTCGCCGTCAATGCACGCATGATAGGCGAAACGCCGGTTCCCCAGGCCCGCGGCAGCGGAGAAGTCCGGCGAAAGCCCCCTTTTCGTGCATCACGGAAAGGAGCTGTCGCCATGAGAGTACCATCCTTGTGAAAGGAGTTGCATGTGCGTGCGACCCGAGCTCGTGGGAGGAGGAGCCATGGGCTGGAGGACCATCCTTGAAACGGAGCATCGGCTGATGCTCGAGGTCGCCGACGCTGCTAACAAGCGGTGCGAGCACATCGCGGCGACGGGCGTCGTTCGTGCCGACTTCGTGACCGACATCCTCGGGTTCTTCTGCTTCTTCTGCGACGGCCTGCACGACCCCAAAGAAGACGGCCTGCTGTTCGCGCGCTGCCGCAAGCGGGGGATGACCAACGACGACGAGCCGCTCGAGCAGATGCCCGGCGAGCACGAGCGGCCCACCGGGCGCCTCGATGGGTCCCAAATACGACATTTCCGCGGGCGGGCTGCGGGAGCCACATCGCCGTTGTGCGGCATTTCAAGAAGTGAGGCGGCGTACCTGCCACGCGCCGCCTCTCTCCTGGCGGTGGCCGACGTGGCAGAGGGGGTGGCCTCGCTCGTCGCCGCTCTGGACACCGCGGTCGCCGTCGGCGAAGATGCACGGCGATGGATGGACCGTTGCCAACGCCGCCGCCGTACCGCCATACGCAGATCGGCTACCCGATATTGGCCGGCATGGCCCTCGGCACGCTGACACAGGCGCGCGCGCTCATCCGCGACAAGCGGGCCGGCCGGCCGCGCAGGTGGCTGTACGTGCCCGGCCTGCTGGCCTTCACCGCGCTGATGCTGGCGTTCTCGCGGCTCACCGTGATGGTCGACGAGGGGCGCGTCTCGGTCGGCTTCGGCGGCGGGCTGGCGCGCCGACGGTTCGAGCTGCACACCATCGAGGCCGCGAGCGCCGTCAAGGTGCCCTGGCTCGCCGGCTGGGGCATCCGGCTCACGCCCCAGGGCTGGCTCTACAATGCCTGGGGCCGCGGCGCAGTGCAGCTCCGTTTCGCCGGTGGCCGCCGGTTCACCATCGGCACGAACGAGCCGGAGGCCTTGCTGGCGGCCATCGAGCGGGCCCGCGAAGGTCTCGTCGCCGCGTAGGCCGCGGGCGCCCGCCGGCCGTCGTCAGTTCACGCCGCCGAGCAGGCGCCGGGCCAGCAGACCGCCGAGACCCGCAAGGTCCTCGGCGGGCAGGTAGTGCCCGGCCGCCGCGTCGAACATCACGCTCGCCTGAACGGGAAACTCGTCGTCGCCCGCCCACACCAGCACGGCAAGAGCGAGACGCGGCAGGGCCTGGAAGGCGAAGGCCGCGTCCGCCAGCTCGAGCGGCAGTCCGCCGGCGGCCTCTGCCGCGCTGCGGAAGGCCTTGAGCCCGCCCTCGAAGCCAGCCGGCGAAACCGCACCGAAAGCCTGCGCCAGCGGCACCTCGGCGCGCTGCGCGAACGACGCCGCGTAGAACATGCCGTCGGGCAGCTCACGGAAAGCGACCCACCTGCCGGCCGGCGGCGTGCCGGCGGCGCGCAGCAGGTAGTGCAGCACGAGGATCGCGACCGCCACGTGCACCTGCGCGCCGCCGGCGCTCACGTCGCCGGCAGGGTGCGCCACCAGGTGTGACTGCCCGAAGAAGGGCACCGTGACTCCATCCGGCGACAGGCCGCAGCCCGCCTGCGCGGCTCGCCGCGCTGGGTCTGCTGCGGCCCACTCCGCGAGCGCCTGCTCCCAGGCCGCGCGAAATCGTCGATCTACCTCCGCACCGCTCATGGGTCGGGATTGTCGCACATCGGCGACGCCCCGTCGCTGCCGGGCACACGCGACGCGAAGGCCGCGACACGCGCCTCAGGCGGTGGGGACCTCGAGCTCGCGGCCGGCGCCGCTGGTCCAGCTCGCGCCGGCCGCTGCGACCATCACCGCCACCATCGCGCCGATCTCGAGCGGGCTGAGACGCTGCGAGAGGATGAGAAAGCCGGCCACGGCGGCGGCGGCCGGCTCGATGCTCAGCAGCACGCCGTAGGTGGAAGCGCGCACGAGGCGCAGAGCGACCAGCTCCAGGAAGTAGGGAAAGGCCGAGGACAACACCGCGACCATGGCGCCCAGGGCGACTGCGGCGGCGTGACCGGCGAGTTGCACGCCGCTCACGAAGAGAACCGGCGTGAGCAGCGCCGCCGAGCCCGCGAGCATCAGCGTCGTCACGGACAGCGGGTCCATGTCGCGCACGGCGCGCTTGGCGAGCAGAAGATAGGCCGCCCAGCAGGCGGCGGCGGCAAGCGACAGACCCAGCCCGAGGCCGCTGACCGAGCTCGAGGGGCCGGCGAGCAGGGCTACGCCCGCGCCGGCCAGCACGATCCAGACGACGTCGACCGGTCGCCTGGTGCCGAGGACCGCCACGGCCAGCGGCCCCAGAAACTCGATAGCCACGACGAGTCCCACGGGGGCGTGACTGATGGCGCCGTAGAAGCTGAGGTTCATGGCCAGCAACGCTACGGTGAGGCCGGCGACCGGCAGTCGCTTGCCGCGGGGGGGAATTCGCAGGGAGCGCGGCCGCAGCGCCGCGAGCACGAATGCGGCGATCGCCGTGCGCAACCAGAGGGCCTCCACGATCCCGACGGAGTCGATGACCCGCACCGCCACCGCCGAGCCGACCTGCATGGAGAGCGCGATGACGACCACGAGCAGCGCGGCCGTGCCGGCGCCGCGTCGCGGCGAGGCCGTGCCGGCGGGATCTAGTGCTTCGGGCTGAACGACCCCGTCCCCCACGGCGAGGCCGCCACCGCGTCGGCCACTGCCTGCGCGTCGTTGCCTCGGCGCAAGGCGTCGAGGATGCCGCCGTAGTAGCCGTTGCGAATGGTGATGACGGAGGCCTTCAGCCCCTGTGCCCAACTTGTGTACGCCTTGACCCCGACCGAATTGAACACGGTCGCGCCGGGCATCGACTGCGTGGTGTTGAGCGGGTTGTAGTGGGCGGTGTTGTACCAGTGGCCGCCCTCGGCCATCTCCCACGCCACGATGGCGGCCACGTTGTCGGCCGTCATCGGCGCGCCGAGGCTCTTGACGAAGGCCTGCGCCCAGGTGACCTGCGTGACCTTGCCCCCGGCCTTCATTAGCAATTCGGGCGCGGAGAGGATCTTCTTGATCCTCGCGACCACATCCTTGAGCAGGGCGGCGCGCTCCGCGATCTTCTGATCCACCGCAAAGCGCTGGTTCTCGACCTCGGCCTGCGCCTGCACAGCCTGCTGACGATCCTCCTCGACCGCGTGCTCGTCACGCCGCGCGAGGCCGGTGAGGCGCTGCAGCTCGACCTCCCCGTGGAGGTCCTGCAGCGAAATCTCGCGCAAGAAGTCCGTGACCGTCTCCGCGTCGGTCAGGCTCGACGCCGAGGTGATGACGTCGAGCCACGTGAACTCGCCGGTCTTGTACATGGTGCGCATGCGCCCGGCGACGAGGGCGCGCTGCCGGTCGAGCTGGTCCCGGGAGCGGGTCAGCTGGCGCTGTGCCTGAACGAGTGTGGCGTTGACCTGGTCGAGCCGCTGACGTGCGGCCTCCCACTTCTGCGTGACGACCTTCATCTCGGCGTTCAGTCGCTCCATCTGCGCCCGCGTGCGGCGGGCCTCCTTCTGCAACTCGGCCAGGGAGCCCGTCGCGTCGTGGTCCTTGGCCAAGGCCGCGGGCCCGAGCAGAGCGAGGCAGACAGCGCCGGCCGCCGCAAGAACGGCGACGGCAAGGGCCGTCTTCAGAAGACGCCTCATGAGATTCCACACATCCATATCCACGAAGGTGTATCGACCGTCCGCCGCGCCCCATGAGCCCGGGCGCAGCAACGCTCCCGCCGCTCGCGGGCGACCTAGGGCTTCGCGCCGCCGCCCGCGAACCCTGCCGCGGGGTCGCCGCACGGCGCCCGGCAGGCCATGGCGTCCGGCCCTGGATCATCCCGCTGTGTTGGGATCCCGCTCACGGGGAATACCGACCACAGTGGTTGGGTATCTAAGGCCCGAAGGAGTCCGCATGAGCGACGAAGTCACCCCCGCGAATACGCTCGACTGCGTGGGACTGTACTGCCCCGAGCCGCTGTTCCAGACCAGGGAGAGCATCGACGCCATCGAGATCGGTGAAGTGCTCGAGGTCTACGCCGACGATCCGGCGGCCGAGGAAGACCTCACGAGGTTCGCCAAGCGCGCGGGCCACGAGGTCGTCGCCGTCGAGCACGACGGCGACCAACTGCACATCCTCATCCGCCGCCTCAAGTGACAAGGAGCAGACGACCATGAAGAACGAGAACTCGATCCTCTACGTGCAGACCAGCAACCTCCCCGAGAAGCAGTATTCGCCGCTCGTGCTCGCCCAGAGCGCCAAGGCCATGGGCGTCGACGCCGCCGTGTACTACCTGGGCATGGGCCTCACGATCCTCAAGCCGGGCGCGGCGGAGGCGATCCAGCTCGGCAGCTTCCCCAGCGTCGCAGAGATGCTCAAGAAGACCCTGGACATGGGCATCACGGTGTACGTGTGCGAGGCCTCCAAGCAGATGCTGGGCTGGGAGACCGTGGAGCTGATCGACGGCGTCAAGATCGTCGGCGCGGCCACCTTGAACGATCTCGCGCTGGACGCCGGCGCCACCATGTGGTTCTGATGCGCGACGTCGTCTACGCCGACTACCAGTCGTCCAAGCCCGTCGACCCGCGCGTCGTCGAGGCGATGCTGCCGTACTTCGGCGGCACCTTCGGCAACGCGGCCTCGCTGCACGCCGTGGGCGATGACGCCACGGCGGCGCTCGAAGACGCCCGCGCCGCCGTCGCCCGCTTCTTCGGCGCGCAGCCGCAGGAGATCCTTTTCACGTCCGGCGCCACCGAGGCCAACAACCTCGCCATCATCGGGTACGCGCAGCGCAACCGCCGCAAGGGCGACCACGTGATCATCACCGAGGCCGAGCACATCTCGGTGCTCAACATCGCGAAGTACCTGGAGAAGAACGGCTTCAAGGTGACGCGCGCGCCCATCGACCTGTACGGGCGCGTGTCGCCGAAGAAGCTGCGCGCCCGCATCACCGACGAGACGATCCTGGTGAGCGTCGGCTGGGCGAGCAACGAGATCGGCACGATCCAGCCCATCGCAGAGATCGCCGAGATGCTGGCCGGCAGCGGCGTGGCGCTCCACACCGACGCCGTGGCCGCAGAAGGGCTCGTGCCCATCGACACGAGCGCCGTGCCGGTGAGCCTCATGAGCCTCTCGGCCAACGACATCTACGGGCCGCGCGGCCTAGGGGCGCTGTACGTGCGCAAGGGCGCGCAGGTGGCGCCCGTGCTGCTCGGCGGCGGGCAGGAGCGCGGCCTGCGCTCGGGCACCGAGGACCTCGCGTCCATCGCCGGCATGGCCGCCGCCGCCGACATCATGGCGGCGGAGATGCCGGCGGAAGCGGCGCGCATCGGCGCCATCCGCGACCGCCTGGCCGAGCGCGTGCTCGGTGAGATCCCAGACTCACACCTGAACGGCGCCCCACTTGAGCCATCCGGAGGGCGCCTGCCGAACAACGCCCATTTCCGCTTCGACGGCGTGGAGGGCGAGGCCATGATCCTGTCGCTGCGCGACGAAGGCGTGGCCGCGGCGACCGGCTCGGCCTGCAGCTCGAAGACGCTCGAGCCCTCCCACACGCTCATCTCGTGCGGTCTCCTGCACGAGGAGGCGCACGGCTCGCTGGAGTTCACCTTCGGGCGGTTCAGCAAAGTCGACGACGTGGACCGCATCATGGCCGTGCTGCCCGGCGTGATCGCCCGCTTGCGGGTCCTCTCGCCACTGTACAAGGCCAAGGCAAAGACCCCGGCGTGAGGACCACATCAGCGTGACCATTCAGACCGAGAGGCACCGCTCATGAAATCCACCCAGTACAGCGAGAAGACGCTCGAACACTTCCGCAACCCGCGCAACGTCGGCACGCTCGAGGGTCCCAACGTGGCTGTAGGCCGCGTCGGCAACCCCGTCTGCGGCGACATGATGGACATCTACATCGACGTCGAGGACGACCGCATCAAGGACATCAAGTTCCAGACCTTCGGCTGCGGCTCGGCGGTGGCGACCTCGAGCATGATCACCGAGCTCGTGGTCGGCATGCAGCTCGACGAGGCGCTCAAGGTGAGCCGTGCCGACGTCGCCGACGCGCTCGACGGCCTGCCGCCCATCAAGATGCACTGCAGCAACCTGGCCGCCGACGCCCTGCACGAGGCCATCAAGAACTGGCGCGGCGGAATCAAACCGGAAGACGCGACCACGACCCCGGTCGAGAAGTCGTGCCACCCGCGTCCCGCCGAGGTAGTCGAGGTCGAGATCGCCAACCTCAAGGACTACAAAGGAGGCGGCGTCTACACACGCGTCGACGATCAGACCGCATTGGCCGGCCAGCGCGTGGTCGTGCTCGACACGGGTGACCGCGCCGCACAGCTGGCCATCGACCTCACCGATCACACCGGCCGCGTGGTGTTCATGACCACCGGCAAGGAGCCCAGCGTCAGCAGCGCTGTGCGCTCGGCCCTCCGCCTCTCCGACGTGAAGCTGCTCACCGAGGCGCAGCCGCTGGAGCTCAAGGGCGAGAGCGAGCTCGAGCGCATCCGCGTGCACGACCTCAACGAGGACGAGGAGTACGAGCTGACGGCCGACGCGCTCGTGGTGCTGGAGTAGAGCACGGCACAGACGGGATGACGACGCTTCATCGACTCAGAAGTTCTCGGCGTAGATCTCTTGGTACGCCTGCGGATGGTTGCACGCCGGGCACACCTTGAGCGCCTTGGGGCCCTCGTGCACGAAGCCGCACTTGCGGCAGATCCACTTCACGGGCTCCGGCCGCGCGAACACCAGGCCCTTCTCGACGTTACCCAGCAGCTTGCGGTAGCGTGCTTCGTGCTTCTCCTCGACCTTGGTGATCTGGCGGAACGACTTCGCGACTTCCTTGAAGCCTTCGGACTCGGCCACGTCTCCGAAGGCGGGGTACAGATCCGTCCACTCCTCGTTCTCGCCGTCGGCGGCGGCCAGCAGGTTCTCGGCCGTAGTGCCGATCTTGCCGGCGGGGTAGGTCGCGATGATCTCCACGAGGCCACCCTCGAGGTGTTTGAAGTACACCTTGGCGTGCTGGCCCTCGTTCTCGGCGGTCTCGAGGAAGAGGGCGGCGATCTGCTCGTAGCCCTCTTTCACGGCCTGCTTGGCGAAGAATGTGTAGCGGTTGCGCGCCTGGCTCTCGCCGGCGAACGCTTTCACCAGGTTCTTCTCGGTCTGCGTGCCTTTGAGGCTCGGCATGTCGGCTCCTTCGACGGGGGGATGCACCGCGTCAGTTTACCTGCTCGGAGCCGAGGGGATGCCGCGGGCTTCAGTGGATCACGGCGACCGGCGATACGCCCAGCTTCCCCTCGAGGTCCTTGATGCTGGTGAGCTGACGGTCGTCGACCGGCGCGGGATCGACGGGGTGACAGTTGAACGCCAGCATCGTCACCCCGAGCTCCTCCTCCAGGGCGCCGATCTCCGCCAGTTCCGTGTCGCCGAGCTTGGTCGAGAGACTGCACAGCATGGCCTCTCACTCCCCACATCGCGGCTTTCTCGTCACGTGACACGTACCCGATGGCGTCTTGAAGCCTCCGGAGCACCCGTGAGCCACGAGCCGGCGGCGAGCGGCTATGCCGCCCGCCGCCGGCTCGTCGCCTGGTTGGATCACGCGGACGGGCGGCTCATGCGCCTGAACGAGGGCGCTGCGCGGGCGGTGAGACGGCGCTCGACGGCGACGGCGATGCACGCCACTGCCGCCGCCAGCCCCAGTGCGATGAGATCCTTCGCGCCGAGCGGCACAATCTGGCTCGAGTGCACCAGCGTGTTTACGCGGCCGTGGGCGCCGCCGTGGAACGTCTTGGCGAGCACCGGCGCGGCACTCGAAAGCGCGAGTACGGAGGATATGAAGACGCCGCAGGCCACAGCGACCAGCGGGCGGCTCCATCTGCGGATCCGTTGATACATGACCGCTCCTCTCACAGACCGTCGACAGCGAGGGAGGCTCCCCCGAGCGCTCGGTCTTCTCTGGACGACTTACATGCTAGGAGGCCACGCCGGCGGCGTCCTCACCCGATTCGGGTGAAACGGTCGCCGGCAACGGGGCGTCCCACACACGGCGCGTACCTCCGCCTCTCGCGGCTCCCCCCACGGGGGTGCACCACCGCCTGCGAAGTTCCCTCCGCGGTTGACCCCACCTTCCTCCGCCGGGGTGACGACCCGCGCGCCGACCTCCTCTACGCTGGTCTCAAGCAAGCAGACCACTCGGAACAGGAGGGATCATGACCACCATCGCATCCGCGCAGCCGCTCGGCAGGCAGACCCTGGACATCGGCCTCGTCTTCAAGCGGGGCTGGCGTCTGTTCGTGAAAGATATCGGCCCGCTGATTATCGGAGCGCTCATCGTCGCGGTCCTCAGCCTCGTCACGCTGGGCATCCTGGCCGGACCACTCACGGCCGGCCTCTACGGCATGGTCGTGAAGCGCGTGAGGGACGGGCAGCAGGCCGAGGTCGGCGACGTGTTCGGCCAGATGAGCCGCTTCTGGTCGTTCTTCGCCGCGGCGCTCGTGCTCGGGCTCCTCATCGGCCTTGCGTCGCTGACGATCATCGGCGGCATCCTGCTGGCCACCATCTGGCTCTACGTGTTCCCGCTCATGGTCGACCGCGGCCTGGGCCTCGGCGAGGCCATGCGGACCAGCTACGAGATGGTGACGCAGGCGGGCTTCTGGGAGCACCTCGCGCTGGTCATCGTGTTCGTGGTGATCGCCTCGCTCGCGAACGGCGCGCTCGCGATCCTGGCCACGCCGTTCCTCGTTGCGGCGATCGCCGCCGGTTATTATGTCGCCGCGGGCAAGGGGGACGAGCTCGAGCGCGCGGCCGCCTGACGCTTCGCGCCGACCGGCGATCTGAGCCGGACGAAGGACGGGCCGGGGAGGCACGAAACGCCTCCCCGGCCCGTCACGCGTACGCCCGGGCCTACGACGCCTCGTCCAGCGCCTCTTCGAATTGGCTGGCGTACAGATCGTGGTAGAAGCCGTGGGCGGCCATCAGCTCTTCGTGGCCGCCCTGCTCGATGATGTGGCCGCGGTCCATCACGAGGATCGTGTCGGCCCCGCGGATCGTCGAGAGCCGATGGGCGATCACGAAGCTGGTCCGACCGTGCATCAGCGCGGCCATCGCCTCCTGGATCAACACCTCGGTGCGCGTATCCACGGAGCTCGTGGCCTCGTCGAGGATGAGCACGTCCGGATCGGCAAGAAAGGCCCGCGCGATGGTGAGCAGCTGCTTCTCGCCCGCCGACACGTTCGTGGCGTCGTCGTCGAGCACCGTGTCGTAGCTGTCGGGGAGCGTGCGCGCGAAGTGGTCCACGCGCGCCGCCTTGGCCGCCGCCAGGATCTCATCCTGGGTCGCGCCCTCCAAGCCGTAGGCGATGTTGTCGCGGATCGTACCCGTGAACAGCCAGGCGTCCTGCAGAACCATGCCGAACAGGCGGCGCAGGTCGCTGCGCGTCATCCGGCGGGCGTCCACGCCATCGATGAGGATGCGCCCGTGGTCGATCTCGTAGAAGCGCAGCAGAAGATTCACCAGCGTGGTCTTGCCGGCGCCGGTAGGACCGACGATGGCGACCGTCTCGCCGGGCCGCACGTCCAGGTCGAGATCCTCGATCAGCGGCGTGTCGGGCGCGTAGCGGAATGACACGTTCTCGAAGGTGATGCGGCCGCGGGTGTGGCCGGTTGCTCGCCACCGTGCCGCTGAACAGAAAGGCCTTCTGCGGCACGAGGCCGATCCGCCCCCACAGGTCCTGCAGCGCCAAGTCGCGGACGTCGACGCCGTCGACGAGGACGCGGCCGCCGGTGACGTCGTAGAACCGGGGGATGAGACTGATGAGCGTGCTCTTGCCGCTGCCGGTGCTGCCGACGATGGCCGTGACCTCGCCCGGACCGGCGGTGAAGGTGATGCCGCTCAGTACGGGGTCCTCGGCGCCGGGGTAGCGGAACTCCACGTCTTCGAACTCGACGCGGCCACGAGTCGGGACGTCGGCGGCGGGCTCCACTGGGTCGACGACCGTCGGCTCCGCCTCCAGCACCTCCTGAATGCGCTGTGCCGAGGCCGCGGCGCGCGGCACCATCACGAACATGATCGTGGCCATGAGCACGGAGAGCAGGATCTGCACGATGTAGGTGAGGAAGGCGGTGAGGTCGCCGATGGGCATGCCGTGGTCGGCGACCTGGATGCTGCCGAACCACATGATCGCCACGGTCGACAGGTTGAGGATGACGGTGAGCGTCGGGATCATCAGGGCGAACAGCCGGTTGACCCGAAGCGCGGTGTCAGTGAGGTCCAGGTTGGCGGCATCGAAGCGCTGCTCCTCGTAGGCGGTGCGGTCGAAGGCGCGGATCACGCGCACGCCGCTCAGCATCTCGCGCGTGACCTGGTTGATGCGGTCGATCTTCTTCTGCATCGACATGAAGAGCGGGATCGCGCGGCTCAGTATGAGACCGATGAAGACGGCCATGACGGGGATGGCGACGAGGATCACCGCCGAGAGCGGCACGTCGAGGCGCAGCGCCATGATGATGCCGCCGATGGCCATGATGGGCGCCGAGATCACGACGTTGAGCATCATGAGCACCACCATCTGCACCTGCTGCACGTCGTTGGTGGTGCGCGTGATCAGCGACGGCGTGCCGAAGTGATTGACCTCGGCCTGCGAAAAGGTCTCGACACGGCGGAACAGGGCGCCACGCACGTCGCGGCCGAAGGCCATGGCGACCTTGGAGCCCCAATACGCCGCGACGATGGCTGCGATCACGAAGATCAGCGTGACGACGAGCATGACGACGCCCGCCTTGAGGATGTAGGCGGTGTCGCCGGTCACCACCCCATTGTTGATGATGTCGGCGTTGAGCGTGGGCAGATACAGGTTGGCGATGGCCTGGACAAGAAGCAGGACGAAGACGACGGCGATCTGGCGCCAGTATGGCCTGAGACCGCTGCGCAACAGGCGGATCACGGCGCGGCCTTCCGGCCTGCGGCCGTGCCCGCCTCAGTGTCTCTTGCGGCGAGCGCCCTCGAGATGCTCGAGTTCAGCTCGCCGAGCAGGCGCTCCAGATCGAGACGATCGCGCTCGGCCAGCGTGCCGATGGTCGCGTTGACGTAGTCGGCCGCGACCTGGCGGAGCTCCGTCTCCAGGTCGCGGCCGGCCTGAGTCAGGAACACGCACGTGAGGCGCTGGTCGGCGGCATCCGGGTGACGCTCGACGATGCCGCCCTTCTCCAT
>JADGPQ010000082.1 GCA_017882325.1 Thermoleophilia bacterium
CGCGGCGGTAACGTCGGTGACGGCCATGTGCGAGTAGGCGACGTGCAGCGGCGCGACCGCGAGGAACAGGGCGGCCACGAGGCCGACCGGGCGGCCGAAGGCCTCCCGGCCGATGCGGTACAGCAGGTACACCGATGCAGTGCCGGCGGCCACCGAGAACAGCCGCGCGAGCAGGAAGTACGGCCCCGGGTCGACGACGAAGGTACCCATGGCCAGAGGATTCGTGTGCTGGACCGCCCACAGCACCGGCGCCGCCAGCAGGTACACTCCTCCGATCAGGTAGAAGAAGAGCGACGGGTAGTAGAAGAACTGCGGGTTCAGACCGCCACGAGCGACGCCGAAGGCCTTGGGCACCACCATGCTCTCGTCGGCGTTGACGAAGCTGAACGGCAGGCCCCAGCCCACGCCCTTGAGGCGCAGAGCGAGCGCCAGAACGAGCACGGCGACGAGGAGCG
The DNA here is from genome assembly GCA_017882325.1 of Thermoleophilia bacterium. Taxonomy (GTDB): domain Bacteria; phylum Actinomycetota; class Thermoleophilia; order UBA2241; family UBA2241; genus CAIXSE01. The sequence continues at coordinate 456 of JADGPQ010000082.1, forward strand.
CCCCGGCCACGCCGGGGCGCTTCCACAGCCCGGCGGCGCCCGCGTCGTTCACGCGCCCCCCGGCTCTGGCTCGACGACGCCGCCGAGCGCCTCCGCGCTTGCGCAGGCGACCCCGTGGACCTCGACGGGGGCGGCGGCTTGCACGACGCAAGATACGAGGCCGTCGGCGTGGTAGCGCACGAGGTCGAGGAAACTCCGTGAGTCGATGGCTGCGTCCTCCGGGTGAGACGGCGCCGTAGTAGCTGCTACGTGAGGAAGTCCTTCATGATGGCGACGCCCGCACTGGTGCCCACGCGGACGGCGCCGGCGTTGATCATGAGCTCGACGTCGTGCAGCGTGCGGATGCCGCCCGACGCCTTGACGCTGATGCGCTCGTCGAGGCAGTCGCGCAGAAGCTCGACGTCCTGCACCGTGGCGCCCCTGGGCCCGCAGCCCGTCGAGGTCTTGACGAAATCCACGCGGGCCTGCTCGCAGATCTTGCAGGCAAGCTTCTTCATCTTGGTGGTCAAGTAGCAGGTCTCGATGATGGCCTTGACGACGACCTGACCGCGCCCCGTGTTGATGGCTTTCATACGCACCCCGCGGACCACGCTGGCGAGCTCGTTGCGCACGTGACCGAACTCGCCGGAGAGGAACGCGGGCAGGTTGATGACGACATCGACCTCGTCGGCGCCGCTGGCTACGGCTTCTTCGGCAGATACCACCTTGGCGCGGAGAGAGTCGGCGCCGAACGGGAACGAGACGACCGAGCACACCTTGACGTCGGCGCCGCGCAGCAGGCTGTCGGCGAGCGGCACGTAGTGCGGAAACACGCAGACTGCCGCGAAATGATACTTGCTCGCTTCACGGCACAGGCGCTCCACGTCCGGAGACGTGGTATCCGCTTTCAGGAGCGTGTGATCGATGGTCTTGGCGAGCTCCTCGGCGTGCACGCCGGTGGACCTCCAGGGAGACGACGGGGTGAGTGGAGCCTCATCGAGTATAGCAAACGGGCGGCGGGCCCCATCCTAGACGAGCCGTTCGATGAAGCGCTCGTCGCGGCGCCAGCGCTTGCGGACCTTGACGCGCAGGTCGAGAAAGACCTGCACACCGAGGATCGCCTCGATCTCCTGGCGGGCGCCGCTGCCGATGGCCTTGACGACATGCCCCCCCTTGCCCACCACGATGGCCTTCTGCGACTCGGTCTCCACAATGAGACTGGCCTCGATCTCGACCAGGGGCCGATCGACACGCTCGGTGATGCCCGTGACCTCGACCGCCACTGCGTGCGGCACCTCGTCGCGAGTACGCCGCAGGGCCTGCTCGCGGACCAGCTCGGCGATGAGCAGTTCGAGCGGCTGATCGCTCTTTTCACCGTTGGGAAAGTAGACGGGACCGGGCGGCATGGCGTCGGCCAGCCGGGCCAGCACGTCGCCCAGGCCGTCGCCGCGCCGGGCCGACACGGGCAGCACGTCGCGGCCGCCGGCGAGCCGGCGCGCCTCCTCGAGGCGCGCGCCCAGCCGGGGGCCGTCCACAAGGTCGATCTTGTTGAGCGCCACCAGAGCCGGAAGTGCGGCGCCGGCGACCGCCTGGACCACGTAGCGGTCGCCGGCTCCGAAGGTCTCGGTGGCATTCAGGAGGACCAGGGCCGCGTCGACCTCGGACAGAGCGTCGTCGACCGCCGACTGCATGCGCCGCGTGAGCGAATCGAAGGGCTTCTGGAAGCCCGGCAGGTCAAGCAGCACCACCTGGCAGCCCTCGAGATCGACCACGCCGGTGATCCGCCGGCGCGTGGTCTGCGGGTGGTCGCTGACGATGCTCACCTTGCGCCCCACGAGAGCGTTGACGAGCGTAGACTTGCCGACGTTGGGCCGGCCGAAGACGGCGACGAAGCCGGAGTGGAAGTCGCCGCTCACCGGCCGGCCTCACCGGGAGCGGCGCCGGCCGGCCCGTAGCGGGCGCCCTCGCCGAAGGCGAACGGCGCCGTGAGCAGGTCGCTCAGCTGTACGACCCGGACCTCGCCGCCGGTCCGCGCGACGATCGCCGGATCGCCGAACTCGGCCAATGCCTGCAGGCACAGGCCGCAGGGCACGCAGTCCTCCCCGCCCGCCGCGGCAACGGCGACGTAGCGCAGCGCCTGCTCGCCGAAGGCGACCATGGCGGCGAGCGCAGCACGCTCCGCGCACATACCAGCGGGATACGCGGCGTTCTCGACGTTGACGCCGTGGTGGCTGCGCCCCGACGGGCCGACGACCACGGCCCCCACGCCAAACCCCGAGTAGGGCGCGTAGGCACTGTCGGCGAGCGTCGCGGCCTCCTGGAAGAGCAGGCGCTCCGCCAGCTCCGGGGCGCGGTTCACAGCGGGTACCACACGCGGAAGAGGACGAGGGTGATGACGATGCCGAGGGCGGCGCCGGCGGCTACCTCGAGCACGCTGTGGATACCCGCCTGGATCCTGCTCTGGGCGACCAGCATCGCCATGAAGAGGGCGATCGCCGAGATCGGCAGGGCGTAGCCCGTGTTGGCGGCCACAAACGTCAGCGCGACCCAGGCGGCGAACGCCACCGCGGCGTGCGCCGACGGCAGGCCGCCTTGGAAAGCCGTGCCGCGGCGGGTGAGCGCCTTGGTCGCGATGGCCGCGAGGATGACGATCACGAGGGCGATCACCGTGACGTCGATGGGCGAGCCGCGCAGCTTGGTGAGCACCGTGTAAGGCACGCTCGTGATCTTGTCGTAGAAGACGAGGTAGGCCACGGCGATGGCGTTGACCGCGGCGATGAGCACGGCGCCGGCGGCCACGTCTTTGGCGACCTTGGCGCGCGGGTCCTCCTGGTCGGTCACCAGATCGACGAGATGCTCGATGGCGGTGTTGAGCATCTCGGTGATGAGCACGAACGAGATCGCTACGAGGAGGGCGACGACCTCGAGGCGGGTCAGGGCGAAGAAGAGGCCGGCGATGAGCACGAGGCCGGCGATCCCGAAGTGGACCCACATGTTGCGCTCGAACCGCAGCGCGTGGACGATGCCGTCGAAGGCCCAATTGAAGCTGTGGAGCAGGTTACCGCGACGTTGCGACAACGAGCGCCTCCCAGTTGACGAGCTCGAGGAGCTCGGCCTGGCGCAGGGCCATCTGCCCGGCGTCGGTCTCGTGGTCGTAGCCCAGCAGATGGAGGGTGCCGTGCACGAGGAGCACGGCTAACTCGAAGGCCGGGGGCAGTGAGTCGGCGCGCGCCTGGCGCAGCGCCCGGCGCGCGCAGACGACGACGTCGCCCAGCAGGCGCGGCGGCGCGGCGAGCCCGCCCACGGCGGGGCCGGGCCCCTCGCCCGCCTCCTCCAGCGGGAACGAGAGCACGTCGGTGACCTCGTCTTTGCCGCGATGCTCCGCGTTGAGGGCGCGGATGCGGCGCTCGCCGACGAACTCGACGGACGACTCCGCATTGTCCACGCCCTCCGCCTGGAGCACGCGCGCCACCAGCCGCGCTACTGCCTCCTCGTCGACGCCCACACGCGTCCGGTTGAACACTTCGACGAGGTTCATGCGTCGCGCTCCGGCGGGGCCTGCCGGGCCGCGGACTTCCGCGACTTCGCGGCCTCGGCCTTGTCACCGTGGTCCTTGTACGCGTTGACGATGCGCTGCACCAGCTTGTGCCGCACCACGTCGTGGCCGTCGAACTGCGTGACGGCGATGTCCTCCACGTCCTCCAGGACCTCGGGCACGGTGACCAGTCCCGAGATACGGGTGTGCGGGAGGTCGATCTGCGTGACGTCACCGGTGACGACCATCTTGGCGCCGAAGCCGAGGCGCGTGAGGAACATCTTCATCTGCTCGGGCGACGTGTTCTGCGCCTCGTCGAGGATGATGAACGAGTCGTTGAGGGTGCGGCCGCGCATGAAGGCCAGCGGCGCGACCTCGATCTCGCCCTTCTCGATGAGGGTCGCGAGCTTCTCGCCGTCCATCATGTCGTAGAGCGCGTCGAAGAGCGGGCGGAAGTAGGGATCGACCTTCTCGGAGACGGTGCCCGGCAGGAACCCCAGGCTCTCCCCCGCCTCGACCGCCGGCCGCGTGAGGATGATGCGCCCCACCTGCTTGGAAAAGAAGGCGCTGACCGCCATGGCCGTGGCAAGGTAGGTCTTGCCGGTGCCGGCCGGGCCGATGCCGAACGTGATGGTATTGCTGCGGATGGTGTCCACGTACAGCTTCTGGTTGACCGTGCGCGGCCCGATCTGGCGGCCGCGGTGCGTCCACACGACATCGCCGTACACCTCCGAGGGCTTGCCCGCCGAGTTGACGGCGATGTCCATGAGCGACTCGACCATGGCCGGGTTCACGGGCCGCCCGGAGCGGATCACCGTGAGCAGCTCGTCGAGGGCCGCGCGCGCCCTTCCGACGGCCTCATCGGGACCCTCGAGGATGAGCACGTTGCCGCGCAACGTGAGCGTGCAGTCGAGGCGGCGTTCGAGGATCTTGAGGTGAGCGTCGTGTTCCCCGGCGAGAGCCTGAGCGACATTGTTGCTGTCCAGGTCGATGACCGTTCGCGTGACCTGCGCCACGGTCAGCCCTCCAGCTTCTCGCGCACCATGCCGCTCAGCTTCTTGCCGTCGGCCCGCCCGGCCACCTTGGGCTTGAGCCACCCCATAACCTTGCCCATATCCTTGGGCGTGACCGCGTCGGTAGCCGCGACGCCTTCGTCGACGAGTGCTTCCAGTTCGGCGTCGCCGAGCTCCTCGGGCATGTACGACTTGAGCAGTCCTTCTTCGTACCGCTCCTGGTCGGCCAGGTCCTTGCGGCCTGCTTCGTCGTACAACGCGATGGCCTCCGCGCGCCGCTTCCGCTCGCGTTTGAGAACAGTGAGCTCGTCGGCCTCGGTGGGCTCCTTGCGGCTGTCGATACGCTCCTTCTTGAGCGCCGCGACGAACGACGAAAGGGCCTCGCGCAGCGGCTTGTCGCCGGCCTTCAGGGCCGCCGTGGAATCGTCCTTGATGCGCTGCTCGATGGCGCCGAGCTCTCTCATGCCATGCGTCCTTTCACTCCATCATCGTGCTGTTCGCGGGCCACCGTCTGGACCAAGATCCCCGGGCTCGCCGCACCGTCGAGGTAGTAGCGGATGTACTCCGAACTGTACCCTCTCCACAGCCCGTCGCGCCGCTCTTCGACGAGGACCTCCGCGGGCCGCCCGAGCGCGGCAAGGCGCGCCGACCGGGCGGCCGCCTCGGCGGCCGCCAGCGCGCGCCCCATGCGCTCCTTGACGAGCGCGGCCGGCAGGGGCGGCAGCTCCGCTGCCGCCGTCCCCGGCCGCGGCGAGAAGGCGAACACGTGTGCCCGCCCGAACAGGCCGCTCTCGAGAGCCGCAAGCGTGCGCCCGAACGCGGCGTCGTCCTCGGCCGGAAAGCCGACGATCACGTCCGTGCTGAGCATACAGTCGCCGAGACGCGCCTGCATGAGCGCAGCCGCGGAGGAGTACTGCGCGAACGTGGATGGCCGGCGCATGGCGGCGAGGACGGCGTCGTCGGCCGACTGCAGCGGCACGTGCAGATGGCGCGCGACCCGCGGATGCGCGAGTGCCCGCAGCAGACGCTCGTCGAGGTGACGAGGCTCCAGCGAGGAGAGGCGCAGGCGCGCCAGGCCCGGCAGGTCCGCGAGCGCCAGGACGAGGTCCGGCAGGCGCAGCTCGCCGTCGCGCCAAGCGCCGAGATCGATGCCGCTGAGCACGATCTCGCCGCAACCGCGGGCGAGGCCGGCGCGAGCGGCCGCGAGTGCGTCGCTCAGCGACGCGCTACGCGGCCGCCCGCGCACCAGTCTCACGACGCAGTAGCTGCAACGCCCCGAGCATCCGTCCTGGACTTTGAGCAGGAAGCGCGTGCGGGCGGCAGGCGGCGAAGCGACGTCCTGCAGCCGTGTGCCATGCGCAACGCTCGCGGCCCCCACCGCCGCCCAGTCGGGCCGCGCCACCACCTCGACGCCGGGGCCCGCGAACTGCTCGGGGCGGAGAGCCGCGGCGCATCCCGCGACGACGACGCGTTTGCCGTCGCCCGCCATGCGCCGCACCAGCCGCCGCGACTTGCGTTCGGCCGCGGCGGTCACACAACAGGTGTGCACCACGACCACGTCGGCAGTCTCGCGAGCGCGCACCGGCCGCAGGCCGGCCGCCGCGAGCTCGGCGAGCGCCTCCTCCCCATCCGCCTGGCTGACTTTGCAGCCCACGGAGGCGGTCGCAACCCTGGTCATGAGACCCTCGTGAGGTGCAGCATCAGCCACGTGCCGTCCTCGCGCCGGCTCGCCGTCTCGTAGCCGGGGAACGCGGCTGCGGCCTGATCGCCCTGCTCAACCAGCAGCCCGGCGAGCAGCAGATGCGAGGGACGCAGCTCGGGCGCGCCGCCGTTGGCGCCCGGGGCAAAGCGACGCGCCAGCCGCAGGATGGGGTCGAGGGCGATGTTGGCGACCACGACGTCGGCCGCCGGCAGCGCATAGCCCGGTTCGGTGGCATCGCCCACGAGGAACGTGGGCGACAACCCGTTGAGGGCGGCGTTGCCGGCCGCGGCATGCACGGCGACGGGGTCGATCTCGATGCCACACACCGGCGCGAAACCGAGCCTCAGCGCCGCGAACGACACCACGCCGGAACCGCTGCCCAGGTCGAGCAGCGGCCCGGGCGGGATGACCTGGAGCTCTTCGAGGCACTGGCGCGTGCTCGCGTGACCGCCGGTGCCGAAGGCGAGGCCCGCCTCGACGACGACGTCGAGCAGATGGTCGCGAGCAGGGTACCAGGGCGGGCGCACGTAGAGCCGCCCGACCACCCGGGGCTTGTGGAAGCGGCGCCAGGCGTCCTCCCAGCCCGGGCGCTCGCGTGACACTTCGAGGGCACCGAGCGCGCCGAGCCGCGCAAGCGCCGGCACCACGGGCTCGCCGGACTCGGCGCCTTCGGCCAGCCAGAACGTGAGCGTGTCGCCGCCGTCGGCCTCCTGCCAGCCCGACGGCTGCAGCGCGCGGATGATGTCCACGGCCTCGGGGTGCGCGTAGTCCAGGGCCGCCGGATCGGCGCCGCGCACGTAGGCAGCGGCCCCGGACCAGTCGTCGACGGGCCGTGCTTCTGATATCACGGCCGCGACCGCCCCCGCGGCCTCCGCGGCCGGCCCCAGCCGCAGCGTGTACCGCGTGTACTCGGTCCGCGTCACTGGCGGAAGACGGCCCGCACCTTGTCGAGGAAACTTTGGTCGGGCTCGTAGTTGACGTCGCCGGTGAGCTCCGCGAACTGCTCGAGGACCTCGCTCTGCTCGGCGCTGAGGTGCCGGGGCACCTGCACGTTGACGACCACCTTGAGGTCGCCGCGCCCGTAGCCCTGCAGGGCCGGCACGCCCCGGTTGCGGTAGACCTTGGCTTCCCCCGGCTGGGTCCCGGGACGCAACTCGACCTCGATGTCGCCGTCGAGCGCCGGCACGTAGGCGGTGGTGCCAAGAGCCGCTTCGACCATCGTGACGTCCAGCCGGTAGATGAGGTCGTCGCCGTCGCGCACGAAGTGTTCGTGCGGCTCCACCGAGATGGACACGTAGAGGTCGCCGGATCTGCCGCCCTCAGCGCCGGCGCCGCCCTCGCCTGTCAGGCGCAGGCGCTGCCCGTCGGCGATGCCGGCCGGCACTTCCACGGTGACGGTGCGCGAACCGCGCACGCGGCCCGTGCCGCGGCAGTCCTCGCAGGGATCGTTGACGATACTGCCGCGGCCGCGGCACACGTTGCAGGTACTGGTGCGCACGAATTGGCCGAATCCGCCGAGGCTCGACACCTCGCGCATGCGGCCGCTGCCGTGGCACTGCGGACAGGTGTCGCGTCCGGTGCCGGGGCGGGCGCCGCTCCCACCGCAGGTCGCACATCGATCCTCGGCCTTGACCTCGACGTCGTGAGAAACGCCAAACACGGACTCGGCGAAGGTCAGCTCCAGACCCACCTCGACGTCGTCGCCGCGGGGCGCCGGGGCGCCGCCGGTCGCGGCGCCCCACATCCCGCCGGCGTCGCGAAGCACGGAGTCGAACATGCTGCCGCCGAAGAAGATGTTGAAGAGGTCGTTGAAGCCGACGTGCTCGAAGTCGGTCATGCGGCGGCCCTTCAGGCCGTCGAATCCGTAACGGTCGTAGGCCGCGCGCGCGTCGGCGTCGCTGAGGACCTCGTAGGCCTCGGCCGCCTCCTTGAACTGCGCTTCACAGTCGGGGTCTCCGGGGTTGACGTCCGGGTGACACTCGCGGGCCAGCTTGCGGAAGGCCTTCTTGATCTCGTCCTGCCCGGCGTCGCGAGGCACGCCGAGCACGTCGTAGTAGTCGCGTTTCATGAACGGGGGGAGGTCACTGGCTCACCATATCTCTTCGAGGTACGTGCTCAGGCTGTCGGCAGTGGCGCGCACCGCGCCGATGACGCGCTGGTAATTCATGCGGGTGGGGCCAAGCACGCTCACGGTGCCGAGGTTGCGGTTGGCGACGCCGTAGTTGGCGGCGACGAGCGAAAACGCCTGCAGGGAAGGAGGCGTCATCTCGTGGCCGATGCGCAGGAAGACGCCGTCCTCGCGCAGGGCCTCTGCGAGCAGCTCCAACAGGTTGTAGCGCTGCTCCAGCATCTCGAGGACCTCGTTGAGGTGGCCGGCGCCCTCGCGCGTGAGGTTGTCGAGCAGGCGCGACGCGCCACCGAGGTGCAGTCCTTCCACGTCGCCGGGGCCGAGCGTCTCGAAGGCCGGGCGCACGGTGTCGAGGAAGGCGCGTTCTTTGGGCCGCAGATCGAGACTATCGAAGGCCTCGGCCGCGCGCCTCGTACCCAGCTGCGTGCCCACCAGACGTTCGTTCAGATACACGCGCGCGAACTCGGCGAGGCCCTCGTCAACCGCCTCGACGAGCGGGTAGATACGTTTGGTGACCTGGCCGGAGGTAGTGATGATGACGACCATCACGAGGTGCGGCTGCAGCGAGAGGATCTCGATGTGGCGGACGATCGACGTGCTCACCGCGGGAGCCGACACGACGGCCAGCAGTTCAGTGACCCGGGAAAGCGCCTCGGCGGTCTCGCGAAGCGCGTCGTCGATCTCGCTGCGGGCGCGGTCGCGCTCCACCGCCACCGCGAGCGGCGCCTCGCGGCGCTCGCCGAGGATGACATTGACGTAGTGCCGGTACCCGGCGTCGGTGGGAACACGCCCCGCCGACGTGTGAGGGTGTGCGAGCATGCCCATTTCTTCGAGGTCGGCGAGGTCGTTGCGGATGGTCGAGGCCGCCACACCGATCGCGAAGCGCTCGCTGAGGTACTTCGAGCCGACGGGCGTGCCCGAGGCGATATACTCCTCGATGACCACCCGCAGCACCCGCTCCTGTCGTGGTGTGAGCGCCAATTTTCACCCCTTAAACGTCAATCGCGAAACAGGCGTACGCACACGGCTCCGGCCACGTACCGCCCCTTTCGCGTCACCCGGATTGTACCACTGTGCAGGGAAACCAATCCAGCGGCGGCGAGCGGACCGACGGCGCCGACGTCCAGGATAGCGGCGAGTTCGGCAAGCGACACGCGGGCGCCGCAGCGGGCGGCAAGCAGCAGGCGCTCGCGGGCGCGCGTGGCTTCGTCGAGGTCTTCGACGTCACGCGGCGGGCGGGCGCCGGCGGCCAGCGCCGCCGCCCATGTCGCCGGGTCGGGGACATTGGTCCAGCGCCGGCCGCCGATCGTGCTCACCGCGCCGGGGCCGAGGCCGAGGTAGGGGGGCGCGCGCCAATACGCCAGGTTGTGGCGCGCCTTGCGCCCCGGGACCGCGAAGTTGCTCACCTCGTACCAGTCGTAGCCCGCGCGGGACAGCGCCTGGACGATCCGACGGTACATGTCGGCGCGCGCGTCTTCGCCGGGGGGCTCGAGTGGCGTGCTGCCCTCGGGCGGCGAGGCCGCGGTACCGGCGGGCTCCCGGGCCACAAAGGGCGCCTCCAGCCGGGCGGCGAGCGGCGTCCCAGACGCGACGCCAAGCTCGTACCACGAAACGTGGTCCGGGCGAAGCGCACGCACGACGGCGATGTCCTCTTCGAGATCGACCGCCGTCTGGCCGGGAATGCCGAACATCAGGTCGAGGCTGAGATTCGAGGCGCCGGCGTCGCGCAGGCGCCTGAAAGCCTCGGCGGGGTCAGCCTGCGCCCGGCGTCCGAGACCTTCGCGCAGCTCCGGGCTGAAGCTCTGGGCACCCAGCGAGACGCGAAGGCCGCGCCCCGCGCCGGCTCCGCCGGCGACCGGCGCGGCCGCCGCCCACGCGGCGAACGCCTCGTCCACGTCCTCGGGGTTCGCTTCGACGGTGATCTCGGCCCCAGGCGTGAGAAATGGCCGGAAGAGCTCGAGCATCCGCTCGAGCCGCTCCGGCCCCAGAAGGCTCGGCGTGCCGCCGCCGAGGTACAGCGTGTGCAGGCGGCGCACGTCGTGCGTCGCCCGTTCACGCTCCCACTCTGCGGCGACTCCCTCGACGAACCGCTTGAGCAGCGCGCCGTCCGGCGCGTCACCCACAGCCGTGGAGGCGAAATCGCAGTAGTCGCACTTCGCGCGGCAGAACGGTACGTGGACGTAGACGTGATGGACCGGCCCCTCGAACGCGGCGCGTACCCGGACGCCGGGCGCGGTCACAATGTCTGCACCCAGAAGTAGAGGGAGCCGTCACGCCCCTCGTCGAGGACGCCGCCGTTCTTCTCGATGACCCGTCGCGAGGCGATGTTGCCGGCGTCGCAGTCGATCCGTGCAGGGTCGACGCCGAGCGTTGCGGCGAGCGGAAGAGCCGCGGCCAACATGGCCGTGGCATGACCTCGCCGCCGTGCGCTCGGCCGCACCTCGAAGCCGATGTTGCCGCCCTCGTCCAGCAGGTGCGGTGTAAGCCTGTGGCGGATGTGGACGCGACCGATGAACTCGTCGCGGGCGACCCACCACAGGACGGTCTGGGGCACATAGCCGTCCGGCCACGATTCGGGAGGGACGCCTGTGAGAGCCGCGAGGCAGCGGACGGCCGCGCCAGGATCCTCTGCATCGTCGCGCAGACTCGCGACGTAGCGAGAGAACTCCCTGGGGTCGCCAAGCCGGTCGGCCGGCAGATCGAGGTGGCGGCCCTCGGCGTGATACTCGGCCAGCGCCGCCAGAAACGAGCCGTGGAAGGCGACGGCCGGCGCGAC
>JADGPQ010000083.1 GCA_017882325.1 Thermoleophilia bacterium
CGCGTTGCCTTCGTCCTCAAGACGCTGCCCGTCACGGCTGTGACGACCATCAGGCCTCGTGGGTCACCCGGGGCCTCAAGATAGGGCGGCGGATCCGCGGCGCCACTACTCCATCCCGTGCGGCGGCTGGCTCGCCGCCGCGGGGCGCGACTCATCCCCGATCCGCTCGAGATCGGCCTGTCGTGGCATGCGTCCGGTCGTCTTGAGGCGCTTCCACTCGCGGTGCAGGATCGGTGCCGCGATCGCGAGACCAACGAGGTTGATGGCTCCGGCGACCGCCAGGATGTACCCGGAGATCCAGCCGTAGACGACCGGCGCCGTAAGGGACCCGAGCAGGCCCGCGGCCTGCATGGCGGTCGACTCCACGCCCGTCACCGTGCCGATCCAGCGACGCGGGCTGGCCTGGATCAGCATCGCCTGCTTGGCGGGGTAGGAGAAGGCGATGGCCAGGCCTTCGAGGCAGTTCACGATGAGGAAGAGTGTCATGTTGGTGGTCACGCCGTAGAAGATCCAGGCGACGGCTGAGAACGCATAGCCGATGACGAAAAGCCAATAGCGGCTGTAGCGGTCGGCGGCCACGCCGCCCACGAACGAGAGCAGCATGGGCACGCTGAAGGCGATCCAGGTGAGGCCGATGAAGGTCATCGAGGCGCCGAGATGCGCCAGCCACAGACTCCACACGACGTCGAAGGCGCCCATGGCGTAGTGGCTCGTGAAGGCGATGATCAGGAAGGCGATGATCGCCGGCGTGAGGATCGTGCGGATCGGCGGGCGAGCGGCCTTGCCCGTGCCACCGGGTCGCTCGATGTCCTGGCGGCGCTGCGCGCGACGCACTTTCAGAGCCGCCGGCTCGCGCACGAACAAGATGACCGCGACCAGCGAGAGCGCGGAGAGGGCGGCTCCGACGTAGAAGATAGCGTAGAAGCCGTCCTTCCCGCCGCCGACGAGGTTGTAGAGCGGCGCCGCGATGGCCGGCCCGAAGATGAGCCCGCCGAACTGCGCCGTGGTCAGGAAGCCGTAGGCCTTGCTGCGGTTCTCCTCCGTGGTGATGTCGGCGACGAAGGCCTGAGCCGCCGGCCCGAACGCCGCCGTGCCCATGCCCTCGAGCAGCCGAAAGAGCACGAACCAGTACGGGTCTGTCGTGGTCGTGAACAGCAGGAGAGCGACGGTGTACAGGGCGGCGCCAACGACCATCACCGGCTTTCGCCCAATGGTGTCGCTGAGCCAGCCCAGAGGAGACGAGAAGAGCAGCGTGCCCAGATAGAACATCGAGGCGATCACCCCGATCATGAGCATGGAGCTGTGCGCCTGCTCCTTCAGGAAGATCGGCAGGTACGGGATGATGGCGCCGAAGCCGATCCAGGTGACGAAGCTGCCGGCCGACACCACGCCGAGCTGAATCCAGCTCGTGCGCGACGCGGAGGCGGGCGCGGGCGTCTGTGCGTCGTTCCGGGAGGTCATGGTTCCTTTGCGCGTCCGCGGTTCGAGGGCGCGGCCCCAGCGGCGCCCTGCGGATGTCGTCCAAGGCTATCACCCCGGGCCGCGCGTCCGAAGCCGGGCGGCGGGCCTTCGGCGGCCGCCCTCTCGCCTCCCGGACTCTGGCCCTTGGTGCGAAGCTCGGCCGGTTCAGGCGTCGCGAATCTCGCGCACGAACAACGCGGCGATGCCCGGGATAGCCATGAGCACCCCGGCCACGATGATGAGGGCGCGCACGTCGAACACACCGGCCAACGCCCCGCCCACGAGCACCGAGAGTGCGTAGGTGCCCTGCGTGAGGGTGAAGCGCGCCCCGAAGACGCGCCCACGCAGATGCTCGGGAATGACGTCCTGCAGCCATGTGTCCAGGGCGATGAGCGCCACGGCGTTAGCTAGACCGAACAGCGCAAACGGGATGCAGGCTTGCCACACGCCCCGTGTGGCGGCCACGGCGATCATGCTCACGCCCATCGCCGCCCAGCCGATCGCCATCGCCAGTCCCTTGGGGACGCGCATCGCGAGCGTGGCCAGCGCGAGGGCGCCGACCAGATAGCCGATGCCGATGACGGCCTCGAAGACGCCGAACGCCTGCGTGCCGGCATCCAGCACGCGCACTGCCAGCAAGAAGGTCAGCGGGTAGCTGGCGCCGAGGCCGGCGACGAAGGCCACCACCATGAGCGTGTTCATGAGCAGGGCGTGGTGGTGACGGAGAAAGCTCAGGCCCTCGCGGAGCTCGTGCCAGAAGGACTGCGCGGTCTGCTCCGCCGCCGCGCGCACCGGTGCGCGATATCGAATGAGCATGAGGGCGGCGGCCGAGACCGCGAAGGTCACCGAGTCGATGCGGAAGGCCGTGGCGATGGAAACATAGGCTAGGATGAACCCCGCCAGGGCGTATCCGATGATCTCGGTGAGATTCTCACCGGTGGCGAGCAGTGAGTTGGCGCGCATCAGCCGATCCTTGGTGACGAGGTCGGGGAGGATGGCGAGCTTGCACGGATCGAAGAAGACGGCGGCGCTCGCCATCAGAAAGCTGAGGACGTACACGGCCGGCAGTGACCGCGTTGCTACGAGGGGTACGAGGAGGACGAGGCCCGCACGCACGATGTCGGCGGCGATCATCACGGCGCGTTTGTTGAAGCGGTCGATGACCACTCCGGCAAACGTGCCAAAGAGCACGTACGGCAGAGTGTACAGAGCGAAGACGGCTCCCGTGCCGAGCGCCGATCCCGTTCTCTCGTAGACCAACCAGGGAAAGGCGACCATCGCCAGGCGGTCGCCCATCTGCGAAACGAATTGGCCTGCCCAGAGCAGCAGGAAGTTGCCGTTGCGCGCCAACGTCGTCGACGCCGGGTTCGTGGCAGCAGCGTTCGCCTCGATCGTGATCCCCCCCGCCGGAAACGGCCCCGTGTGGGCCGCCGGGCCCTGGACTGACGTGCGGGCCGTCCGGCCCGCCTCACGGTCGAGCCTACGCTATTTGGGTCGTCAACGGGAGAAAGAATCTGCTCCGAAAAAAGTGTTGTCCATTCTGGCTATATCGGCTTCGCGATTTATGAACAATGTCCAAGCCCAAGGGGTAGGCGCAGCGGACCCTGCCTGACAGAGTGCAGACACGGGAGTCGTCAACCATTTGTTATCGGCAGTGACGACGGAAACTTTAGGGGGGACGATGATTCGCTTCTGCGGCAAGATGCACTGACCCGCGACTGTCTACCTGATTGAGGATTCATCATGAGCAAGAAGATCGAGAAGACACTGGCCTCGTTGCTCTTCGCTCTCGTCACCAGTGGTGGCGGCAGCAAGATGCACTAGGCCGACCGCAAGATTGGCCTAAAGCTCTGACACGAACGTGCCGATAGACTAGGCACTTCTCCGGGCTGGGGGTGCCTTGGCGACTTCTGAACGCAACTACCGCGTTCTTACCGCGTGTCTCGCTGTGCTTGCGGCGGGTGCGATTGTATGTTCAGTCCTCTTCCCGGGGCCTGTGCCCCTCTCGACCACCGTCATACGAGATGCGCTGATTCTCGCGGTCCTCGCCATCATCGCTGAGGAGATGGCAGTCGAAGTGTCAGATCGCGTGACGCTGGCCGCTGGCAATCTACCCATTCTTCTCGCGGTGATGTACACGGGACGTCTTCCGGCGATGCTCGTCGCGCTTTTGGTTGGCCTGTGGGGATCCTGGCGAGAAAACAGCAGGGCGGTCGCTGCCTACAATGCCGCTAATTTCGTTGTTTCGGCGTTCCTCGCTCTGCTCGCGTTCGACGCTCTGGTTGTCGCCTTCGGCATCTCTCTCAAGACGGTGTCCTCCGGGCTATTGATAGCGGGCGCAGTGGCCGCCGCTGCATTCGAGGCGACCAATCTGGCGCTGCTGAGCGTTGGCATGTACGCAAAGTACGGCAAGCGCCTTCGCTCTTTCTGGCGCGAGGAGATGCCGCCGTTCCTCCGCTCGCTGGCTATGCTGGCGTTGCTGGGTCTCGTCGTCGCCGCCCTCTACGCCAAGGCGGGCATCATCGCCGTGGTCCTCCTCTTCGTCCCCCTCCTCGCGAGCCAGTACATGTTCAAACTGCTGGTCCGCGAGAAGGATCATCTGGCGAAGCAGAAAGAGCTCAGCGACCAGTACTTCGAGATGAACATCGGCCTTGCGGCTGCCATGGTCGTGCTTCTCGACAGCAAGGACGAGTACACTGCCCAGCACTCCGCGGCCGTGGCCATGTACTGTCGCGACATCGCCACTGCGCTCGGGCTTCCCGAGCACGAGGCCGACGCCCTTCACCTGGCCGGGCTTCTGCACGATCTGGGCAAGGTGGGCGTGCCCGATGCGGTGCTGCGCAAGACGGCGGTGCTCGACGAACAGGACTGGGTCTCCATCCGGGAGCATCCCGAGAAGGGGGCCGAGGTACTCTCGCATCTCGTCGCCTACCAGGAGGTCGCCGACATCGTGCGCTATCACCACGAGCGACTCGACGGCAGCGGGTATCCGAGCGGCATCCACGGCGAAAGCATCCCCGAGCTCAGCAGGATCCTGGCCGTGGCCGACTCGTATCACGCCATGACGTCCGACCGGCCGTACCACGCGGCGCGCAGCTCGTTCGAGGCGCTCAAGGAACTGCGCCAGGTGGCCGGCCACACGCTGGACAAGCAGTACGTGGAGGCTCTCGCCCGGGTGCTTCGCGACAAGGATCTCGCCTACCGCGACGGCAGCTCGACCGACTTCAGGGGCGAGTACGAGCTCGGTCGCATCAACCTGCGTCTGCGTGGGCAGGGGCTGGCCGACGTCAGCGGCCTCGCTGAGGCGAAGGAAGACCCAGCGGCAGGTTGACAAGGCTGCGGGCCGCGAGGCCCGCGGTCACCGCCTTCAGCACGTCCAGCCACACGAACGGAGCCACGCCCGTGGCGAGAGCAGTGCCCATGCCGATGTGCAGCTGCGCCGCCAGCCAAACGGCGCCGAGCGCGTAGATCGGCACAAGGCCGAGCAGGCCGGCACCTACAAAGCGCGCGAGAGACGCCTGCCCGGGAGCAGACAGGGCGCCGGTCACCAGAGCTGCCAGCACGAACGCCCAGAGATAGCCGCCAGTCGGCCCGAGCAGAACGCCCAGCCCGGACGTACCCCCTGCATACACCGGCGCGAAGAGGCCAAGCGCGAGATAGGCGAGGACGCTCAGCGCTGCCAGTCTCGGCCCCAGAAGCATGCCGGCGAGGAGTACGAACAGCACTTGCAGGGTGAAGGGCACGGACCCGATGGGGATCGCCACGAGGGCGCCGCCGGCGATGAGCGCCGTGAAGAGCGCGGCGTAAGTGAGCTCGCGCGTGGAGACGGACGACAATCGTCAACCTTGTTCGCTTGAACAGAGGTGACAATCTAAGGGGGCCCCGGGCGGCTGTCAAGGCGCGGAGGGCAGCCGCCCGGGGGTGATCAGCACGTTCCGAGCTTGGCGCTCAGGGCTTGAGCGTCACGTCACCCGAGTGGAAACGCCGGATCTGGCGCTGGGGCAGCTCGACGAGCAGCGCGCCGCGCTCGTCGATGCCGGCTGCCCGGCCTACGACCGGGCCTTCTCGAGTCTGTACGCTCACGCCCTTGCTCAGTAGATAGTCGCGCTGGCGGAAGCCGCTGAGCGCGCTCTCAAAACCATTGGCGACCGCCTCGGCGTAGTGGGCGTCGAGCGCGAGCAGCAGGCGGGCGAGCAGCTCGCTTCTGTCCACGGACTCCCCGCCGGCCATCTTCAACGACGTCGCAGTCCTTCGCAGCGCAACGGGCAATTCGCTGTACTCGGTGTTGACGTTGACGCCGATGCCGACCACGATCCAGTCGACTTCGTCCTGCTCGCCGGCGACTTCCAGCAGGATGCCGCCGATCTTGCGGTCGCCGACGAAGAGGTCGTTGGGCCACTTGATCTTCACCGGCGCCGCGGCCAGTGACTCGATGGCCTCGGCTGCAGCGCACGCGGCGACAAGGGTGAGCAGATGGGCTTCGCTCATCGGCAGAGCGGGCCGCAGAAGCACCGAGAAGAGAAGGCCCTTGCCGGCCGGCGAGGTCCAGCGACGGCCGAGCCGGCCACGCCCCGCGGTCTGTGCCTCGGCGATCACCACGGTGCCTTCGGGGGCTCCGCTGTTTGCCAGGGACTTGGCCTCGACATTCGTCGATTCGGTCTCCTCGTAGTAGCGGTAGGAGCTGCCGAACCTGCTGCCGACCGTGCGATCGGTGATGTGGCCCATGGAGAGCCGGCATGGTTCTTCCTCGAGCCTGTAGCCGCGCCGGGAGATGCCGAGGATGCGGTAACCGCGCGAGCGCAGTGACTTGACATGCTTGTGCACGGCGTTGCGCGAGATGCCGAGCTTGGTGCTCATGGCTTCGCCCGACACGAAGCCGGGGCTGTCGCGCAGGATCTCGATGACGGTCTTCTTGCGCTGGCTCATGTGGTTCGACTCGATGTAGACGACGGACGTGGGGGATTCCATGTGGTCTCCTTCGTGGCCTGCGATTGCGGATGCAGGCTAACGGGAGACGTGGTGCGGTGAATCATACCCAGGTTGTAGTTCGGGCATCTCACCGGGTGGAGATGCGCTTCTCAGCATCAGGGACGGTCGCTGGAATGCCCGGCGGCTTCCTTGAACGCGAGGACGGCCTCGACGCGGTTCTGCACCCCCAACTTGCTGAAGATGTGATTGACGTGCGTTTTCACCGTGACGAGGGAGAGAAAGAGCTCATCGGCGATCTCGGGGTTGCGCCGGCCCTCGGCCATGAGCCGCAGTATCTGGCGCTCACGTTTCGTGAGCTCAGGGAAGACCGGCCCGGGCGAGAAAGACACCCCGGGGCGCTGCTCCAGCGCGGCCTCGACGGCTTTCGCCAGCGCGCCGCCGCGAATCCCCTGGGTCACGGCGAGTACGCCCGCGAGCACATCGTCGGAGGCCCGTTCTGCGGCAGCCTGGACCGCCGACACGGCCAGCGCCGGACCGTCCGCGACCAGCGCTTCGGCGAGCCCGGCGAAGCCCCAGTGGCCTGCCAGGGCGTCCATGAGGCGTTGCGCAAGATACTGCGATGGTGCGCTTGCCAGAGCGACCGCCGCGACCTCGGGTCTGGGGCAGAGCTCCTGCGCCAGGAGGTGGATGTGTCCCAGTTCGAGCTGGCGGGGCACGCAGTCTTGCAGAAGCTCCGTGCCAAGCTCGCCGTCGCCCGTTGTCAGAGCCACGATGGCGGCGAAGAGCTGCGCTTTCAGCGCGACGAACGAGAGGCCGGCGTCGGATGCGCGCCTGGAGATGGCCAGAAGCCGCGACGTGTCCTTGTCGCCGAGCAGCGCGCGGAGATACAGGAGATTTGCCTGCGTGTTGAGGGCGATGTACGGGTCTCTCTCGAAGGTCACGCTCTCGGCGGCCTTCGTGCACGGCGCGAGTGCCGCCTCGAGGTGGCCGGCCCGGCGCAGCAGTGTGGCTTCGTGGCTAAGCCCGAATGCCATCAAGGTGGGCTCCTCGGCGAAGGCCGTTCCATCCAATGTCCTACGTACGATCGCGAGGGCGTCAATCTCACGCCCTTGGGAGCCCCTGAGCAGACCGATGTTGACCGCGACCATGTCGGCCGTGGGCGAATAGCCGAAGCGCACGGCGACCGCGAGTGCTTGCTCAAACAGCGCCGACGCTTGGGCGTAATCGGCGAGCCCCAGTGCCACCAGTCCGCTCGTGTTGAGAATGGTGGCCCGGACAGCGCCGGACGTGTCTGCGGACTGAAGGGCGGGGAGCGCGCCGCGCGCCGCCCTGAAGTCGCCCCGGTAGTAGGCCGCGTGGGCGCGGAGCGCTCTGGCGCGGATCTGCTCGGCGGGGGTGGCGCGGTCTGCCACGGCGTCGGCGGCCGTGAACGCGGCCTCGGCGTCTTCCCAGCGGCGCATGTCTAGCGCCGCGGAACCGAGGCTGAGGAGCGTGTGCATCTTCTGCTGCGTCGTCTGCGCGTGCGCGAGTGCGGCCTCGCAGGCGCGCACGGCCTCTGCGGTGTCTCCCTGCCAGAAGAGCGCGCACTCTCTCATGGACAGCGCGTGATACAGGCCCCACTCGTCCGCTGCGTCTTCGAACGAGCGAGCGGCGCGATCGATTTCCTCAAGCGCTTCGGGGTAGTCCCCATGGCGGCTGTGGATCTGTCCGGCCATGAGCCTGGCCCAGGGCTCGTCGGCGCCTGACTCCGGAGGCAGCCTGTCCAGCCAGGAATGCAGCCTCTCATAGGGCAGGCGCTCCAGTCCGGCTTCGCCGCCCCGTGCGACGACGGCGAGAGCGTCAAGCGGCTGGTTGGCGTTGAGATAGAGCTCCACCGCCATCTCTGTCTCGCCGACATCCTCGAGCGCTGCCGCCGTCTCGTGCTGGAGGCGGCGGAACGCCGGCTCGCCCTCTTCCTGGATGTATCGCTGCCTCAGGAAATCTCGGAAGAGGTTGTGGTAGCGGTACGCGCCCTCCACACCCGTTGCGAACGTGAACACGCGGTTCGCCGCGAGATGCGCCAGGTAGCGGTGCGCCGCGTCCGTGCCGGCGAGCCGGTTGGCAAGCTCGGCGTTGATGTTTTCGAGGCAACACGTGCGCTTGAGGAAGGAGCGGACGGCCTCGTCCTCGCGTCGGTACACCTGCTCCGCAAGGTAGGAGTAGATGTCCTGCTTGAGGCGGGGGTCAGAGAGGGCCAGCTCGAGCGAGTCGAGGTCAAGCCACTCGAGGGCCAGGCCGGCGAGCACGATGCTCGCCGTCCAGCCTTCGGTGAGCGCGACCAGTCGATCGATGTGCTTGCGGCAAAGCTTGTGACCAGTGCGCGCGAAGAGCACCGCCACGGCCTGCTCCGCGTCAAAACGCAGAGTCTCGGCGCCAATTGCAGCGACGTCGCCGGCGAGACGCATCTTGATCACCGAGAACGCGGGGTCGTACCGCGTGAGCACGATGAAGCGCAGGCTCGTTGGGAGATCGGCAAGAAGGTAGTCGAGCGTGCGATTGAGCTCTGCCGACTCGGCTGCTTCGTGGTAGTCGTCGAGGACGATGTGAACGTCGCGGTCGATCCGTTGCTCGCACTCCTTGACGAACATGGCCTGCAGGTGCTCGACGGGGAAGGGGGTGTCCGCGGTTGTCCTCAGGCGTTCGCGGATCGCGTCGCCGAAGTTTGCGCAGCGCTCTCTGAGGGCCTCGGTGAGAGATGCGAGGAAGACGACGGGGTCGTGGTCGAGGACGTCCAGCTTGTACCAGATGCTGTCGAGACCCAAGCTCTCGATGGCCGCCGCGGCGACCGTGGTCTTGCCGTAGCCGGCGGGCGCGCTGACCAGCGACAGCCGTCGTCGAGTGGCCCGCCTGAAGTCCGCGAGCGTGTCGGGGCGCAGGACGACGTCGTCCGTGCGTGGGCGGGCGAGTTTCGCTGCGACCGGGCTCGGAGTCTGCGACCGTGCGTTCAACCCGTGTGACCCCAGACGTTGGGGAGTCGTTGCCTAGAGTGGCAAGTACTCTAGCAGGGACGCGACGAGACGGCCCATCTTCCGGGACGTTGGCGGGTTGACGTTTCGGCGGTCCGGCTCAGTCAACTCGGCTGGGCGAGGGCCAGCTCGACAGCCTCGGCGGGCGTCTTCGCCCGCCGCACCCCGTCGAGCTGGCCGCCCTCGGGCGGGGTGAGCTCCCAGGTGTCGAGCAGGATCACCGGCTTGTCCACGTTGCGCGCCAGGGCGATCTCGCTGAGCGTGCCCCAGGCGCCGCCCAGGGCGATGACCACGTCGCCGCTGGCCACCACGCTGAGGTTGCGCGCGTAGCCCATGGCGCTGCACACGGTGTAGGTGAGGTCGGGGGCGGCGCGCAGGCGATCGGCCTCCGGCAGGATGCCGATCGAGACGCCGCCCTTCTTCTTCACGCCGCGCGCCACGGCTTCCATCACGCCGCTGCGGCCGCCGCAGATCACGACGAAGCCGCGCTCCGCGAGGAGCTCGCCGAGCTCCTCGGCCTTCGCGGCCAGCTCGGGCGTGGCGCGGCTGGCGCCGATGACGCTCACGTAGTGGGGGCCGCTCATCGCGCTTCCTCCGGGCCGGGCGGCGCGAAGCGCCCGCGCCCGGCCTTCCTGTCCTCTGCCTCGCGCCTGAGGCACGCCCAGGGCTTCTTGCCGGGCGAGCCGTAAAAGATCCTGAAGTCGGGCCGGTAGCCGCGACCCTCGTACAAGCGCGCGGCCATGTCGTTGCCCGTATCCACGCCGATCTCCACATCCTCCACGCCGCGTCGTTCCAGCTCGGCGTCCATGGCGTCCATGAGCGCGCTGCCCACGCCGTTGCCGCGCTCGCCCTCGGCCACGCTGAGGTGCGCCAGCTCGGCGTGCGTGTCGCCCGTGTACCACACGGGGTCCGGACCCTCGACGCGCACGAAGAGGTAACCCACAGCCTCGTCGCCGCGGCGCGCGATGAGGGCGAAAGCATCGCCGGCGAGCGCCTCCAGCATCTCCTTGCGCTCGAGTGCCCACGACTCGTCCGAAGGGCGTACCGGCACGAGCGCCTCCGGGAGCGCGGCGACGTGATCGAGCAGCGCCTTCCACAGCGGCGCGATCGCGTCGATGTCGGCCGGGTCGAGCTTCTCGATGGTGATGCCGGTGGGCACTTCACGCCCCTCTCTCGCGTCCGTGGCCGAGGACCACGTCCAACAGCGCCACCGCCCCGGCCTTGCTCAGCGGCTCGTTGAGGTTACCGCACTTGGGGCTCTGCACGCAGCTGGGGCAGCCGCTTTCGCAGGGGCACTCGGCGATCAGGGCGCGGGCGTCGGCGGCGAGGTTCTCGAAGGCGTCGTAGCCGCGCCGCGCCAGGCCGATGCCGCCGGGATAGCCGTCGTAGACGAAGACGCTCGCCGTGTCGGTCTGCCAGTGCCAGGGGGTGCTGAGGCCGCCGATGTCCCAGCGGTCGCACATCGCGTACAACGGCAGGAGGGCGATGAGCGTGTGCTCGGCGGCGTGCAGGCTGCCGGGGGTGGCCATCTTATCGCCCGCGGCCGCGGCATCGTCCGCGGTGAGCGCGGCGAGCGCCGCCTCGATCGTCGGCGCGGGGATGGCCAGCCAGAAGGCCTGGGTGGTGAACGTTTGCTCGGGCAGGTCGAGGCTGATGGTGTCGATGATGTGCTGGTCGGTCATGTCGCGCTTCTGGTAGGCGATCACCTGCTCGGTGACTTCGAGCTCGCCGAAGAACAGGGAGGCGCCGGGCAGCGGGCGCATGCCTGCCTGCCCGGCCACGAGCACGTTCTTGTCGGTCTTCACCTGGGTGTAGAAGGCGCCGTCGAAGTCGTCCACGAGGACGGTGTGGCCCTCGAGGTCGAGGCGCTGCACGAGGTAGCTCCTTCCGAGATGCAGGTAGACGGCGCCGGGATGGGCGAAGCGGAAGACGCGCTCGCGCTCCACCGTGCCGATGATTTCGCCGCCGCGCGTCTCGACGATCACGAACTGCTCGTTGGACGCCGTGCGCAGGCTGGTTTCGGCGGCGGGCGAGTACGGCCTGGTCCAGACCAGGCCGTCGCCCCGCCGCCGCAGCCGCCCAGCCTGGGTGAGGCGCTCGGCCGCCAGCAGGCCCTGCT
>JADGPQ010000260.1 GCA_017882325.1 Thermoleophilia bacterium
AACCAATCAAAACCGTCTCCGCGGAACCCGGGAGGGCTCACAACCTCGTTCGCGGCCGCCGACCGACAACGCAACACGATCAACCCGACGAGGTGCCGAAACAGCCAATACAGACAAGAGATGACCACCCGACGATCCTGCCAGCATCCACGCAAAGAGACCGAACCGGGTTTCCGGCACCCTCACCACTCAAAGATCGGCCACCAGGTCATTGGCGAGATGCACCTTCCGATGAGTATCCGCATCGAACCTGGCCCAGATCACGCCTTGCGCTTCGTCTTAGACGACAACTAAGCGCACGGGCGGTGTGGTGATGGAAGCCGGCGTAGCTGCGTCCTTCGTAGTGGTCGAGTCCGAGCTGCGGCCGCGGTTCTCGAAGCGGACGGTGGCGGTGCCGCGCCCGAGCGTCACCTTGTCGCCGCCGAACTTGGCCAGCAGCCTGAAGCGCCCATCCTTCGGAGGCCACCCCGATCAAGAGGGACGTCCTGACGTGCTCCCCGCCGGTGTTGGCAGGTTAGGTCGCTCTCGCACCGAGTAGGTCTTAGGACGCCTGCTCGCGAAGCGCGTTGGCGGGATGCAGCTTCTTGAGGAGGCGCGTTCTCAGCCAGGATCCGACGAGCAGTAGCGAGACCGCGAGCGCGAGGATCGGTGGTTGCACGATCCAGTAGATGGGCCAACGGATGGTCGCGTTGCCGCTGTGGCCGGCGAAGTCGCTCGCGCCGGGCTTTGCGAGGTAGATGGTTTGGGCTGCGAGGCAGACGTACCAGGCGATCGTTGTGAGCGCGTATGCGGACCGTCTACGCCCCAGCAGGAGGCCGGTGACCAGACCGGCGACGGTTGCGAACATCAGTGTCATCGGGAACCCTCCATGGTTAGTTACTCTGCAGTGCAGAGTTTGTTACTCTATACCACAGAGTGAAGGCGAGATCTAAAGGCAGTCAAAGCCTGAGAGACGAGACGATCGCTGTCCGACCGCTCGCTGCTCGACAGGCACTCGACGACGTCCAGCGCTTACAGGGTGTGGGTCGTCGCCGCTTGGCGACGGTCTGGTTTCCGCTCTCCGTGTTCGGGCTGATCTATCTCGGGATGGCCCCGCTCGCGCTCGTCGTCCACCGCAACCATCTCGCCCCGTATTTCCTCGTCACCCTCATCTCCGCCTCGTTCCTCACCGCCCGCCACTACCGGCGCCGCGGCGATAGCGACGGCATCGAGACCGCGGTCTGGCCATGGCTCGCGACGTCGATCGCGATGACCGTCGGAGGTGGGGTCGCCTCCGTGACCGGCTTCCGCCTGCACTCGCTATTCCTCAACAGCACCGGGCCGTTCCTGGTTGTCACAGCCTTCTT
Source organism: Thermoleophilia bacterium (assembly GCA_017882325.1). Taxonomy (GTDB): domain Bacteria; phylum Actinomycetota; class Thermoleophilia; order UBA2241; family UBA2241; genus CAIXSE01. The sequence goes on from JADGPQ010000260.1 coordinate 1,347, forward strand.
CCTCGCCTTCTCCGCGATCGCGCGCAGCACGTTCCTGCTGATCGACGCGCTGATCATGGCTGCCGTCTGCGCGGCCGCAACCCCGATCGCAAACGGCGACAATCGAGTCGCCACCGAAGCGATCGGCTTCGCATTCGTGCTGCTCGCCAGCGCGCGGCTCCAGCATCAAGCCGCGACCGGTCTCAACTAAATGACCCACCCGTCCCGCCGACTCGACGACGACGTCCACCAGCGCGTTCGGCTAGGCGTCCTTGCGCTGCTCAGCGGAGTGACGCGCGCGGACTTCGCGCAACTGAAAGCAACTCTCGGTACCACCGATGGGAATCTGGGCCAGCACCTTCGTGTTCTGGAAGAAGCCGGACTGATTACGTCGACCAAAGACACCGCCGGCCAACGCGGCAGAACCTGGGTCCGCATCACACGCAAAGGCAGAACAGCCCTGCAGCGCGAGATCCAAGCCCTCAAAGAAATCGTCGCCATCGTCGAAGCCCCCACCGACGCCGAGACGCCCCGACCCACACCCACCAGCCGCCCCCGTACGACCTAAACCCAAGCAATCCGAACGCCCCTCAGTGGGCCCAGCTCACGCCGCCCTGATCGTCCAACCCCGTGGGGTGCATTAACTCGGTCGCGACGCCGGGTGTGCTGATTTGCAGGAGGATCGAGTTTGTGCACCCCACGCGGTCACGAACCCGGCTTCTGCGTCCGCGTCGCCGCCCGCCGCCGCGAGCCGTGCCCGGAACCGCGCCTCGAACGCGCGCAGGAGCGGCGTCCGTTGGCCCGGCCGAAGCGACTCGAGGCTTGCGAGCAGCTCGCGTGCCCGCCGCGTGTCGCAGCGGTGTTCAAGTCGAACGCGGCGCTGCGTGCGGTCCGGCTACGAGGGCCGCACCCTCATAGATGGGCGTCCGAAGACGGGACGGCTGAGCCGCGAGGCCCAGCTCGCCTGGAGGCGTTCCTTCACCCGCGTGGTCGCGGTCGTGCCGCGAAGCTGGCGGGCGAGCCGCTCCGCGGCGGCCTCGTGTGTGCGGCGGTCGAGACGCTCTTGCGTTTGGAACCGGATCGAGTCGAAGTTGTAAGCGTCCATTCGTGCGGCTCCTCTCAGGTCGGTGTGCTTCGTACTGACAAGACGGTGGGCGCGCGCGGATTCTTCCCTCGATCGAGGCAGCCGTTGCCCTCGGCGCCGACGAGCTACACGGGCGGCTCGCAGCCTGAGGGTGCCGGAAACCCGATTCGCCCTTGATTACGCCGCGATCTTGTACTCGTGGATGAGTCCTCCGAGTACGTCTCGGCGGCGAACATGGTCGACAACGACAACGGTGTCTGACCCTGGCGGCGGTTTTTCGATTGGTGGTCGCTGGTGGAGGGAGCGGTGGGGGCGATGCTCGTTGTAGTGACGGATGTAGACCGGGAGGACGCGTTCGAGGTGCCGTCGGTTCACGATCAGGATCCGGTCGAGACATTCGCGACGTACGGTGCCGATCCACCGTTCGATGAACGCGTTCGCGCGCGGTGCCCGCACCGGTGTGCGGATCGTCCGGATGCCGTCGGAGCGGAACACCTCATCGAACCCAGCTGTGAACTTGCTGTCGCGGTCGTGGATCAGAAAGCGGATCGGCTCCGGGCGCTCGACAAACGTCTCGACGATGTTGCGCGCCTGCTGGGTCGCCCACTCACCTGTCGGGTTCGCGGTGATGCCCGCGAGATGCACCTGCCGGGTCGCGAGCTCGATGAACACGAGTGCGTACAGGCGCCGCAACAGCACGGTGTCGACGGTGAAGAAATCGCAGGCGACGATCCCGCTGGCCTGGGCTCGCAGGAACTCCCGCCATGTCTCGGCGGAGCGACGCGGCGCCGGCTCGATCCCGGACTGTTGCAGGATCGACCAGACAGTGCTGGCCGCGATCCGGACACCGAGCCGGGCGAGCTCGCCCTGGATCCGGCGGTAGCCCCAACCCGGATTCTCCCGCGCCAGCCGCACGATCAGCGCCCGCAGATCGGCGTCGGTTGCTGGCCTGCCGGGCCGCCGATGCGGATACGTCCAACGCCTGGCGAGCAGCGAGCGGTGCCAACGACGAATCGTCTCCGGCCTCACGAAAAGACTGCCCCACCGCTCACGGGGAAGTATCCGGGCCAACGCGGCCAGGAACATCCGATCGGCTGGG
>JADGPQ010000012.1 GCA_017882325.1 Thermoleophilia bacterium
CGGCCTCCAGGCCGCGCGCCGCGGCGAGACGCAGCCGCACGACCTCGAGCTTCTCCGCGGCATCGTCGTCGTCGGACGCGAGGTCCTCGCCCCTGGCCTCGAGATCCGCGAGGCGGCGTTCGAGCCCGTGACGCCGCCGCCCGACGCGCTCCTGCCACTGGTCGAGGCCGCTCACCACCCCCGCTTGCCGAGCTTCATCGAGCCACAGAGCGATCTCGCGTGGCGACGCATCCGACCCGCGCAGAGGCGCGGCGCTGAGCAGATCGACCACCGCGCGCCGCGCGAACGGCTCGCCGGCCGGCGGCGCCAGGCAGTCGGCCAGGCGCTGCAGCAGCCGCGGCCCCGCGGAGCGGTCGGGGCGCCGGCAGGCCACGGGGATACCCGCCGCCTCGAGGCCGGCGGCCGCACGCTCCACGTCGTCGCCGTGCGGCACTATCACGGCGCAGTCCCACGAGGCGGCGCCCTCGTCCACCGCCGCTACGACTGCGCGCACCGCTTCGCGCATCTGCGCGCGCTCGTCGGGCACTGAGACCACGGTCAGCGTCCCGTCGCCGCGGAACTCGACGGCGGGCGCGGAGACCGGCCGCGACGTGCGCCACAGCTCGGCGAGCCGCTCGAGGTCGGCGCCGGCGCTCGGAGTCTCCCGGCGCTGCTCGGCGAGCCCGGCGGCGCGCGCCGCCTCCAGGACGGTGGCGCCTTCGCCGCAACCACCTCGCGGGACGGGCACGAACAGGTCGGCGCCGGCGCCGAGCAGCTCGGCGACGAGCGCCTCCTGCGCCTGGTTGAGATCGTAGATGCCGTACAGGACGAGCCGGGTGCGCGACGCCACGCCGGCGCTGCTCGCGGCTGACGCCGCGTCGAGCAGCTGCTGCGCACCGTCCGCGAGCCCGCGCCGCGCGAGCTCGTCGCAGTAGGAGCCGTATAGTCCTTGGAGATCGACTGCCTTCGCCGCGCCGGACGGCCTGTCGCGCCCGGTCTCCGGGCCAAGGGCGGCGCGCGCCCATGCGGACGCCGGTGCGACGCATGCTTCGCGCAGGTCCGTGAAGGTCGCGGCGACTGCCTGGGGGAAGTGCGGCCGGTCCCGGACCGGCGCGAAGTAGGCCAGTTCCCGAGTTGCGATCAGGCGCCGAAGCAGGCGCTCGCGGGCGAGGCCCGTGAGCGTGGGTTGCGGCGCCCCGCGGACCGCGGCGACGAGATCGGCGGCCAGGCGACCGAGCGTGACCACGGAGACGTTGGCGATCGCCCCGAGCCGCCGCACCAGCAGGTCGCCGACGCGCGTGCGCACGCTGGATGAGCCGACCACCACCGTGAGCGGCGCGAGCGAGCGGCCCCGCCGGAGCTCCCGCACGCGCTCGCAGAGCGCGTCCTCGAGCTCCGGGAAGCGGCCGCTCACCAGCAGCCCTCGCACCTGATCGTCCCCCGCCGTCATCGCGCAGCCGAGCGTATCACGCGGCCAAGACGGAGCAGCGGCCGCCTCACGCCTTCAGGTGAAGGCCGTGACGATCTCCGCGTGCTCGGGGTACGCCGCCAGCAACGCGTCCCGCGCGCCGAGCTCGAAGTCCTCGTCCTCGAACCCGGGCGAGACGATGCAGTTCACGAGCGCCCAGGCGCGGGAGGCCGGCAGGTGCGGGCCGCCCGCAAGGCGGGCGCCCTGCCAGCTGCCGGCCGGGACGAGCGCCTGCGTCAGCCACGCGGGGGCCGCCTCGGCGCTGCCCGCCGGGTCGCCGAGCACGCGCATCTCCAGTTCGCCGTCCGGCGACAGCGTGACCAGCTCCAGCGGCAGCCCACCCTGGAATACCCAGAGCTCGTCACTCGACAGGCGATGCAGGTGGCTGATGGACGCGCACGTCACCAGGAACAGGATGGCGGTGGACGCCGCACGCGCTCCGCGCGGCGTCTGAACAGTCTCGGCCGCCCGGAAGGTCTCGCGAAAGAAGCCGCCCTCGGGATGGGGGCCCAGCCCCAGCGTGGCGGCGAGCTCTGCGGCGGTCGGTCTCATGCGCCGAGCTTACCCGCAAGCCGAGCCCTCACGCGTTCGCTGTCAGAGAAGCTGCGAGCAGAACGCGTCGCCCAGCCACTCCTCGTATTGCTCAGGCGTCCAGCCGCGCTCGCCAACCAGCAGTTGATACAGGTTGGGATGATTGAGCGCCCACAGGATGTCGGCGCCGCGGTCGACCTCGAGGCCGGGCCGCAGCGCGAGATTCTTCTTGAGCGTCTCTACGATGGAGCGCTGGTTGTCGTAGAACTCCCCCTGGATACGCTTCCAGAGCGCGTCGAGCTCGTCGTCCGCAGGAGCTGCGCTGCGCAGGATCTCGAGCAGTGCTCCGGCGCGTTCCTTGACGATGCGCGAGTTGCGCGCGTTCAGGCGCAGCAGACGCTCTGGATCGGGCTCGTTGACGACCTCGCGGAACCACCGCCGTTCCCCCACGGGCACGGGCTCCTCATCGCCCCGCAACAGCAGATGCCAGAGGGCGAGCAGCAGGCCGCGCTTGGACTGAAACGCGAGGTACACGGTCTTGGGCGCGACGCCCGCTTCGGCGGCGATGGCCGCCATCGAGGTCGCCGCGTAACCGCGCCGCTCGAAGAGCCTCAGCGCCGCCTCGAGGATCTCCTTGCGCGTGGCGGTCGCCTGGAGGCGCCGCCGTGGAGAGTCGTAGCGCCGCGGTTTGGGATCGTCGTCCATTTGGGTATCCTTGCACTGTATTCAATACCTGTCAAGAGTCATCAATAAGGCCAGATCACGCACAGGGAGATTCCCCATGCCATTCATCATCACGCGCATCAATGTCGGCGACTTCAACGCCTGGAAGCCGTCGTTCGACAAAGACATCCCTCGCGCCCGGGAAGCGGCGACGGGCTACAGGCTGTTCCGCAGCCTGCAGGACCCGAGCGAAGTCTTCGTGCAAGTCGAGTTCGCCTCGCCGGACGACGCTCAGACCGCCCGTGACCGGCTGCTGTCCTCGGGCGTCCTCGACCGGTTCTCCGACACGAGCGGGCCCACCGTCGTCGAGGAAGTGGAGACGGTCAGGCGCTAGGTACATGGAGAAGCCCCTCGTCCAGCTGGAACGAGGGGCTTCTCAGTAGCAAGCCGTAAGCCGGATCCTGTCGTGGGTGACCATCCATCTGGGACGCACGTTGCCGCGCGCCTCATGCGACCGAAACCCGGGAGCCTCGGGCGAGCAACCCTCAAACGCTCCCCTATTTGGTCTTGCACCGGGCGGGGCTTGCCGAGCCGGCCTGTCACCAGGACCGCTGGTGAGCTCTTACCTCACCGTTTCACCCTTACCCGCACCCCTCGAAAGGGGCCGCTGGCGGTCTGCTCTCTGTTGCGCTTTCCCTCGGGTTTCCCCGGCTGGCCGTTAGCCAGCGCCCTGCTCTGTGGTGTCCGGACTTTCCTCGACGAGGTGCCTCGCGAGCTCCAAGGAGCATCGCGACGCGGCCCCGTCGCGGCCACCTGGCTTGCCCCGTGAGTGTACCACCAGGCGCCGCGAAGCAGTCCGCCGCTGTCATGCGTCAAGGGGATCGGCAGCCCCATGCCCGCCCTCTTTCTATCCCAGCAGGGCAGGGCTCAGCTCGGCCGCCGCCGCCTCGTCGAGCAGCCATGTGAGCTTGCCGTGCACCGGGCGCACGCCCTGGGCCGGCACCGCATCCGGCACCTGGAGGCCTTCGAGGACCTCGGCTACCATGCCGGCCTTGTCCGCGCCGCTCACCAGAAACCACACGCGGCGCGCGGCGTTGATCACGGGGTAAGTCACGGTGATCCGCGGCGAGCCGTCCGGCGCCGTCGTGGCGACCGCGAAGCGCTCCTCGACGGCCAAGGCGTCGCTATGCGGGAAGAGGCTGGCCGTGTGCCCGTCGCCACCGAGACCGAGGAGCACGAGGTCGAACACGGGCAGCTCGCTTTTGGGGCGCTCGAGCGCCGCCAGGGCGCGCAGCTCCTTCTCGTACGCGAGCGCGGCCTGCTCCGGTGCCTCTTCCCCACGCACGCGGTGCACGTTAGCGCCCGCAATGGGCGCGTGCTTGAGCAGAGCATCCCGCGCCATGCCGTAGTTGCTCGCCGGGTCGTCGGGCGGCACGCAGCGCTCGTCGCCCCAAAAGAGCTGGACGCGGCGCCAGGGGATCTTCTGGCTGAACTGCTGGCGGGCCAGCATCTTGTAGAAAGCGCGCGGCGTCTCACCGCCGCTCAGGGCGGCGGCGAACCTGCCGCGCGCCGCCGCCCCCTCCTGGGACGTCAGGGCGAACAGGTCGGCGGCGCGGAGCGCCACGGCTTCCGCGTCGGCAAGGATCTCGATGCTCAACGGTGCTCCCTTTTGATCGGACCGAACGAGCTGGTCGGGTTCGCGAGGTCAGTCGTCGCCATCATTGCCGGGGTCTTTCCACGGCCGCCGCCACGCGTGGCCGTCGCCGGCGATCAGGGCGTCCGCCGTCTCGGGGCCCCACCCGCCGGCCTCGTAGATGGGGATCTCGCGCCCCGGCTTGCCGGCCCACTCGTCGAGGATAGGACCGACGATGCGCCACGCCTCCTCGGCCTGGTCGCCACGCGTGAACAGCGTCATGTCGCCCTCCATGGCATCGACGAGCACGGTCTCGTAGGCGCTGAAGGGCAGCTCGTGGAGCGTCGTCCCGTACGAGTAGTCCATGGCGACGGGTTGAAGCGCGACGTCGTGGCCGGGCAGCTTGGACTCGATGTTCAGCGAGAACCCCTCGTCCGGCTGCACGCGTAGCACCAGGACGTTGGGCTGCAGACCGCGACCGGCCGCCGCGTCGCGGAACAGCAGCACCGGCGGGAGCTTGAAGTGAATGGCGATCTCCGTCACGCGGCGCGCCAGGCGCTTGCCGGTGCGCAGGTAGAACGGCACCCCCTGCCAGCGCCAGTTGTCCACGAGGAGCTTCACCACGGCATAGGTCTCGGTGTAGGAGTCAGGTGCGACCCGCTCCTCCGAGCGGTACGCGGCCACCGCTTCGCGGTCCACGACACCCTGTACGTACTGCGCGCGCACCGCCCACCGCGAGACCAGGTGGTGCGGTATGGGCCTCACGGCGCGCAGCACCTTGAGCTTCTCGTCGCGCACCGCGTCGGCGTCGAACGCCACCGGAGGCTCCATGGCCACCAGTGAGAACAGCTGGATGAGGTGCGGCGTGACCATGTCGCGCAGCGCGCCGGCCTCCTCGTAGTAGGGACCGCGGTGCTCGACGCCGAGCGTCTCCGCGGCCGTGATCTCCACGAAATCAACGTACCGCCGGTTCCACACGGGCTCGAAGATACCGTTGGCGAAACGCATTACCAGTAGATTCTGCACGGTCTCCTTGGCCAGGTAGTGGTCGATGCGGTAGACCTGCCGCTCGTCGAAGACCTCGGCAATCACGCGGTTCAGCTCGCGCGCCGTCTCCAGATCGCGGCCGAACGGCTTCTCGATGACGATGCGCGTCCAGCCGCCGACTGGTTCGCCGACTCCGCTCGACTGGTCGAAGGCGCCCTTGCGCGCCAGTCCGGAGGCGCCGAGCTGCTCGACGATCACGCCGAACTGACTGGGCGGGGTGGCCAGGTAGAGCATGCGGTTCCCGCGTGTCCCGCCGCCGGCGTCCAGCTCGTCGATGACGGCAGCCAGGCGGGCGTAGCCGTCGGGATCGTCGAACTGCCCCTGGACGTAGCGCGGGTTCGTCAGGATGCGCTCGCAGAGCGCGCCGTCGATCGTGTCCGCGCCGTAGTGGTCGTCGATCGCCTTCCTCAGCAGGTCGCGGAACTCGTCGTCGCTGAACTCCTGGCGCCCGTATCCCACAAGCGTCGTGCCGAAGGGCAGCACCCCGTGGCAGCCAAGGTCGTAGAGCGCCGGCATGAGCTTGCGATGTGTGAGATCGCCGGTGACGCCGAAGATCACGAGGCTGCACGGATCCGGGTGCCGCTCGCCGCCGAAGGGCGAGGGCGCCGCATCCAGGCGCGTCACGCCGCCGATGCGCATCTCCTGGTCGTCGCCGAAGCGATCGGCGACCTCGTAGCCGACGCGTTCCTCGGAGGGATCGTCCTTGGGACTCACTTCTTCTCCTGCACGGCGTGGCCGCCGAACTCGTTGCGTAAGGCGGCCAGGACCTTGCCGCTGAACGTGTCCGCCTGGCGCGAGCGGAAGCGCATGAACAGGGCGGACGTGATGGCCGGCATGGGAACGCCGTGGCGGATCGCTTGCTCGACCGTCCAGCGGCCCTCGCCGGTGTCTTCCACGTATCCGGTGATGTGCTCGAGGCCGGGGTCCTTCTTGAAGGCGTCGGCGGCCAGCTCGAGCAGCCAGCTGCGCACCACGCTGCCCTGGTTCCACAGGTCGGCGATGGCCGCCAGGTCGAGGTCCCACTCGGTAGCCTCGAGGAGCTCGAAGCCCTCGGCGTAGGCCTGCATCATGCCGTACTCGATGCCATTGTGGACCATTTTGACGAAGTGCCCGCTGCCGTGACCGCCCATGTACTCGTAGCCGTGGCCGGGCGGGGCCAGCGTGGCCAGGACCGGCCGGATGTGCTCAAAGGCCGTGCGCTCGCCGCCGACCATGAGGCAGTAGCCGACCTCGAGGCCCCAGACGCCCCCGCTGGTGCCGGCGTCGAGGTAGCGGATGCCCTTCTCGGCCAACGCCGCCCCGCGCCTCACGTCGTCCTGGAACGGGGAGTTGCCGCCGTCGATGAGGATGTCGTCCTCGGCGAGCAGTGGCACGAGCTCGTCGATCGCCTCCTGGGTGGTCTCTCCGTACGGCAGCATCAGCCAGATCACGCGCGGCTGGGGCAACGCGGCCACGACGCCGGCCAGCTCGCGTATGGGCTCGGCGCCTTCGACGCCGAGCTCCTCCGCCTTCGCGAACGTGCGGTTCCACACCACGACTCGGTGACCGCCGCGCAGCAGGCGCCGCGCCATGTTGCCGCCCATGCGGCCCAGGCCGACCATGGCGATGTCCATCAGGACCTCCTCGTTCGGACCGGGCCTCTCGCGCGCGGCGTGCAGCCGACGCAGTCCGGCGTTGCCGCGGGGCGCCGCGGGCGCCCCGCACTTCAGATCGCGGCGATGCGCTCCGCCAGACGCGCGAGGCCGGCCGGCACGTCGTCGCCGAGGCACACGCGGATCGCGCGGCAGCCGTGCGCCCGCAGAGCCGTCAAGTCGCCACGCGCCTGCGCGCGCTTGAGCACGCCGAAGCTGTACCGCTGATCCGGAATCGCGACATCGTCGGGGTCGTGCCCCAGGAGCTGCAGGAACAAACCCTTGTTGGGCCCGCCCTTGTGGAGCTGGCCGGTCGAGTGCAGGTAGCGGGGGCCGTAGCCCAGCGTTGTGGCGACGCGCAGGCCGTCGCGTAGCTGCAGGCGGACGGCCTGCAGCTGGTCCCAAACGGCCTGGCCGGGCGCGACGTACGCCTGGAGGGCGACGTAGTCGTCGGCCGCGGCCTGCGCGAAGAACTCGCGCAAGGCGGCCGGCAGGTCCTCGTCGCCCACCGGGTACACGACCCGGCGACCGTCGTCCGCCGGCGGCTCGTCCGGCAGCTCGCCGGTCACGGAGAACGCGGCGAGCAGCCCCTTCGTGATGTCCTTGCTCTCCTGCACGTTGGGCTGGTCGAACGCGTCGATGCCGAGCACGTGTCCGGCGGCCGCCACGGCGATCTCCCAGCGCAGGAACTCGCCGCCGAGGTCGAGGACGTCGGCCATCTCGTGTTCCAGCACCGGGTGGCCGGCGTCGCGCAGCGCCTCGAGCGCCGCGGCACTGCCGGGGTCGGCCGCGCCCGCGAGCCGCACGGCCACGAAGAGGCGGTCGTCGCCATACACGCTCGCGGGCCCGAGCTCCTCGAGGTCCACCGGCAGGATGCCGGTGCCCTCCTTGCCCGTGCTCTCGGCGACGAGCTGCTCGACCCAGGCGCCGAGAGGCGCCAGCGGCGGCTCAAAGACGAGCGTGAGCTTGTCGCGGCCGCGCAGCGCCAGCTCGCCCATTGCCGCGCCGAGCCGCAAGGCGGGGTTCTGCTCGACGGGCACGTCGGGACCGCAGGCCACGGCCATGGCGCGCACGCCGTCGAGCAGCCGCTCGAGGTCGACGCCCATGAGGACGGCCGGGACCATGCCGAAGAAGCTGAGGGCCGAGTACCGGCCGCCGATATCGCCGGGGTTCACGAAGACCGCGCGGAAGCCTTGGTCCAGCGCCTGTCGCTCGAGCGACGTGCCCTCGTCGGTGATGGCCACGAACTGATGACCGGCGTGCTCACCGTCGAGCTCTTGCAGGCGCGCGTAGAAGTAGGCGTGGAAGCACGCCGTCTCAGTAGTGCCGCCGGACTTGCTGGAGACCACGAAGAGCGTGCTCTCGAGGTCGACGGCCGCCTCCACGGCTGCCACGGCGGCCGGATCGGTCGAGTCGAGCACGTGCAGGTCGAGATAGCCCGGCCGCGTGCCGAGGATGGCGCGCATGACCTCAGGCGCCAGGCTTGACCCGCCCATGCCGAGCAGCACCGCGGAGCGGAACCCCTCGGCACGCAGGTCATGCACGAACTCGGTGAGTCCGTGGACCTCGTCGCGGACGCCCTCGAAGACGCTGAGCCAACCGAGGGCGTCGGCGACGATCTTCTGGTGGGCGTCGTCGTCGGCCTTCCACAGCGTAGGGTCGGCCGCCCAGAGACGCTCCGAGAAGTCGGCCGCGGCGAGCGCCGCGAGGCGCTCCTGCACGGCAGTCTCGAGTTCCTCGGAGCCCATGTCAGCCTCCCTCGCCGGCGAGCAGCTCCCTGCGCTTCTGCTCGACGATCGCCACGACCTGCTCGACCGCCTTCGCGAACAACTCCACGCCTTCGACCTGGAGCTGGGCGCCCGCGCGCTCCATGTCGATGCCCAGCTGGGCGAGCTCGCGAAGCGTGCGGTGTGCGTCATCGAGGCGACGGTCGACCGTCCGCGCGAGCGTGCCGTGGTCGTTGAAAGCCTTCCAGGTGACCTCGGGCAGGGTGTTCACGGTGTACGCGCCGATGAGCTCGTCCACGTACAGCACGTCCGAGTAGGCGGGGTCCTTGGTGCCGGTGCTCGCCCACAGGATGCGCTGCACCTTGGCGCCCGAGGCGGCGATGAGCTGCCAGTCCCGGCCACTGAGGTAGCTGCGAAAGCGCTCGTAGACGACCTTGGCGTTGGCCACCGCGGCCGTGCCCTTGAGCGCGTCGAGCCGCCGCCGCCCCGCCACGTCGGCGGCGGCCGCGATCCTCTCGTCCAGCAGCCTGTCGATCAGCGTGTCGACGCGCGACACGAAGAAGCTCGCCACCGACGACGTGGCGCGGATCGTGAGATCGTGCTGCAGCCGATACTCGAGCGCCGCGAGGTAGGCGTCGGCGACGGCCTCGTACTGACTCATCGAGAACAGCAGGGTGATGTTGATGTTGAGTCCCTGCTGCAGCGTCTCGAGGATCGCCGGCACGCCCTCGCGGGTGCCGGGGATCTTGATCATCACGTTGGGACGGTCCACGGCGGCGAAGAGGCGCTGGGCCTCGGAGATGCTCTTCTGCGCGTCATAGGCGTAGGCAGGTGAGACCTCGATGGAGACGAACCCGTCCTCGCCGCCGCTGCCCAGATACACGGGCGCAAGCACGTCGCAGGCGGCGCGCACGTCTTCGACCGCCAGGCGGTCGAAGATCTGCGCCGCATCGAGGCCCTCGCGCGCCAGGCCCAGGATCTGCTCGTCGTAGCCCTTCCCGCCCCCGATGGCCTTCTCGAAGATGGACGGGTTGCTGGTGACACCGCCGAGGCCGTCGCGGTCGACCATCCTCCGCAGACCGCCTCGGGCCACGAGCTCGCGGCTGATGTAGTCGAACCAAGGGCTCTGGCCAAAACGATGGAGCTGGGCCAGACGGCTCTCGGCGAGGCCGGGCATCGCCATCACACTCCTTTCGCCAGCGCGGGCTTGGCCCTGGCGTGTTCGTTGTCGTGAGCGTCACGGGAGCCGTACGGTATTGCTGACGCTCCGCGCCGGCTCTCCGAACGGACTCGGACTAGTCAATTCCCATCAGGCCGGGTTTTCAAGGATGAGACGGCAGCCGCCGGCTCAGTAGTCTCCGGCCTCCGGCACAATGCAGACGAACGACAGCGGCTCGTCCGCCGCGGCGCGGAACTGGTGCTCGTGGCCGGCCGGCACGTAGGCGTACGAGCCGGCCTCCAGCGGGTGATCCGCGCCGTCGAGATCCAGCACGCCGCGCCCGGCGGCGACGAAGTTGATGTGCGGCCAGTCATGCGCGTGTTTGGGCGTGTGCCCGCCGGGATCGACGTCGAAAAGCCGCATCACCCAGCCGTCCCAGCCTTCCTCGGGAGAGACGAGCACGCGCTTCACGACGCCCTCGATGCCGTCGCCGGCCATCGGCAGCGCGGCGACGTCGCCCTTCCTCCCCACCACCTTGCGATCGGTCATGTTTCACTCCTCGTGCGACGTCCACGCGGCGGCCCCGGTCCAGGTCTTGCCGTGGGCCTTCCGCCGGCGGGACGGGTCAGGAATTGTTGTAGGCACGCTCCAAGGCCGCGATATCGAGCTTCTTCATCTGGAGCATCGCCGCGAAGGCTCGTTGCGACGCAGCCGTATCCGAGGAGCTCAACAGCGCGGGCAAGGCGTCTGGAACGATCTGCCACGACACGCCGAAGCGGTCCACTAGCCACCCGCACTGCCCCTCCTCTCCGCCTGCTGAGAGTCTCTCCCAATACTCATCCACCTCGGCTTGCGTCTGGCAAGGGACAACAAAGGAGATGGCCGGCGAGAAAGTGAACTGTGGTCCGCCGTTGAGGGCGAGGAATTCTTGCCCGTCGAGGACGAAGCGGACAGTCAGCACCGATCCCGCTTCCCCGGGAGAGCCTTCCAGGTACCGCGCAGTGTTTACGATCTCCGAGTCCTTGAAGACCGAGACATAGAACTTGGCCGCCTCTTCGGCGCGACCGTCAAACCACAGGCAAGGGTGGACGGCGTGCATGTGAGTCTCCTTCCAGCGAATCACGTGGGTCGTGCGTACTGCCCTGTCACACCTTCTTGACGCCGGCGATGAGCTTGCTCGCGACGTCCTGGGCGTCGCCGTACACCATGCGCGTGTTGTCGGCGTAGAACAGCTTGTTTTCGATGCCGGCGAAGCCGGCGCCGCGGCCGCGTTTGATCACCACGGCGGTCTGCGCCTTGTCGACGTCGAGGATCGGCATGCCGTAGATGGGGCTGCCCTTGTCGTCGCGGGCCGCCGGGTTCACGACGTCATTGGCGCCGATCACGAGGGCGACGTCGGCGGTCGGGAACTCGCCGTTGATCTCGTCGAGGTCGTAGATCATGTCGTAGGGCACACCGGCCTCGGCGAGCAGCACGTTCATGTGCCCGGGCATGCGTCCGGCCACCGGATGGATGGCGAACTTTACCTGCACGCCCTTGTCCTGCAGGAGCTTCGCCAGCTCCCAGACCTTGTGCTGCGCCTGAGCCACCGCCATGCCGTAGCCGGGCACGACGATCACCTTCTGCCCGAACGCCATGCTGATGGCGGCGTCGTCGGGGGCCATCTCCTTCATCGAGCCCTCGACGGCCTCGTCAAGCTCCTGGCCGCCCTTGGCGCCGAAACCGGCGAAGAGCACGTTACCCAGCGAGCGGTTCATGGCCTTGGCCATGAGCTGCGTGAGCAGGAAGCCGGCAGAGCCCACCACGGTGCCGGCGATGATCAGCGCGGCGTTGCCGAGCACGTAGCCTTCGAACGCCACGGCGAGACCGGTCAGCGCGTTGTAAAGCGAGATCACGACCGGCATGTCGGCGCCGCCGATGGGCAGCGTCATGAGCACGCCGTAGATTAGCGACAGGCCGAAGAAGAGGCCGAGCGCGAGGCCGTTTGGCCCGGTGAGGTGCCCGGTGTGCTGCAAGGTCACGAACACCGCGAGGACAATGGCCGCCGCCAGCACCAGCAGATTGACGATGTTCTGGCCGGGGAACAGGAACGACTTCTTGATCAGCCCCTGCAGCTTGGCGAAGGCGATCATGCTGCCCGAGAACGAGATCGAGCCGATCAGCGCGCCGATGACGCCGAGGATGGCGAAGCTGGCGGACGTCGTCGTAGGATGCATGAACTCGGCGGCGGCGATCAGCGCCGCCGCGCCGCCGCCCATGCCGTTGTAGATGGCGACCATCTGCGGCATGTCGGTCATCGCGACCCGCTTGGCGGCCACGTAGGCGATCGTCGCGCCAATGGCTACCGCGATCACCATCAGCAGGTAGTTGGTCATGTTGGGCGCGAAGAAGGTGGCCACCACGGCCACCAGCATGCCGACCCCGGCCCAGATGATGCCGCGCCGCGCCGTGCGCGGCGAGCTCATGCTCTTGAGTCCGAGGATGAACAGAACCGTGGCGGCGATGTAGCTCGCCTGGATCAGGTCAGACGTCATCGCCGCCCGCCTTGGCCGGCGCCTGCTTCTCCCTCGTGCTCTTGAACATCTCGAGCATGCGCTCGGTGACCGCGTAGCCGCCGACGGCGTTGGCGGTGCCGAGCAGCACGGCGAGGAAGCCGATGATGCGCTCGGGCGTCGTGTCGGCGCTGCCCAGCGCCACCATGGCACCGACCACGACGATACCGTGCACGAAGTTAGAGCCGCTCATCAGGGGCGTATGCAGGATCACGGGCACCTTGGAGATGATCTCGTAGCCGGTGAAGGCCGCGAGCAGGAAGATGTAGACCGCGGCGAAGCCCTCGATCATGGCGCGTCTCCTTCGACGAGCGTACGGACGGCGTCGTTCACGATCGCGCCGTCCCGCGTGAGCACGCTGCCGCTAAGGACCTCGTCGTCCCAGTCGAGCGCGAGCTCGCCCTCCTTGAGGAACGGCGTGAGGAAGTGCATGAGGTTGCGGGCGTACTGATCGGAGGCGTGCACCGGAAGCATGCCGGGGATGTTGAGCGGGCCGTAGATGAAGACGCCGTTGGGGTGGTTGTACTGCTCGCCGGGCCGCGTGAGCTCGCAGTTGCCGCCGCCTTCGGCGGCCATGTCGATGATCACCGCGCCCGGCTTCATCTTCTCGACAACGGCCGCGCTGATGAGCTTCGGCGACGGCCTCCCGGGGATGGCCGCGGTCGTGATCACCGCATCGGCCTCGACGATGTGCCGGTCGACGATCTCCTGCGCCTTCGCCTTCTCCTCGTCGGTGAGCTCGCGCGCATACCCGCCCTCGGTCTCGGCGTCGATGCCGGTGTCGATGAAGCGGCCGCCGAGCGACTGCACCTGCTCGCGGGTCACGGCGCGCACGTCGTAGGCCTCGACCACGGCGCCGAGCCGCCGCGCGGTGGCGATGGCCTGCAGGCCCGCGACGCCCACGCCGAGGATCAGCACCTTGGCCGGCCGCAGGGTCCCGGCGGGCGTCGTCAGCATCGGGAAGTAGCGGCCGGCCATGCACGCCGACATGAGCACGGCCTTGTAGCCGGCGATCGAGGCCTGCGAGGTGAGCGCGTCCATGGCCTGGGCACGGCTGATGCGCGGCAGCAGCTCCAGGGCGAAGCTCGTGACCTTGCGGTCGCGCAGCGCCCTGATGGCGTCGAACGCCTTGTACGGCTGCAGGAGACCGATCACGATCGAACCGTCGTGCAGCAGCTCGACTTCACCCGGCGACGGCGGGTCCACCTTGAGCACGACGTCGGCGGCGAAGACTTCGGCGGGGGTCTCGACCACGGTGGCCGCCGTGAAGTCCTCGTCGCGGAGGTGGCTGAGCTGTCCGGCCCGGCGCTCGATCAGCACCTCCGCCCCCAGAGCTTTGTACTTCTCGGCCACGGCGGGCACGAGCGCCACCCGGGTCTCGCCCGTCGCGCTCTCCTTGGGCACGCCTATGCGAACGGCCATCGCTCCTCCAGCGTCAGAAAGGGCCCCGGCAGGGGCTCCACGATTCCGTTCCCAAGCGAGAGGAGGCGAAAACCTCGCGCGGCCAGTGCAAATCGGCGCCGCGCGCCGGCGCGAACGGCGCCCGGAGGCGGAGACTCAGCCGGGCGCCGGACCCAGCTTCTTCAAGGCCTTGCGCGCCGCCTCAGCGACGGCCTTGTCCGGGTCGCCGAGGGCCTTGCGCAGAGTCTCCGACGCAGACGGGTCGCCGATCTTGCCGAGCGCCTCGACAAGGATCACGCGGAGCAGCGGGTCGGGGTTGTGCATGGCGACGCAGAGCGGCTTGACGGCGACCGGGTCGCCCATCATGCCGAGCACGAAGGCCGCGTCCTGGCGCCGGTGCAAATGCCCCTGCTGGAGGATGAAGATCAGCCGGTCACGGGCCGGTTCGCCGATGACGACGAGCGCGTTGCGCGCGATGTCGAGCTGCGTCAGGCTCTTGGTCTGCAAGCGCTGGATGATCGTGTCGAGGTAAGCGGTGAGGGCGCGGCGCGCGTCGGCGGCCACGGCCGGGTCCTTCTTGTACCCGGCCGCCCGCACGAGGCCGTCGATCTTGCCGCGGGCCTCGAGCTTGGCGACGTTGGGAGGTCCGAGCAGTCCCACAAGTGTCTCCTTGCACGTGATGGGGCGCCCTTGCGGCGCCCGCGGCACAGTCTACCGCAGGACGCGGTTGGCGACATCGAGCAGGCGCGCCGGCAGGTCGCGGAAGGCGCGCACCGGGAAGACGTCGCCGTGTCCGGCGTCGGCCAGGCGGCGGCAGAGCTCGGGGTTCATCTTGTAGTCCTCGGTGAGGAGCACGAAGAGGCGCGGGAAGCGGTGCGCCAGCGGCAGCGGGTCACCGCCGGCGGTGACCACCCCGTCGGTGATCAGCAGGCCGCTGCGCCGCGGGTTGCGGCCGCGTTCGAGCTCGGCAACGCCGAGCTCCAGCGCGGCCGCGATGTTGGTGTAGCCGCGCACGGGCTGGTCGAGCATGCGCCGCACCACCTCGTCCGCAGGGTCGGCGACCTCAAGGTGAGTCACGGCCTCCGCCTTGTCCTCGAACACGACGACGGCCAGGTCCTCGGGCTTCAGCTTGAGCGCGAGCACGGCGGCGGCCACCGCGGCGATGGCCATGTTCTCGCCCGACATCGACAGCGAGGTGTCGACCATCAGCACGACCTGGTGGCGGCGCTCCTCGCGGTGCTGGATCACCCAGTCGCCGGGCTCCGGATACGCCTTGCCCAGCACATTCTCGAGCGTGGCCTCCACGTCGAGCTCGCCCGCGAAGGGCTCCCGGAGCGTCTCGCGGACCACCTGGGTAGCGCCGCGAAGCGGGCCGACGAGCCCAGCGGCGCGTGCCAGCACAGCTCGCGCCGCCAGCCGCTCGGCGTAGTACCGCAGGCCCGGGTCGCCGATGCGGCAACCGCTGCGCGTGAGGTTCACAGCCACCGTCCAGCCGTCGAGGTCGAGGGCCGGCACGTTGTAGCGCTCCGCGAGCGCGAGCATTGGCGCGTCGCCGGCGCGTGGCTCCGGCCGGCAGGACGGCAGGCCCCGCACCTCCACGCGCCCGCCGTGCCGCAGGCGCGCCCCGCCGGGGGCGCTCAGGCTTTTGGGGAGACTGCGGCGGGGGCCAAGGCGACGTCCGGGTCTTCGCCGCGGTCGACGACGAGCGCGAACAGCTCGTCGAGCGCCGTCGCGAAGTCGGCGTCGATGTCGTCACGCAGATCGACCCGCGTCGTCAGAGCGGCTTCGGCCGCGCGGCGCAGCGTCTCGCGGCTCACGGGCCCGCAGGCGTCCCGGCCTGCGCTCCACAAGCGCTCGGCGATGGCCACGGTGGCGATGGCGCCGCGCACCGAGGCGCCCTTGCGGAAGCGCGGGTGAAGGCGCGTGGCGCGCGTCAGTCGCACGGCCGTAAGCACCAGGGCGTCGTCGTCGCAGCCCGTCTCGGCGACCACGATGGCGCTCTCCTCGGCGGCCGGCTGATAGGCCAGGGCGAGGTGCTCGAAACGATCACGTAGCGCCTCGGAGAGGTGGCCGGTGGCCACGTACTCGACGGGGTTCTGGGTGGCCACCACCTGGAAGCCTTCGGCGGCGCGGACCTCGCCGATGTGCGGCACCTGCAAGAGGCGCTCGTCGAGGGCCGGCAGGAGCACGTTCTGGACCGATTCGGGCATGCGATTGAGCTCGTTGATGAACAGCACGCGTCCGTCGCGCATGGCCTCCACCAGGGGACCCGGGAAGAACGACTCCTCGCGGTAGCCCCGCTGCAGCACGAGCGGCGGGTCGAACCAGCCGGTGAGCTTGCCCTCGGAATAGCGGTCGTCGCCGTCGACGCGCACCGTGTCGCGGCCGAGATGGGAACACACGGCGAGGGCGACCGTGGTCTTGCCCACACCGACGGGGCCTTCGAGCAGGAGATGCCGGCCGGCGTCGAGCACGGCCAGGGCCATGGCCAGCTCGGCCTCACGGCCGACGATGCCGTGCTCTCGCTGGATCTTCTCGATGGGGGTCATGAGTCCGTCCTCAGCATCGGGGTCTCGCCTCCGGGGTTCGCAGCCTGCTCGACGAGCGCGAAGAGACATCGGGTCTCATCACGCTCGAGTCTAGCAGGCACGGCGCGGAGTCCGAGCTGAAGGTCCGGGCCGCGCTCAGCGCCGGAAGGCGAAGCCGAACCCCGGCGCTGGGGCGAGCGGTACGAGGGGGCTGCGCGGCACGCCGGCTCGCGCGTCGCCGTGGAAGTCGCGTGGCGCCACGTCGTTCGGGCCGTCGGGGTAGAACAGGGAGGCGAGGGCCTGGATGTGGTCGCGGCCCACGCCGAGCTCGAACTGGCCGCCGCCGTACAGTTCCGTGCCGGCGGCCTGGGCGCGCTCCACGCAGTCCAGCAGCGCGCTCACGCTGCCGAAGCGCGACGGCTTGATGTTGAGGTGGCGCAGCGCAAGAGGACGTCCGGCGAAGGCGCGCGCGGCGACCGCCTCGACATCGGCCCAGGAGTGGATCGGCGCGTCGAAACTGAACCGCGCCTCCTCTCCGTCCAGCGCCTCCCGCGCGAGTCCGCTCAGCGCCGGGTCCTCGAGGATCGCGCCGGGGAAGGCCGCCGCGGCGGTCCGGTACTGCACCGGGTCGGGAGGGTTGTCGACGGGCGAGCCTTCGTAGAACGCTTTGAAGTCGAGCACGCGCACACGGCCGGTAGCGGCGATGCGCGTCATCATCTCAGCGTCCCATTCGGGGGTCGGGTCGAGCTTGAACTCGAGCGCCGGGTCGACGGCAAGCCACGGCGTGATGTCGAGGCGCGTGCTGACCGCGAAGCGCACGGGGCTTTCCTCGCGGCCGAGCGCCGCGCCCAGGGGCTGGCCCTGCTGCCGCAGGGCCAAGTCCAGCGCGGCACTCTCGAACGCCCAGCGCCGGTAGTTGCGGAAGAACTCTTCCTGCGGCGGCCTGTGCGGGAACAAGTCCAGGCCGCCGAGCCGCTCCGAGAAGCCGTGCAGCGTCCAGTCTCCAGAAAGAGGAAGCGCCTGTGGGTAAGGGTCGTGGTCTTCGGCCGCGTAGGTCACGTCCTCCCCGCGCCCCTCGTACCCGCCGCCGCGTAGCACTACCGTGGTGGTGACCCGCAAGAAGCCGCTGGAGACGTCCAGCTCCTTGCGCTCGAGCTCATAGCTGTCGATCTGCAGCCGCAGACCGGCGACAAGTCCGTAGGAGTGGCCAAACCGCTTGCGCTGTGAACTATCCATGGCCCCACCCTACCCGGAGGCGGATGCGTTCAAGCCGAGCGGGCGATGGCGGCGCAGGCCGCGCCCCTCTGCCATACTTGGGTCCCGTGCACCCGCCCCACGACATCGGCGTCTCCAGCAGCGCCTACTCGGAGCTGCTCCTGCCCGCGGCGCTCGAACGCATCGCCGCCGTCGCGCCGTTCGTCGAGATCCGCTCGTTCGGCCTGCACACCCTCCTGAGCCGGCGCAACCGGCGCGCGGCGCTCGAGTCCGGGCTGCCGTGTTCTGTGCACGGGCCGTTCGGCTACACGGGCCTCGGCGACGCGTCCGAGGCGGCGCGGCTGGAGGCGCTGGAAGAGCATCGCCTGCACCTCGAAGCGGCCGCCGAGATCGGCGCCACCCTTTACCTCGTGCACCCCGACTGGCGGCCCGATCCGGCCCCGCGCAACGCGGCCGTCATCGCCGCCCTCGAGCGCTCCTTCGACGCCCTGCGCGAGCTGCAGAGCGAGACCGGCGTGCCCATCGTCGTCGAGAACATGCCGGGCGCCGGGCACTCGCACCTGACGGCGCCCGGCGACCTCGACCTGCGCGGCCTCGGCTTTGCGCTCGACGTCGGGCATGCCTCGATCAGCGGAACCCTCGACGCGTTCCTCGCCGCCCCACCTCCGGAGTGGCGGCACGTACACCTGCACAGCAACGCCGGCGCCGGCGACCTGGACGACCCGCACCTGCCGGTGGGCGCCGGCGTCGTGGACGCCGCGGCCGTGCTGGCCGCGGCGCGCGCCGCCGGCGCCTCCATCGTCCTCGAGCTGAACGACGCGGACGACGTCGCCGCCAGTCTCGCCTACTTGCGAGGTCGCGGGCTCATCGCCTGAGACGTCTCACCCCGCGCCGTCTGTGCAATACTCGAAGTGTGGTGCATGACCATGACATCGGTATCTCCACGGGCGCTTACTACGAGCTGTCGCTGGGCACCGCCCTGCTGCGCATCGCGGAGCTCGCGCCATCTGCCGAGATCCTCTCTCTGGGGCGCCACTCTCTGCTCGAACCCATCAACGTACGCGTCATCGAGGCTGCGGGCCTGCCGTTCACCGTTCACGGACCGTTCGCGCATTTCGAGTTCGGCAGCCGCTCGGCGGCGAAGCACCAGGGCGCGATAGAACTGCACCGGCGGCACATGTGGGTGGCCGCGGAGCTCGGCGCCGAGCTGTACGTCGTCCACCCCGACATGCAGCGTCGGGCGCGGGGCTGGGACCAGAGAATCGCCGACTCCCTGGAGCTCGCCTTCGAGCAGCTGAGCGCGCTCCAGGACGAGATCGGCTTGCCCATCGCGGTGGAGAACATGCCGTTCTCCAAGCACTCGCACTTCGTCGCACCCGGCGATCTCGACCTCAAAGGGCTTGGTCTCGTTCTCGACACCGGTCACGCCGCCGTGACCGGCACGCTTGGGGAGTGGCTCAACGACCCGCTGGCAAACCTTAGGCACGTGCACCTGCACGACAACCAGGGCCACCTGGGCGGCGATCGCCACGATGCGCTGGGCACGGGCGTCGTCGACATCGAACCTATCCTGGATGCCGCACGCGCCGCCGGCGCCAGCATCGTCCTCGAACACAAGGATGAGGCCTCGGTGATCGCCAGCCTCCATCACCTGCGCACCCGCGGCCTTCTCGTCCGGGACCTCGGGTAGGCGGCGCTCATGAGCGAGCGCCTCTTCGACGTCGAACCCCTGGACGAGCGCGTCCGCTTCCTCGCGCTACTCGAGCCCTTCACCGGGTTGGATCCCGCGGAGCTCGAGCACGTCGCCGCCTCAGTCGAGGAGCGGCTCGTGCCGGCGGGCGAGGCGGTGCTGGTCGAGAGCGGGCTGCCGGGCACGACGCTCTTCGTGGTGCACGAGGGCACCGTAGAGCTGCTGCACAAGCAGTCCGTGGTGGCCATCCTCACGAGCGGCGAGATCTTCGGCCACCCGGCCCTGCTCACCGGCCTCGCCCCCGAGTTCACGGCGCGGACGCGCACGGACTCCACCATCTACTGCATCCCCAAGGACGTCGCCGTCGAGCTGCTGAGCCGCCCGGAGGGCGTCAAATGGGTCGCCGGCAACTTGCGCGAACGGCTCCTCCAGGCGGCGCGCACCATGCGCGCCCTGCCGGACGTGCGCGCGCTCCCAGTCACCTCCATGGTGCGCAGCACTCCCCTGTTCTGCAGCCCCGACACCACCATCAGGGCGGCGGCCGAGATGATGATCGCCGAGGGGCGATCGGCCATCCTTGTGCAGACTCCCGACGAGCTCGGCATCGTGACCGACGTGGACCTGCGCGACAAGGTGGTCGTCGGCGGTGTCCCGCGCGACGCGGCCATCACCGAGATCATGTCGTCGCCGGTCCACACGATCGGGGCCGAGACGCTCGCGCCCGAAGCCAGCATCGCGATGATGGCCTCGGGCGTGAACCACTTGCCGGTGCTCGACGCCGACGGCAGCGTGATGGGCATCCTCTCGGCCAGCAGCCTCATGACGCTGGAGGCGCGGAGCCCGTTCGCGCTGCGACGCGCCCTGCAGTCGGCGCACAACGAGGAAGAGCTGTTCGCGGCCGCCGCCGACGTGCCGAAGCTCTTCGTCGACCTCATGGGCGCCCATCTGGACGCGCCGTCAGTCACGAGGGTCCTCACCCTTCTCAGCGATTCGATGACGGCGCGGCTGCTCGAGCTGTCCATCGAGAGGCACGGCGAGCCGCCGGTGCCCTACGCCTGGCTCGCCTTCGGCAGCTGCGCGCGAAGCGAGCTCACCCTGGCCTCCGACCAGGATAACGGGCTCGCCTACGCCGACACGGACGACCCTTCGGTCGGCGACTACTTCCGCCGCGTGGCCGAGGACGTGAACGCAGGCATAACGCGTTGTGGCTTCGCGGCCGACCCTCATGGAGTCCTCGCGCGCACGCCCCAGTGGCGTATGTCGCTCAGCGCCTGGTGCAGGGTCTTTGCCGACTGCCTGGAGGGCAAGGACCTCGAGCGGATGGCGCGCGCCAGCGTCGCCTTCGACTACCGTCAGGTCGCCGGAGAGCTCCACGTGGACCTGGCGCTGACCGACATCATGCGCGAGGCCCCGGAGCACAAGCGCTTCCTCAGCGGCCTCGCGCAGCTCGGCTCTCGCTTCCGTCCACCGCTGAGCTTCTGGGGGCGCCTCGACGGCAGCCTGGACATCAAAAAGAGCGGCCTCGTCCCGATCCAGAACCTGGCGCGCTACTACGCCTTTGCCCGGGGGATCACGGCGTCCACCACACTGGAACGCCTCGTTGCTGTCGACGAGGCCGAGGGGCCCGTCCAGAAGACCGAGCAGACACTCCGCGAGGCGTTCACCAGCATGTCGCACCTCCAGCTGCGGCATCACGCCAATCGCCTTCGTAACGGGCGCCCCCCGGACAACCTCATCGACACCCAGACGCTGCGCCCGCTCACGCGAGTGGGCCTGCAGGAGGCGCTGCGGGAGGTGGCCGCGGCACAGAAGAGGTTCCCGTGGCCGTCCGGCCTGCGGCTCTGAGGCCACGCGGCCGTCCCGACGGTCAACGTCGCCGTGCAGCTCAGCCGCCCGCCGCTGATCAACGGCGAGCCGGGAACCGGCAAGACGATGCTCGCCCCGAGCATCGCCCGCGGCCTCGACATGCAGCTGCTCGTCTGGAACGTGAAGTCGACGACCAAGGCCCAAGATGGCCTCTACGTCTACGACTCCGTGCAGCGGCTGTACGACGGCCAGTTCGGCGACCGCGACGTCAGCGACATCGCCCAGTACATCAAGCCCGGCAAGCTGGGCGAGGCCTTGAAGAGCGAGGGGCGCGTCGTCGTCCTCAGCGACGAGATCGACAAGGCCGAGCACCGGCCCATCGTGCCGATCACCTCCAACGCCGAGAAGGAGCTGCCCGACACGTTCCTGCGCCGTTGCGTCTTCCACTACATCGAGTCCCCCGACGAGGAGATGATGGAGCGCGTCGTGCCCGGCCTGCAGAGGAAGCCCAGCACCAGCGAGCTCATCCACTGGGTGCAGGCGCTGATGCGCGGCGTCGAGCCCAAGGAGATCACCGCGCGCCTGCTGTTCACGAGCGTGCTGCTCAAAAAGGACCACGACGTCGATGTCGCGCAGCGGGCGCTTTCGAGCGGCCGGCGGCGGTAGCGAGCCCGGCCACCCAGTCCGCGCCCTCCCGGAGACCACGTGTTCACGGACTTCTTCTTCCTGCTGCGCTTCTACGGCGTGCCCGTGACGGTCACGGAGTGGCTGGCACTCATGCGAGCCCTGGCTTTGGGGCTCGCCCCCGCCAGCCTCGACCCAGTTTTGCGCCGTGGCGCGCAGCATCCTCGTGAAGTCTGAGGCGTACTTCGACCAGTACGACCAGGCCTTCGGGGCGATGTTCAGGGGCATCGAGAGCTCCGCGAGCGCCTCGTCGAGCAAGACGAGGCCCACCACGGCGGCAACCACTGGGTCGGCACCGGCGGCACGTCGGCGTTCGATCACTCCGGCTTTCACCACGGCGGCATCCGCGTCGGCGGCGAAATCCGCAATAGCAGCGCCGTCAATCGCAGCTCGCGCTTCAAGGACCCACGCTTCTACTACTTCCACAACTGCATCTACGACTGGTTCTAAGCTGATGGTGCGCTTCTAGACGATCGTCCCCTGACGTTTCGACGGTCGCAGCCGATACAATCGCGTGAGCGGCCGAACGAGGAGACGATGACTGCGCACAACTACGACGAGCATTCTCACGCGCTCATGTCCGAGGACGATGAGGACTCGCGGCTCCTCGCCGAGACGCTCAAGGCGCTCACGCAACAGATCGCCAGAGCGGTCGACTGCTCCGAGTGCTGCGTCTACGAGTACCTCCCGGCGCGCCGCGCGCTACGTGCCCAGGCGATCTGGTCGGACGAGCTGACCGAGCGCGACCGCGCCTGGGTGGGCCGCTGGAACGACCTCGACGCGATCCCCGACTTCGCGCAAGTAGTCACGCGGCGCATGGTCCTCGTCGCTTACGCCGAGGACGAAGACGTGACCGGCTCGCCCGGTCCTGAGACGATGACCTACTGGGGCGAGCTGGCCGCCATCTGGGCGCCGATCGTCGCGAACGACGAGGTGCTGGGCGTCCTCGAGCTCACCGAGAAGCACGTGCCGCGCCGCTTCGGCGAAGCCGACAAGCTGCTGGTCCGCCAGATGGCCGACCTCGCCGCGCTCGCGCTACGCAACGCCCGCGACTCGCGCGCCACGGCCGCCCGCAACCGGCAGCTCACGGCCCTCATCGACTCTTCACGCGCCATGACGTCCACGCTCGATCTCGACGAGGTGCTCGACGTGGTGTGCCGACAGGTGGCGCGGGCCCTGGACAGCCAGTCGAGCTACATCTACCAGCTCGACTCCTCCTCGTTGACACTGGTCTGGCTGGCCGAATACCAGCGCGATCCGTCACACCGATTCGAGGAACCTCTGGGCACGGTGTACATGCTTGAGGACATGCCCCAGGACCGCGCCGTCGTGGAGACGCGCCGCCCCGTGCAGGTCAGCCTCGACGATCCGGACACCGACCCCGTGGTCCGCGATCAGCTCCTCGATTGGGAAGAGATGTCTTCACTCATGGTGCCTCTCGTCGTCGGCCAGGACATGGTGGGCCTCCTGGAGGTCAGCGAATCGGAACATGTGCGCCGGTTCACGGAAGAGGAGACGGCGCTCTGCACCGCGCTCGGCGAGCAGGCTGCCGCGGCGATCCGCAACGCCCAGCTTTTCAGCGAGTTGCAGGAGCAGAAGAAGACCATCGAACGCCAGGCGACCACCGACGGACTCACCAGCCTGTACAACCACCGCCACTTCTTCGAGCGGCTGCGCGCCGAGGCAGTGCGCGCGAAGCGCTACGGTTTCGCGCTCTCGGTGATCATGCTCGACCTCGACGACTTCAAGCGCATCAACGACCTTCACGGGCACCCCGCCGGCGACCGCGTCCTGAGCACCGTCGGCGAGATCCTGCGGGCGCAGGTGCGCGATGACGTGGACGTGCCGGCGCGCTACGGCGGCGAGGAGTTCGCCGTGATCCTGCCGCACACCGGTCCGCTGAACGCCGAGCTCGGGGAGACGGCCAACGGCGCGCAGGCCACGGCCGAGCGCATAAGGCGCGCGATCGCCGCGGCGGTACTGCCGCTGCCGGTGCCCGCCGACGGCCTACCGGCGCAGATCACGGCCAGCGTCGGGGTCGCCACCATGCCGGCGCACGCCGTCGACGCCGACGACCTCGTCAGCAAGGCCGACACGGCCCTCTACAAGGCAAAACAGCGTGGCAAGGACCGCGTCGAGGTCTACCTCCGAAGTTGAGCTCGGCGTGTCAGGGCTTGTCGCCGAGGCAGTAGAGCCAGCCGTCGCGACAGCCCACGTACACACGCCCGTTCCATAGGGTCGGCGTGCTCTCGAAACCCCCGCCGGCGAAGAACTGGTCGGTCTCGGTGATGCTCACGCGCCAGTACTGGCCGTCGCCGTTGGCGCTCGGCAACGCGCCTTCGAGGCCCTTGTCCGACGGAGTGAACGTGAGGTGGTAGAGGTGCACGCGCTGGTCGTAGGCAGCAGCGATGAGCGTGTCGCCGAAGAGCAGGGGCGTGGAGATCGCTCCGCCGTTCCACAGCCGCGCGATCTCCACCGGCGTCTGCAGGCCCGGTTCCAGGTTGGGACCCTTGACGAGTTGCCCGCTCATGGTGTCCTGCGAGACCACGTGCAGGTAACCGTCGATGGCGTTGAAGGCCGTCAGCGCCGGCAGACGGCCGTCGCGGTTGTACTCGTCGTTGACCGCACAGGAGCCGATGAGGCCACCCTTCCACTCCCCGAGCTTGCGGTCGCCCGTGGGGAAGAACCAGTCGACGGCCTTCTCGGGCGGACGCGACGGGTCGAGGCACAGGACGCCCCCGTGGCCCTTGATGTACTCCTTCTCGACCGGCACAAGGAGCTTGCCGCGCCGCGTGGGCACGGCTGTCCCGTCGAGGTCGGAACCGATGAAGTAGTCCCACTCCACCGAGAGGTCGCTGCGCCGCATGCCGTAAACGTGTCCGGCCCCGGAGGAGATGTAGACACGCCGGCCGAGCACCGACGCCGACGACTCGAGCACGAGGTTGCCGTTGTGTGACTTCGCGCGGGCGTCGCCGATCAGCAACCGCTGCGCCGCTATCACCGGCCGCTTCTGCCCGTTCCAGTCCTCGGTCTGCAGCGGATCGAGCGCGTACATCCACCCGCTCTCCACGCCGATGTACTGACGGCCGTCGAGGAAGAATCCGCTGCCGTCGCAGTCGCGGCTGTAGGACGCGGTCTGCGGCACCGGCAGGCGCCAGAGCTCCTTGCCCGAGCCGAAGGTGACGGCCCGGTACGGCGCCACCGCGGGATCGGCGAGCTTGAGGGGGAAGCCGCGGCGTGAGCCGGCGCAGACGATGTACTTGTCGTCGGCGCCGGCAGGGTCGGGATTCTGGAACACCGAAGGGCTGCTTTTGATGATGTCGTCGTACTTGTACGTCCAGATGACCTCGCCGGTCTGCGCGTCGAGGCGGCGCAGCCGGTGGTCGTACCCTCCGACGAGAACGTAGGCTCTGCCGCCGTCGACGACGATGTTGGGCATGCCGGTCCAGCCGCTGCCCGCCCACTTGGCCGGCGGGTCCACGTCGTACTTGCCCGAGGTCCAACCGCTACCCAGGCGCACCTTCCAGAGAAGGTCGAGGCGCCCAGGCACCGGCCCCAACCCGTAGAACCGGCGCGAGTAGTCACCGAGGAAGGTGCCGACCTTGACGCCGTCGCCGGCGAGGGACGGCAGCGGGGCCGGCGGCACGGAGCCGTAGGTCACAACTGTGCCGCCGGCCCCGCCACAGCCGCAGGCCACGACGCGCCACGCGAGGGCGGCGACGACGACAAAGGCGACGAGAAGCGCGATGCCGCGCCGCCGCCCCAACTGACGGCGGCGCTCGGCGGAGCGGCGCCGCGGCGGGCGGCGCCGGGGGATGCCGGCAGGCTTCTCGATGGGACCACGATACTACGGCGCCGAGGCCGCGCGAAGCCCGCGCCCGGTGCGCGTGCCCCCGCGCGCCGTTGCCGATAGGATGGGGCGGCGGCGGCGCGGGCCGCCGGCGCCAGACGCCCACACACAAACGATTGCGGAGGGACCCATGGCCACCGACCTCGACTTCCTGCGTGACCTCTGCGCGGCGCCTGCGCCAACCGGTTTCGAGGCGCCGGCCCAGGAGATCGTGCGTAGGCGCCTTTCGGCTATCTCGGCCCCCACGGGCGATCCGCTGGGCAACGTCTGGGCCGACGTCGTCCCCGACGGCACGCCTCACGTTGTCGTCACGGCTCACAATGATCAGATCGGCCTCATCGTCACCTACGTCGACGAGCAGGGCTACGTCTCGTTCGACAAGATCGGCGGCGTCGATGCGCAGCTGCTCCCCGGCCGCAACCTCGTGGTGCACGGCCCTGGCGGCCCGGTCAACGGCGTGGTCGGCCGCCGCCCCTCGCACAAGATGACCAAAGAGGAGCGCGCCAAGGCGCCCGACCTTCACGAACAGTGGCTCGACCTCGGCGCCGCGAGCCGCGACGAAGCCCTCGCGCTCGTGCAGATCGGCGACCCGATCACGTTCCCCGCCGCCTTCCTCCCGCTGGCCAACGGGCGCTATGCCTCGCCGGCCTTCGACAACCGGGCCGGCGTCTACGTCTGCGCGCGCGCCTTCGAGCACTACGCGTCCGCCCCCGCGGCGGCGAAGCTCACCGCCCTCGCCACGGTGCACGAAGAGACCACCCTCATGGGCGCCAAGGCGATGGCCTTGCGCTGGCAGCCCAACGTGATGATCGTCGTCGATGTGGACTTCGCCAGCGACGACCCGGGCATGGACGCCAAGAAGCTCGGCGGCGAGGTCAGGCTGGGCGCGGGGCCGGTGCTGCATCGCGGCGCGGCCAGCAACCAGGCCCTGCTCGCCCTGGCGCGCGAGGTTGCCGAGGCAGAGGGCATCCCGGTGCAGATCAAAGCCTTGCCCGGCCGCACGTCCACCGACGCCGAGGAGCTCATGGCGTCGGGTCAGGCGGCAACGCTCTCCTTCAGCATCCCGGTGCGCAACATGCACTCGGCGTTCGAGGTCATGCAGCCGGACGACGCCGAGGCCGGCGCCTTGCTCGCCGCCGCCGTCACGCGGCGCGTAGCGGAGGGCTGGACGGACGAGAGCTACGTGCCCCGCGCCTGAGCCGCCCCGAGTGCGGGGTCCGGCCCGCCGCCTACGGTGTGGCCGGTGTGCCTGTGGGCGTCGGCGTGGCCATTCCCTGAGGCGAATGCACCGCTGCGCCCCCGAGCTTGCGTACGGCGGTCGCAAGCTGCCTGGCCATGGCCGGCTGCCACTTCGCGCGGCCGCGCGCCAGCAGGTGATAGAGGTCGGCGAAATCCGCGTCCCGCAGGGCAAGCCCCGGCTCCAGCTGGATGTAGGGCACGCTCCGGCTGCGCGCGAGCGCCTCGGCGCGCCGCCTGTATTGCGGAACGACGCCGCCCCAATCGGCCCCGGCGGCCGAGGCGTTGAGCGGCTGGTCCCAGAAGACCACCACGTACCCCCGCTCCTGTGCCAGCCGCAGGACCTCGCTCAAAACGATGAAGTTATAGTCTGCGTTCTCGGAGTAGAGTCGCCGGTCGCGGGCGAGGACCTTGAGGATCTCCTGGCGCTTGGCGAGCGGCAGGGCGGCTTTGGCGCCGGCCGGGTAGTAGTGGCCGACATAGGGGATGCGCACGCCCCAGAACGGTCCGTCGGCGGCCCGCGCGCGAAGATACGCCCCCGCGTAGTCGAACACGCCTGGAAGGACTCCCCAGAACGGCGAGCTGCGGCCGTAAAGCCGCGGTGCGAGCTGCGCGAGGCGCGGACTGCGCACGAGGATCGGCCGGCCGGAGAGCAGGCCGGCGTCGGCGGCCGGCGACGTAGTGAAACGCATCGGCGTGAGACCGATGGCGAGCACCGCAGGGCCCGACGGTAGGTTGTCGATGATGGCCAGCGTCTGAGCCAGGGTCTCCTGGTGAGCGGACAGGCTGACGACGTTCACCTTGCCGCCGCCGGCACGCTGCACCGCCGCGGCCATCGACCGCTCGCTGACCATCGACTCCATCGCGCCGGAGCCGCCGAACAGGTAGATGGTCGGCCCAGTCGGCGGGTGCTTCTTCAGTTGAGCGAGCCTGTAAGAGATGTGCACGTAGTCGTCGTTGGCGATGCGCAGGAACCGCCCCTGGGAGATGGCCGTGAACTCCCCTTGCAGCAGCACGTCCTGAAAGGCGAACAGGGCGGCGGCCGCAAGGAGCGCCGCGACCACGAGCACCAGCGGGTTCCGCTGGCGAAAGCCGCGGCCCAATGAGCTCCATCGCGAACGCTGCTCTGGCGATCCTCTCAGCACAGATGTCTCCTCCCCGGCCTCGCCCATGCTCTCACAGAACGTGACCCGTGAGCCATGCGAGCGGCAGGCGGAAGGCGAGGTAGATGATACTGAGGGCGTGGCTCAGCGAGCGTGTGGAGACGAACGCGTAGCCTAGCGCCACGTACAGGAACGTGGCCGGATAGCTCAGCCAGCTCACGTACTTCTCGTAGGGCGCTGCGCGCGACTTGCCAGCCTTCTTGCGCGCCTTCTTGCGCTTCTTCTTCCAGCGCTCCCAGCGCGAGAGTACGACGAGCCCCGTGCCGTGGTACAGGCCCCACGCGGTCCAGTTGAGGTCGACGTAGTGCCACAGACCCATGGTGAGCATGCTCGCGTACAGGCCCAGCCAGACTTTGCGGGTGAGCCCGAACACGGGGAAGTACACGTTGTTGCGGCACCACGTGGAGAGCGAGATGTGCCAGCTCCGCCAGAAGTCGCTGAGGTTCTTCTGCAGGAAGGGCAGGTGGAAGTTCTCCATGATGCGGAA
>JADGPQ010000261.1 GCA_017882325.1 Thermoleophilia bacterium
CGAGGCTGCGGGTCGCCTCCACGAGCCTGGCCACGAAGTCGTCGTAGGCCGGCTCGAGCACGATCACCCGCGAGGCGGCCGAGCACTTCTGCCCGGAGTAGTGGAACGCCGAGACGACGACCTCGCCGACGGCCACATCCAGATCGGCGTCCGCGTCGACGATGATCGCGTTCTTGCCGCCCATCTCGACGATGACCTTCTTGACGCCGTCGGCGCCTGGGTTCTGGGCCGCCTGGCTGATGATGCGCAGCCCGACTTCCATGGAGCCGGTGAAGGCGATGAGGTCCACGCCCGGGTGACGCACGAGGAAGTCGCCGACCTCACCGCCAGGGCTGGGCAGGAAGTTGACCGTGCCGGGCGGCGCGCCGGCGGCTTCGAGGAGGCGCGCCATCTGCGCGGCGATCACGGGCGTGGGGCCAGCCGGCTTGACGATCACAGGGTCGCCGGCGACCAGCGCCGCGCTGGTCATGCCGGTGAGGATCGCAAGCGGGAAGTTCCACGGCGCGATGACGAGCGCGACGCCGCGCGGCTGATAGAAGTAGACGTTGTGCTCGCCGGGCACGTGGCCCATGCGCCTGGGCTTGCCCAGGCGCAGTGTCTCGCGCCCGTAGTACTCGAGGAAGTCGATCGCCTCGTCGACGTCCCCGTTTGCCTCGCGGCGCGTCTTGCCGGCCTCGAGCGTCATGAGGGCGGCGAGCTCGAACGACTCGGCGCGCATGAGCTCGGCCGCCCTGAACAGCACGGCCGCGCGCTCCTTGGGCGCCGTGTCGCGCCACGTCGGGAGCGCCGCTTGGGCAGCGGCCACGGCGGCTTCGGCCTCGGCACGGCCGCCGTAGGCGACCGTGCCGACCACCTCGTCCGGGGCCGCCGGGTTCACCGACGCCAGAGTCTTCGCGGTCTCGATGTCGCGGCCGCCGATGCGCAGCGGGTAGTGCGTGCCGAAGCGGCCGCGTACCGCCACGAGCGCCGAGTCGTAAGCCTCACCGTTCTCGCGGCGCGAGAAGTCGGCGTGCGGCTGGTTGGCGAACGGCGCCGGATCGTCGGGGTCGGTGGCGCCGACGCGGGGAATGCGGGCTGCCTCGGCGCCGAAGTCCGGCGACGCCATCGGGGCCTGGATGAGCTCCTCCACGGCGGCGCCTTCGACGAACGTCTGACGCAGAAAGGACTCGTTGGCCGTGTTCTCGAGCAGCCGCCGCACCAGGTAGGCCATGCCGGGGATGAGCTCGCCGACCGGGGCGTACTCGCGCAGGCGCAGGCCCCGGCCACGAATGGCCTGTTTGATGGGCTCGCCCATGCCGTGCAGCATTTGGATCTCGAAGGCGTGGTCGGCGAGCCCGAACTCGCGCGCCGTCTCGATGACCACGGCCAGCGAGCGCACGTTGTGGGTGGCGAAGGCCGGTCGGACGTACGCGGGTTCCTGGAGCATCGCCCGCGCCAGCTTCTCGTACATGGCGTCGGTGTCGGGCTTGTGCGTGAAGACCGGCACCGGCCAGCCTTCCTGCGCGGCGAGCACCGTCTCGTAGTCCCAGTACGCGCCCTTGACGAGCCTGAGGTTGAACACGCGGTCGCGCTCTCTGGCCCACGAAAGAAGCTCGTCGAGGTCGTGCTCGGCGTCGCGAAGATAGGCCTGCAGCACGACCCCGGCGTCGTGGTAGCCGCGGAACTCCTCTTCGTCGAGCAGGGACGTGAACACGCCGAACGTGAGGTCGCGGTAGCGGAACTGCTCGAGGTCGAGGGTGAGGGCCGCGCCCGTCTCGATGGCCTTGCGGAAGATGGGCCGCAGGCGCTCCTTCACTGCCGTCTCGCTGCCGGCGAAGTCCACCGGGTCGAGCTGCGAGTACAGCGAGGTGATCTTCAGGCTGAGATTGACCCGCGGCAGGAGCCCCCAGGCGCTGTCGTCGACCACGGGCTGCGGCGCCCAGGCCGCAGCCGTGCCGGCGAGGCCGTCGAGCAAGGCGAGGTACGTCTGCTGGTAGACGTTAGCCTCGGCTTCGCTGACTGAGGCCTCGCCGAGCACGTCGAGGGTGAAGCCCGTGCCGTGGTCGCGCAGCGCCTTGAGGGCCGGGATGGCGCTGCGCGCGTCCCGGCCCACGATGAACCGCTGCGCGAAGCCCTTCAGCTGCCGCTTGATCACGCCGCTCGCCAGCGGAGCCACCGGCGAGCGGTCTCCCGCGAGGCTGATGCCCCAGCGCAGGACCTTGGGCGCCGCGACGCCCTGCCGCGTGAAGTACTCGCGCAAGTGGCGGCTCATCTCGCGGCGGCTGCGCAGTGTGGGGAAGACGTCGACGAAGCGCAGCATCTCGACCTTGAGACGTTCGTCCGCCATGGCCCAATCCATCATCTCGCCCTGCCAGCGCTCGGGCGAGAGTAGCGACGGCTTGTCCTCGCGGGTGGCTGCGAAGATCTGCCGGGCGGTGTCCTGAATGCGCTCCTCGCGCGTCTTGCCTGCTTCCATAGCGTCGGCCTCCCCGTAGCGTGAGCGCTTGCCGAAGCGCTCTTAGCTGACCTTGCTCACTTCATTGTCGACCGAGACGTCCTGGGTGGCGAAGCGACGGACACTGCGTCGCGTCGGCATGAGGTCGAGAGCGTCCACGAGCCTGCCTCCGGGCTCCGGGTACGGCTGTGCCCATTGTACCGCCGGGGCGTCCGCTCCAATCGCGGGCGTTGTGCCGCTAGAATCGGCACAGCCGAAAGGAGTCCGATGCCTACAGACCGCAACGACGTCACCATCGTCGAGTTCACCATGGACGACTACCCCGTGGTCCACGTCCTCTGGCAGCGCGGCGACCTGTGGATGCGGCCCTCGGACGGACCGGAGGGCACGCAGCTCAAGCTTGCGCGCGACCCCGCGCTGTTCCTGGTCGCGCACGACGCCGGCGGGCGCGTCGTCGGCACGGTGATGGGCGGCTGGGACGGCCGCCGCGCCTACGTGTACCACCTTGCGGTGCTTCCCGAGCGGCGGCGCCAGGGCGTCGCCGACGCCCTCATGGACGAGCTCGAGGAACGCTTTCGCGTGCTCGGCGCACTCAAGGCCAAGACGCAGATCCTCGTGGACAATGAGCCGTCGCGCGCCTTCTTCAGCCGGCGCGGCTACCTGCACGAGCAGGACTGCGAGCCCTGGGGCAAGGAGCTCGTGGACGGCGGGGCGCCGCCCGGCGGGTGATGAGCGTTGGCGCCCCCGTGCGGGGCGCGAGTGAGTCGCGGCCCGCTGCCCGTCAGCCTCGCGGCTGCTGCTGCGTGATGCAGTGCACGTTGCCGCCGCCGAGCACGATCTCGCGGCCGGGCACGGTGACCACTTTGCGGGCGGGGAACTGGCGCTGCAGCGTGCCCAGCGCGACGGCGTCGTTGGGGTCGCCGAAGACCGGCATGATCACCCCGCCGTTGACGATGAGGAAGTTGAGATATGAAGCGGCCGTCTTGTCGCCGCTCACCCGCGCGATGCTTCTCTCGGCGGAGTCGACGCCAAAGGCCTCCTCCTCGGTGATCG
>JADGPQ010000262.1 GCA_017882325.1 Thermoleophilia bacterium
CCGCAAAGACTGCCGACAAGCTTCGCGGCGCAGCCGGAAAGCCGTGACGCCCGAGCCCCCATGGTGACCGCGATCTCGACGTCCACTCGCTACGCCGTTTCGCGCACCGCCCCGCCGAATCTCCGGAGAAGAGGCCCCGACGAGCGGAACTCTACGGTCGTGAACGAGGCCATCGGCAGGGCGCGCGTCATCCCGATACGCTCCATCACTCGCCTCGAACGCACGTTGTTCTCAGTGGTGAAGGAGACAATCTCGCCGAGGCCCAGGACGTCGAATCCGTAGCGGAGGGACGCTCGGGCGGCCTCGGTGGCGTAGCCGCGTCCCCAGTATCCGTGATCAAGGCGCCACCCCACTTCGACGGCGGGCATGAATGGCGCGTCGAACGAGGGTACCGACAGTCCCACGAACCCGATGAACGGAGCCGTGTCGACGACTTCAACGGCCCAAAGCCCGAAGCCGCGTTCCTTGAACCTGGCCTCGATCCGATCCGCCATCGCGTCGCTTTGTTCGCGCGTCAACGGAGAAGGAAGGAACTCGGTGACGCGCGGGTCTTGATTGATGGCAGCAAAGCGTACCCTGTCAGCGCGCGACCAGCTGCGCAGACGCAGGCGAGCGGTCGAGAGCTCCGGAAGATCGCTCAAGCGCCTCGCTCCTGTCCCTTGGTCTGCCCAACGCACCGCGCATAACCTGCGCGGGCTGCGGCACCCGGCTCTCGATCTACAATGACTCCGTCCATTGCTCGCTTCACGATACCAGGGAAGTCAGGCAAGCCCGGCGCAGCCACCATGCGTGCAGGCCCGTCGAGGAGCGCCTCTGCGAGCACTGCGGGGAGCTCTTCGAGAGCAGCAATGTGCGCCGCAGGTACTGTCAGAACAGCTGCCGCGTGAGCGCATTCGTGTTGCGCCAGAGAGGCATGGAGGCGGCAGCCGGCCTTTGCTCGCCCGTCACCGAGTTCGGCACCCGCCGCGCCTCCCAGGTCCAGTCCTCGACCCGGTAGCCTGGCTCCCGCGACTCCTACTTCTGGCTCGCCGTCGGCCTCGTCGCCGGCGCCCTCATGCGCGAGAAGACGCTGGACGGCTCTGAGGTAGAGGCGCTGGTCAAGACGGCTCTCGGGGGCGACTCAACTTAGCCGATACCCCGGCCCAGCGACGAGGCCCCGAGGAAGTTCCACGACTCACCTTGTGCACCAAACCCTCACATGAGGGATCTGTCGGTTCTGGCGATTCTGGCTCCGCACCCATCGGCCAGGCAGCGCTTGAGTAGCAGCACGGCAGTCAGGCGATTCCCAGCAGGACGCCGTCACCGGCATGCTCTGTGCGCAGTCAACGGCGTACTGAGAGCGGCTGAGGTAACGTCAAGGTATGAGGCGCGACGAGCGCGAGGTCGGAGCGGCGAACGAGGAAGGTGACGATGCCTAGTCGAGAGGCTTCTTGCAGTTGTGGGCAGCTAAGGCTGCGAGCCGAAGGCGATCCAACGAAGGTGGCAATGTGCCACTGCCTTGCCTGCCAGCGACGCACCGGCAGTGCGTTCGGCGTCCAGGCAAGGTTTCCGAGTGACCAGGTGCAGGTCAGCGGCGAGTCCAGCGAGTACGCCAGGACCTCCGAAGAGGGGACGGTCCATCTCTATCACTTCTGCCCGCACTGCGGAGCGACCGTCTTCTACCGTGATGAAGGGCAGCCCGAGGTGACGAAGGTGCCGGTGGGCGCATTCGCCGATCCCTCGTTTCCGCCGCCCACGTCGTCGATCTACGAGTCACGGCGCCACCCCTGGATCTCGGTGCCGGGAGAGGCAGAACGGAGCGACTGAAGGCTTTTGGAGCCGCTCCTGATTGAACGCCTCATGGACGACGTCAGCTTCAGCTTGGGGGCGCACCAGGGACGACCGTCGGATGGTGAGACATCTCGCCTGAGAGAAGAGGCGGGACTCCCGAGGCGGAGAAGGTCGACGCGGGACTCCGGGCGGCGCTGGCAGGTCGGTGACACAACTGCCAGAACCGACAGCTGCCGATTCCCGCGGTCGAATCGTCGGTTCTGCCAATTCCGGCGTGTGACTCACGCTGTATCCGCGGACCGGCCGAGACCCGAGGCAGTCGGCTTGGAACACGCATTTGGGTTACAAGATGATCGCAGACCCAGGTCTGCCCGCGCCCGGGATGAATACCTTGACGAGGTCGACTCGTGCGGGGGGCATCCTCCAACAAGTCCTCCTCCCAGACCCACATCCCCTTTTGTTGAGGCCGTGCCAGCCACGCGAATCGGCCGCACTGCGCAGGGCCGGCATAGCTCCACCTCCTCGTCGAGGCGCAGCCACGCGGCGAGCTTCTCCGGGTCGACGCGGCCGCTCACGAGCGGCTATCGTTACCGGCGGAGGGGTATCTGCGGAAGCGGGCAACTCCGACTTTCAGCTCAGTTGCCCATCGACACGCTTGATGCACTCCGTCGCGGAAAGCGGCGGCCGCAGCGACCGTCGCGCAGTGACCGCGCACTTCCTGTCAGGCGAACGGAGGAACGTGATGGCACGGCAGGGCGCCACCCGAACAGGCGAGCACGACGTCGTCCCCAATCGCGCCGCCGCCTGGCTGTGGCTCTCGATTCTGGCAGGTATCCTGGCCGTGGCCGGCAGCGTGATCGCGCTGACCGCAGATAGCATCTACTCCGGTCTGACCTCCGCGTTTCTACCGGAGGCACTGGCGCAGGACGTGGCCAATTTGGCGCTTGCGTCGCCGGCGCTTCTGATCCTTGCGGCATTGGCGCTGCGCGGCTCGCTTCGTGCCTACCTCCTCTGGCTGGGCGTGCTGACGTTCACCGTCTACAACTACGTGATCTACGCCTTCTCGATCCCCTTCGGGCCGCTGTTCCTGCTCTGGGTGGCGGTGCTCGGGCTTTGCATCTACGCGCTCATCGGCGGCGTCGCCGCCGTCGACCACGTGACCGTAGCTGAGCGCTTCGCGAGTCGCCGTGCCGTCACCGTCGTCGCTTGGTTCCTGATCGTCACGGCAGCACTCTTCGGCGTGCTCTGGCTCTCCCAGGATGTGCCCGCCCTCTTGGCCGGCACTAGGCCGCAGAGTCTCGTCGACATGGGTTCGCCGACCAATCCCGTCCACGTTCTCGACTTGGGGTTCTTTCTGCCGGCAGTCATCGCCACCGGGGTACTTCTGCTCAGACGCATTCCGCTCGCGTACACTCTGGCGCCGATGATGATCGTCTTCCTCATGCTGACGGGTGTGCCGATACTGATCACGCCGGTCGTACAGACGGCCCGTGGCGAGACGGCGGCCTGGGGCGTGGTCCTGCCGATCGGCACGCTCACGGTGATTTCTCTCGGGATGCTGGTCTGGCTGCTCTCGACGATGCGGTCTCCCGAATCACCCGGAGCGGTGCCAGAAGTCAGCGAGTGAACCAGTGACCCGGAATGTTGTGATGACGGTCCTAATCAGCAGACTCGGCTCGTGGCTCGGATAGCGCCGGCCTGACTCAA
>JADGPQ010000263.1 GCA_017882325.1 Thermoleophilia bacterium
GGAGCCGCCGACCAGCAGGCGCCAGGTCAGGGAGTCCATGCCGAAGGCGATGCCGGCGAGCGCCGCGAACACGCTCTCGAAGCCGAGCAGGATGGCCGCATGCGTTGACGTCGTGTAGCGCTGCGCCCAGCTCTGGATGAAGAAGGCGTAAATGGTGCCGCTCAGGGCCGTCCACACGACCGCGGCCCATACCTGCCAGGGCAGGTCGAAGGTGATGTGGACGAAGAGCGGCGTGAGCACGACGAGCGCCGCCGTCGACGCGATCATCTGCGTGACGGCCAGCGTCGCGGGTTCGACCTTGGGCGCGAAGAATCCGGTGGTCATGATGTGCAAGGCGTACAGCAGAGTCGCGAGGAGCGTGATGGCGTCGCCCCAGCGCATGGAGAAGTCCCCTTGAAGCGAGAGCGCCCCCAGGCCGATGGTGGCGATGACGGCGCCGATGATCTGCCATTTGCCCGGAGAGCGGCGCGCGACGGCCCAGTAGAGAAAGGGCACCATGGCAACGCTCATCCCGGTGATGAAGCCCGAGACGCCGGGTGAGGTGCGCTGCAGCCCGATGGTCTGGAGGATGAGGGCGGACAGGTAGAAGGCGCCGAGCAGACCGCCCATCTTCCAGTCGCGCCGCGAGGCCTTGAGCCAGCTCTGCGGCTGCGCCGCCGCGAAGATGCCGGTGGCGACCACGTAGCGCAAGAAGATGTAGAGCATCGTTCCGCCGACGATGCTGCCTCCGGCGACTATGGTCGTGCGCTCCACGGCCGACTTGATGAAGACGAAGTTGCTGCCCCAGAAGATGGCGACGCTGAACAGCAGGATGTCGGCGGCGAGCGCCATACGTCGTGAGCTGTGCGTCATCGTCGCGGGAGTGGCCATCGCGGCAATCCTCGCAGATGCGCGGGGGCGGCGCGAGTGGGAACGGCCCGGCTCGGCCTCTCCGTCGGGTCAGCTCAGACCCGTCGCACGGCGCGACCTGCTCAGGCGCAGTACCCGCCGTCGACGAGCCACGAGTCGCCGGTGACGAAGCTCGCCTCGTCGCTGGCGACAAAGGCGACCACGGCGGCGACCTCCGCGGGGCGGCCGACCCGACCGACGGGGTACCCGTCGGCCTGCTGGGCCGCATACGCACCGGGATCGTCGGCCGCGGCGATGGCGGCGGCGAGCATCGGTGTCTCGATGATCCCCGGCGAGACGGCGACCACGCGCACGCCGTCCGGCCCGTGGTCGTGCGCCAGGGTGCGCACCACGTTGATGAGCCCGGCTTTGGCGGCGGCGTACGCCGCCGCGCCGGGCTCGCCGTGGTGCCCGGAGTCGCTGGCGATGACGACGATCACGCCGCCGCCGGCCTCGACCATCGGCGCCAGAGCGGCCTGCATCGTGAAGAAGGCGCCTTTGAGGCAGGTATCAAGGACCGCGTCCCAGTCCTCCTCACTCACGTCTATTGTGGGGCGCTCATCAAAGACGCCGGCACAGTGGACGAGCACGTCGAGTTGGCCGAACCGCTCCATGGCGGCGGTGACGAGCGCCCGGCAGTCGCCGACCTCGCGCACGTCGCCCGTGACCCACCCGTGCTTGCCCTCGGGCAGCAGGCTCTCGGCGACGCTGCGAGTCTTCGCTTCGTCGCGCCCGGCGACCATCACGGCGCAGCCCTCCGCGGCCAGGCGCCGCGCACACGCTTCGCCGATCCCCGACGAACCGCCGGTGACCAGAACGACCTTGTCAACCAAACCTTCCACTGGGACCTCCCCGGATGTTCCCGCTTCACGATACGGAATCGAGCCGCCGCGACTCTCTGCAAGATGCAACGAGCCGCGATACAAATGCGTTCCGCAAGAGGCCGGAGCGGGAACAGGCGTCGCTCCGGCCCCCCGCTCACACCTCCTCGAGGGCGAAGCCCTCGGTGTCGCCGTCCTCCCACTCGTCGAACGGGTCGTCGGCGACCGCAACGCGCATGGCCTCGACGCCGGCGCGCCACGAGGCCTCGTCCTCCCACCGCGCCACGCCGACGAGGCGGCCGCTGCGGGTGTCGCGCAGCACGAGCCCCTCGATGAAGCCCTGCTGACCCGCGCCGGCCGCGCCGAAGCGGTGCATCGAGGCGATCAGGTCCTCTTCCTTGCCGGGCCTCGGCGTATGGATGGACATATGGATGATCATTGGTCACCTCCGGCGATCGCAGTCGTGACTCGTGGATACCCGGGGAGCGCCGGTTCAGACCCGCGCAGCGGCGGCCAGGAGCTCGACGACATGCGCCACGGGGCGATTGTCGCCCGCCTGGCTGAGCACGTCGGCGAGTTGCATGCGGCAGCCGGGGCAGCTCGTGGCCACGACCTCGGCGCCGGTGCCGACGATGTCGGCGGCCTTGCGCGCCCCGATGGCCAGCGAGAGCTCCTGGTGCGCGAGCGAGAACGACCCGGCGCCTCCGCAGCAGCGCGAGGGCTCACGCATCTCACTGAGGCGCACCCCGGCGATGCCGGCGAGCAGCTCGCGCGGCTGCCGCGTGACGCCGAGGCCGCGCGCCAGGTGGCAGGGGTCGTGATAGGTCACGGTCGCCGCGAGCCGCCCGGCCGGCGGATCCACGTGGAGGACGTCGACCAAGTAACTGGTGACGTCGTAAGTACGTGCCGCGAGCCGCTGCGCCCGCGCAGCGTACCGCGGCTCACCCGCGAGCAGCCGCGGATACCGCTGGACGAACGAGCTCGTGCAGGTAGGGCAAGCGGCCACGAGCGCATCGAGCTCCAGACTCTCCAACTGGTCGAGCTGCAGCCGCGCGAGCTCCCTCGCGCCCACAAGGTCGCCGTGCGCCTCGAGCGGCGCGCCGCAGCAGGCCGCCTCGGGCGGGATGACGACGTCGATGCCCGCCCGTTCGAGCACGTCGACCGCGGCGCGACCGATGCCCGGATACACGTACGTGACCATGCAGCCCGGGAAGAGGAGCACGCGCGGCCCAGCGCCGGCCGTCGTCCGCGCACCGGGATGCGCGAACGGGCGCGCGGCCAGCGGCGGGTACGCGCGCCGTGCCGCAAGCCCGTAGGGGAAGCGCAGACGCCTAAGGTCGCGGTCGGCCGCGGGCTGGAAGGCCGCGCCCTGCAGACGGGCCGCGGCGTCGGCCGCGGCCCGCAGGATGCCCGGCCGCCTCACGCCGCCGAACACCACGCGCTTCATCCACGGCAGGCCCCGCTTCTCCACGATCTGAGCCCGGGCCGCGGCCACGATGTCGACCACGGGCACCCCGGACGGGCACGCCTCTTCGCACGCCATGCACGTCGTGCAGGTCGAGAACGCGGCCGCCGTCTCGCGGTCCACCGGCAGGTCGCCGCTCAGGATAGCCGCCGCGAGCTGGACCTTGCCGCGAGCGACGCCGGTCTCGGTGCGGGTCTCTGCGTACACCGGGCACCCCGCCTGGCAATTACCGCAGCGATTACAGATGGCGACCGCCTCGGCGACCGAGCGGATGGTCGGCAGCTC
>JADGPQ010000013.1 GCA_017882325.1 Thermoleophilia bacterium
GCCTTCGGCGAAGAGCACGCCTTCCGCCTCGGCTACGCCTGTGGCCGCGACGTGCTCGAGGGCGGGCTGGCGGCGCTCTCGGCGTACCTGCGTATTCCGGAGAGCTGACGCGCCCGGCGGGTAGGCTTTTCACCCCGCGCCGCGAATACTCGGCCGTCAGACGCCTCGGCGCGGCCGCAGCTTGCGTGTCGTGACGGGCTGGGGCCGCACATGTCAACTGAGAGATCCGAGGCGCGATGCCGCCGGTCATC
Source organism: Thermoleophilia bacterium (assembly GCA_017882325.1). Taxonomy (GTDB): domain Bacteria; phylum Actinomycetota; class Thermoleophilia; order UBA2241; family UBA2241; genus CAIXSE01. Next base: position 252 of record JADGPQ010000013.1, read on the forward strand.
CTCATCGCCGAAGACAACCCGGACCTGCAGAGCCTGCTCCGCCACGCGCTGGAGAGCGACGGTTACACCGTGCACGTCGCCGCAGACGGACAGGAGGCTCTCGACCGGTACGATGCGCTTGCGCCCGACCTGCTCGTGCTGGACATCATGATGCCGCGGCTCAGCGGCTTCGAGGTGCTGCGTGAACTGAGAGGCGACGCGGCTCACCGGCAGGACGTGCCGGTGCTGGTGCTGACCGCCCGGGGCGGCGAGGACGACGTCCTGACGGGCTTCGAGCTGGGCGTGGCCGACTACCTGACCAAGCCGTTCGTCATCGGCGAGCTGCGGGCGCGGGTACGCGCGCTGCTCGCTCGCCGCCGGGACTAGCTGCCGTTCGCCGACTGCGTCCGGGTCTGCTCCCGAGGCTGCGCGCCGCTCTCGAACCCTATGCGGTGCATCTCGCCCCAGCCCTGTTTCTTGCGCAAGAAGTCGACCGTAGCCTGGGCTCGCCAGAAGGCCTGCAGCTGACGGTAGCCGAAGTTCTCCACGACCGTGAAGAGCAGCAGCCTGGCGAGGTCGTGCCGCGAACCGTAGCGGCCGGCCCTCGCCTGGTCCAGCAGCACGGCGGCCACCGAGAGGAACACGCCGTAGCCGACGGCCAGCAGGAAGAAGAGGACGACGAACTGGATCCCGACGACGCCCATGGCGATGGACACGACGAGGATCGCGTAGCCGCTCACCTCGACCAGCGGCCCGACTGCTTCGAACAGGAGGTTGTAGGGGAGGCCGAAGAGACCGACAGGTCCGTACTTCGGCCGGGCGACCATCCGCCGGCTGGCCCACAGGCATTCGAGGAGCCCGCGGTGCCAGCGGTTCCGCTGCCCGCGGAGCGTGCGCAGGTTCTCGGGAGCCTCCGTCCACACCACCGGGTCGGGGATGAACACGATCCGGTAGCGCTCGCGGCGATCGCGGTACAGCCGGTGCAGGCGCAGTACGAGGTCCATGTCCTCGCCGACCGTATCGGTACGGTACCCGCCAACCTGGAGGACGGCCTCCTTCTTGAACACGCCGAACGCGCCCGAGATGACGAACAACGAGCGGATACGGCTCCAGCCGGTGCGGCTCGTGAGGAAGGCGCGCAGGTACTCCACCACCTGAAGCACCGCGAGGTGGTTGCGGGGCGCGCGGACTTCCGTCACCGTCCCGTCTCGTACCGTGCAGCCGTTGACCACTCGCACGATGCCGCTCGAGGCCACTGTCTCTCGCGGCCGGTCCATGAAGGGCTTGACCACGCGCAGCAGCGCGTCGCGTTCCAGGATGGCGTCTGCGTCGATGGCGCAGAAAAGGGGAAACCGGGCGGCATTGACGCCCGCGTTGAGGGCGTCGGCCTTGCCGCCGTTCTCCTTGGCGACCACGGTGAGGTTGGCGACGTGACGCGAGATGTACACGGCGTGTGGCCTGCTGCAGGGGAGGGTGAGCCGCAGCGGGCGGTCCACTTTCTCGAGCTCGAACGCCGCGACGAGCCGGCTCAGCGTGGAGTCCGTGGACCCGTCGTCGATGACGACGATCTCGAACTCTCCGTACTTCTGCAGGCGAAGGGCCTGGACCGCCTGCACGATGGTGTTCTCCTCGTTGTAGGCGGGCATCAGCACCGAGATCGGCAGGGTCAACGGCGAGCGCAAGATCACGTCGTAGCCGCCGAATCCCATGCGCCGGCCGTGCTGTCGCGACTCGCGCACCGAGATGACGAGCAGCAGCGTGTAGACGAGGTTGATAGCGAAGAAGTACGTCAGGACGACGTCATTGATGCTGCGGATCACGGAGTCCATCAGCCGGCCGCCCTGACTCCGTAGACATCCAGCACCGCGTTCGCCTGATCGCGCACGAAGCGGTCGTCGTGACGGGTGAGAAGCTCCAGTTGACGTCGACCTTCGGCGCCGAGGCGGGCGAGCGACTCCGCGCAGTTGACACGCACCCACCAGTTGTCGTCCGGCATGGCGGACGCGAGGCTCGAGGCGGCGTCCGGGTGGGCGACGCGCCCAAGGGCCTTGGCGGCCTGGGCGCGGACCTGCCACTCAGGATCCTCCAGCGCGGCCCGAAGTTCGCGTTCGGAATCCGGCCCACCGAGCTTGCCGAGGGCCGCCGCAGCCTGCGCGCGCAGGTTGAGGTCGCCCTCGTGCAGCACCGCGATCAACGCCGGCGTGGCTGCCGGGTCGCGGATCTCGCCGAGGACCTGCACCACGGCGACGCGCACATTGTGCTCGTCGCTTCGCATCAGGTCGAGCAGGGGCGGGACAGCGGAAGGCCCCATCGCCATGAGGTTCTCGGCGATCAGGGACAGCGTCCAGCGGGACGGGTCGGCGAGGGCGCGCGCGAGGGCCGGCACCGCCGCCGGGTCACGGATGGCGGCGAGGCCGCGCGAGGCCACGGTGCGCACGTCTTCGCTCGGGTCGTCCAGCGCGGCCACCAGAGAGGGTACGGCGGCTCGCAGGCGGAGTCGGCCGAGCGTCTCCGCGGCTTCCGCCCGCCGCCAGGCCGGACGCGCGTGGAGGCGCTGCATCAGATCTGCCACCGCGCCTTGTTCCGCCAGGCCGTCGGTCAGCCGCTCGGCATCGCGGCCGCGGACGACGCTCATGTAGCGAAGCACCAGCTCGAGCAGCGCGTCCAGTTCATTCTGCGGGACGCGCGGCAATGGCTTTCCCTCCAGGACGCATGCTTCCACCGGCTCGCGAAGACGCGCGATGACGAGCGCTCGCCTTCGCTCGCGCCGGGTACGCACGCTGCCGTGTATCACGGTCACGACGATGAGCGCGATGCTGGTCAGGTAGAGCAGCGCCACGGCGATCATCAGAGCGTCGAACTTCATCCAGACCTCTCTCCAGCCTGCGGAACCTGCCCGCCCTCCGGCGTGATAGTTATCGGCAGGAGAGCGCGATGCACAAGGAACTGCTAACGCAGCGGCAGGCTCGTGCCGACAGGGAGTCCTATGCAGGGATGTCGGCACGCGAGTTACCGGACGGAGGTCGGAGCGGCGAAGGCGCTGTCGCTGCTGCTTCCGGCGCTTCTCGCCCTGGCGTTAGCGGGCGCCATGGCGGGCTGCGGCTCCTCGCCGACGGCGAGCTCGCCGGCGCCGGACTCGTGGGCGCCGCGTCCCGACGAGCGCGCGGGTCTGTCGCGGCTGGCATTCACGGAGGGCGACAAGCTCTACCTGCAGACCGCCTCCGGCCGGCGCTCGTTCATCGCCGGCGTCAACCTCGGTTCCACGATCCCGGGCACGCTGCCCGGGCAGCTTGCGACGCGTGCCTCCGACTACCGCCGCTGGTTCCCCCAGATGGCGGCCCTCGGGCTGCGCGCGATCCGCGTGTACACGATCCTGCGACCTTGCTTTTACGCGCAGCTGGCCGCCTACAACCGGGCGCATACGGACGCCCCGCTCTACCTCGTCCAGGGCGTCTGGATCCCCGAGGAGCAGTTCCTGGCCGCGCGCGACCTGTACGCGCCTGCAGTGCGCCTCGGTTTCCTCCGCGAGATCGACGACTGCGTCAAGGCAGTCCACGGCGAGCTGCGCAGGTCCGCGCGGCGCGGCGCGGCCTCCGGGACTTGGACCGCGGACGTGAGCCCCTGGCTCCTTGCGTACTCGCTCGGCGTGGAATGGGACCCTCGGGCGACGCGTGCATCCGACGAGAAGAACGCCGGCCGCCGCGTATTCGAGGGCACCTTCTTCTCGTCCACGGCGGACGCGTCGCCCACCGAGTCCTGGTTGGCGATGGCCCTCGACCGCTGCGCCTCCGACGAGGCCGCGCGCGGCCTCACCATGCCGCTCACGTTCACGAACTGGCCGACCACCGATCCGCTGGCGCATCCCGCCGAGCCGCTGGCTCGGGAGGACCTCGTGGGCGTCGACGCCGCGCACATCCGCGCCGGCGCGGCGTGGCCGGCCGGCTTCTTCGCGAGCTACCATGCATACCCGTACTACCCCGACTTCCAGCGTCACGAGGCGGCCCTGCGGAAGTACCGCTATCAGGGCCGGCTCGACCCGTACGCCGGGTACCTCGCGGCGCTCCGTAGCCACCACGCGGGCATGCCGGTCATGATCACCGAGTTCGGCGTGCCGTCGTCCATCGGCACCGCGCACGGGGGACCGTTGGGCCGTTCTCAGGGCGACCATTCCGAGCAACAGGCGATGGCCATCGACGCGGAGCTGCTGCGCATCATCCGCGCCCAGGGCTGTGCCGGTGGTTTCGTGTTCGAGTGGGCCGACGAGTGGTTCAAGTTCACCTGGAACACGGTCGACTACGAGCTCCCGAAGGGCCGCCGCCAGCTGTGGCTCAATCCTCTGACCAACGAGGAGCATTTCGGTTTGGTAGCCACCGACCCGGGCGTGCGGCCCGTGGTCACGGTGGATGGCAACGGAGGCGAATGGCTCTCCAACGGCTCGCAAGTGATCGAAGAGAGCCGAGGCGCCCTGCGCGAGGTGCGAGCCATCAAAGACGAGGGCTACCTCTACCTGCGCCTTGTCCTCGACGACCCCTCGGTCTGGCAGCGCAAGGCCGTTACCGTCGGCGTCGATGTGCTGCCCGGCGGCAACCGCGGGCTGCCGGGCTTGGCGAACGCCGACCCCGAGGCCGACTACGCCATCGTGCTCGGTCCCGGGCGCCAGGGGTCGTCACTCGTATCGTCGCGCGACGACCCCTACTGGGTGACGTACGGCCTCGGGCGGCACTTCCTGACCCACGTGACGCCGGCGTATGCGCCGGGACCCGGCGTCGGGGTGTGGCACCTGCAGAGGCAGATCACGAACCGTCCGCTGGTCGTGCCGAGCACCGGCCGACGCCTGCCGGTCGAATGGTTCGACGTGGGCAGACTGCGCTTCGGAACCGCCGATCCGGCCGACTCGCGATTCGACTGCCGCGTGACGTGGGCGGCCGGCGACTGTGTGGAGATCCGCCTGCCCTATGCACTTATCGGCTTCGCCGACCCGTCGTCGCGGCGGGCTCTCGTCGTGCGCCACGACGGCACCGTGGCGACCTCGCCGGTCGGCCGGGTGGGACTGGAAGTGGCCGTTGGGAGCAAGGTCGCGACCACCTCCGGCTATGCGTGGGACCCGTGGCAGTCCGTGGCCTGGCACGAACGCCAGAAAGCCGGCATCGGCATCTTCGCGGCCGCGGTGCGCGACACCATGCGCTGAGACGTCGCCTGCCGAGCGCCACGGCCGGCGGTGGACTCGCCCGCGGCCGGAGGGAAGAATGGTCGTGGCGGCGACGAAAGGACCAGACGATGCGGCAGTACACGTCCGCGCGCGAGCAGGTCGTCTCTACGTGCCGCGCGCTGCTGGAGCGCGGCTACCTCAAGGCGACGGAAGGCAACGTTTCGGTGCGCGTGGCCGGTGGAGACGCGTTCGCCGTCACGCCGTCCAACTACGACTACGCCAAGATGCACGCCGACGACATCGTCGTGCTCGACTTCGAGCAGAAGCGCCTCGAGGGGACGCTGAAGGCTTCCATCGAGGCGGGCATGCACGCGGCCGTCTACCGCGAGCGCCCCGACGTCAACGCCATCATCCACACGCACCAGCCCTACGCCAGTGCCTTGGCTCTGGTGCGCCGGCCCATCCCGGCGCTGTTCGACGAGCAGGTACGCTTTTTGGGGCGCTCGGTGGAGATCATCGACTACGCGCCCTCTGGCACCTCGTTCCTCAAGAGGAACGTGCGGCGCACGGTGACCAGCGGCGCCAACGCCTTCATCCTCGCCAACCACGGCGTACTGGTCCTGGGCGGCGATCCGGAGCGCGCCGTCTTCAACCTGGCGCTGCTCGAGAAGGTGGCGCTCGATTACCTGCTGGCGCTCATGACTGCCGACAAGGTGCGCAGGATCCCGGCGCCCATCCGCGAGATCGCCTTCGCCAAGCTGCGCGGCGACGAGAAGAAGCTCGAAAGGCAGCTCGTCGCCGCACGGGAGGCGGCGGAGGCGGCGGAGACTGCGTCTCCGGCGCCTGCCGCAGCCACGACGGTCGCGCCGTCCGGTCCGTCCGGCGCCCAGCTCGCCGGCTACGCCATCAGCGCCTACCCGGACGTCGAGGCCGTCTCACGACGCCTGCTGGCGCTCGTGAGCCAGCCGCTGCGTCCAATCAGGCGGGACGCCATGGCCGGCTACCTCGACTACTTCGAGACGCAGTGCCGCCGCAGCAAGGAGCTCACCGACGAAGCCGGTGAGCTCATCCCCGGCGGCGTCCAGCACAACCTCGCTTTCAACTTCCCCTTCCCTCTCGCCATCGAGAAGGCCGAGGGCGCTCGCCTCTGGGACGTGGACGGCAACGAGTACATCGACTTCCTCCAGGCCGGCGGTCCCACCGTCCTCGGCAGCAATTACGCGCCGCTTCGCGAGAAAGTCGCGGAGGTGGTCGCCGCTTCGGGTCCGGTCACGGGGCTGTTCCATGAGTACGAGCTCAAGCTGGCGCAGCTGGTCAACCGTCTGATGCCGTCCTGCGAGATGTTTCGCATGCTCGGATCGGGGACCGAGAGCGTGATGGCCGCCATCCGCGCGGCGCGCGCACACACCGGCAAAAAGTGGGTGATCAAGATCGGCGGCGCCTACCACGGCTGGAGCGATCAGATGGTGTACGGGTTGCACGTGCCCGGCACCTGGCGGTTCGAGGCCAAGGGCATCCCGTTTGGCGCCACCGCGCGCACGCGCGAGGTCTACCCCAACGACCTCAAGGCGCTGCGCCGCAAGCTGATCGAGAACAAAGCGCTGGGCGGCACGGCCGCAGTCATCGTAGAACCGATCGGGCCGGAGAGCGGCACCAGGCCTGTCCCGTTCGAGTTCAACGCCCGCGTGCGCGAGCTCTGCGACGAGTTCGGCGCGCTGCTCATCTTCGACGAGGTCGTGACGGGGTTCCGTCTTGGGCTAGGCGGGGCGCAAGGATACTTCGGCGTGCGCCCCGATCTGACCGTCTTCGGCAAGTGCATCACGGGCGGCTACCCGATGGCCGGCGGCGTCGGCGGCCGCCGCGACGTGATGCTGAGCTTCGCCTCCGGCATCGGCGGCAAGAGCGGCGAGCGGGCTTACGTCGGCGGCACCCTGAGCGCCAACCCGCTGAGCTGCGCCGCCGGCTACTTCGCGATCACCGAGATGGAGCGCACCAACGCGCCGGTGATCGCCGGCCGGGCCGGCGACCGTCTGACCGCCGGCCTCTCCGATATCATCCGTCGCTACCGCCTGCCGTTCGTCGCCTACAACCAGGGCTCGATCGTCCATCTCGAGACCTCGGGCGTGATGCTCCTCGACCTCAAACACCCGCTCCGTCTGGCCAAAGAGCTGAAGCCGCGCAAGCACATGCTGGAAGAGATGGGCGCGGCCTACGCGGCCACCGGTATGATCACCCTCGCCGGCTCGCGCATGTACACCTCGATGGCCGACACCGACGGGGTGATCGACGACGCGCTCGAGCGCTTCGAGCGCGTGCTCGCGAGCGTCGAAGGCGCATGAGCGACGGCCGGCCGCCGGCTCGTCGAGCAGGCTGCCGATGAATCTGGACGTCATCGCCGGCCTCTCGCTCGTCGTCATATTGACGCTCGCGGGGCTGGCGGTCTGGCGCCCGCTCGTCGGGCGGGCGCCCAGACTCGGGCGTCGAGTCGTGTGCCTCGGTGTCGCACTGCTCGTCGCTGTGGCGCTCGTGGGCTTCGGCGCGTATCGCCTCATGAACGCGCGGTCCGTCCAGCTCCTCGGTCACGAGGTAGCCAGCGTCACGACCGACACAAAGGTCGTGGCGCTGACCTTTGATGACGGGCCGAGCGGTGCGTATGTCGACGCCGTGCTCGCCGACCTCCGCACCTATCGAGCTCGGGGGACGTTCTTCGTCGTCGGATCGACGGCGGAGCAGGAAGGGCCCGCCCTGCGCGCGCTCGTCGCCTCCGGGCAGGAGATCGGCAACCACGGCTTCTCGCACGCGCGCCTCGTGTTCGTCTCCACGGGGGCGGTCGCGCGCGAGGTGGAGTCGACGGACCGCGTGATCCGCGCCGCGGGGTATCTCGGTCCGATCCTGTTCCGGCCTCCATTCGGCAAGCGACTTCTGTCGGCGCCGTACTACCTGTGGCAGCACGACCGCACGACGGTCATGTGGGACCTCGAGCCCGACTCGATACGCGCGATCGCCGACGACCCGCGGGCGATGGCGGAGTACGTTGCGGAGAACGCAAACCCCGGCTCGATCGTGCTGCTGCACGTGTGGTCCCGCAGCCGCTCGGCGTCTCGCGCGGCGCTGCCGCTGATCCTCAGGGCATTGACGAACAAGGGCTATCGTCTCGTCACAGTCACAGAGCTGCTGAACGGGGCGTGACCGCGCAACCCGTTCGCGCCCTCACCAACGCTCGTACCTGACGAGCTCCTCGAGCGGTCGCCGCCCAGTCGCCGCCCTGTCCTTGTCGGGATACCCGAGCGGCGTGAGCGCGATGGGCGCGACGTCGTCCGGGAGGGCGAGCACCTCGCGTACGGCCGCGGGGTCGAAGGCGGCGATCCAGCAGGTGCCGAGCCCCAAGGCCGTCGCGGCGAGCACGAGGTGGTCCATGGCGATCGTCGCGTCGACCTCGTCGTAGGGCTTGTCGTCCGAGCGCCGCCAGGCCTCGCCGGGCACGGCGACGACGGCGAGCACCAGCGGCGCCTGAAGAAGCCACGGGCGGTCGTAGACTCGCGACAGCTCCGCCTCGCGGCCTTTGGTGTGGATCACGACGATGCGGAACGGCTGCCTGTTGGCGGCGGTCGGCGCCTGCCGCGCCGCCTCGAGCACCTGCCGCAGCGCCTCGTCGCTCACTGGGTCCGGCTTGTATCCCCGCACGCTGTAGCGAGATCTGATCGCCTCGAACACGTCCACGTCTTCCTCCTTGCCGAGCCTCTCTCGTTTCCTTGGTCCAGCCTACCCCACACGCACTCATGGATATCCCCGGTGCTATGCTGCCGCCACGATCGGGAGTCCGGCCGGGGCTTGCCCCCGCGCGACGCACACAAGGAGTCTCTTGATGGTTGATATGAAGCGGTCTACACAAGACGGCTCGAGCACGGACCTTGCGCCCGCCACTCTCGCCGTGCGGGCCGGCGAGCAAGCCTCGCTCGCCCACGGCGCGACGCAAGTACCCATCGTGTACAGTGCAGCCTTCGGCTACCCGGACGTGGACGCGTGGCTCGACGTGGCTCTCGGTCGTGCGCCAGGCCATATCTACAGCCGCAACACCAACCCGACCGTGCACGCCTTCGAGGAGAAGGTGCGGATCCTCGAAGGCGCCGAAGCCGCGACCAGCTTCTCCACGGGCATGGCGGCCGTGAGCAATACCCTGTTCGCGCTGCTCGCGCCGGGCGATCGCGTTGTTTCGATCAAGGACACCTACGGCGGCACCAATCAGCTATTCGTCGATTTCCTGCCGCGCATCGGCGTGCGGGTGGACCTCTGCGACACCAGCGACCACGAGCAGATCGAGGCGGCGATCACCGAGGGCTGCAGCCTCGTGTACCTGGAGTCGCCGACCAACCCGACGCTCAAGGTGATGGACATCGCCCGGCTGTCGGCGGCTGGGCACGAGGTCGGAGCCATCGTCGTCGCCGACAACACCTTCGCGACGCCGATCAACCAGAACCCGCTGGCGCTGGGCGCCGATCTCGTGCTGCACAGCGCCACCAAGTTCCTCAGCGGTCACGCCGACGCGCTTGGAGGCGTGCTCTGCGGCGCTCCGCCGTTGATCGCCAAGGTCTACCACTACCGCGAGATCACCGGCGCGTCGCTCGACCCGATGGCCGCCTACCTGCTGATCCGCAGCATGAAGACCCTCGCCCTGCGCGTACGCCAGCAAAACGCGAACGCCCTGACGATCGCGCGCTGGCTCGCGGACCAGCCGGCCGTGGCGGCCGTCTTCTACCCGGGCCTCGAGACGCACCTGCACCATGACATCGCGGCCAAGCAGATGCGCGGCTACGGCGGCATGCTCAGTTTCATGCTCGAGGGCGGTTTCGAGGCGGTCAAGCGGGTCCTGCCGCGGCTGCGTCTCGCCCACCTTGCCGCCAATCTTGGCGCCGTCGAGACGCTCGCCGGCGTGCCGGCGACCACGAGTCACGTCGAGTGCAGCGCCGAGGAGCGCGAGGCGATGGGCATCCCCGAAGGCCTGGTCCGCTACTCCGTGGGCATCGAGGACGCCGGCGACCTGATGCGTGACCTCGAGCAGGCCTTCGCGGTCGCCTGAGCCGGATGCTCGGCAAGTACATCCTCGCCGTCGACCTCGGCACGTCGGGCGCCAAGGTCGCGCTCATCGGCATCGACGGGCGAGTGGCCGCGTGGGAAAGCGAGCCCGTGAGCCTGCGCGTGCTGCCGGGCGGCGGCGCCGAGCAGGCGCCGGACGACTGGTGGCGAGCGCTGGTCGCCGCGACCCGGCGACTTCTTGCCCGCCACGTGGGCCCGGCATCCGAGATCGTCGCCGTATGCTGCAGCACCCAGGGCGAGGGCACCGTGCCGGTCGACCGCGAGGGGCGCGCCCTCATGGACTGCATCCTCTGGATGGACATGCGCGGGGCGCCGCACCTGCGGCGGCAGTTCGGCGGACTCGCAAACCTGCAGGGCATGAGCCTGCCGCGCATCCGCCGCTGGATCCGCCTCACCGGCGGCATGCCGTCGCGTACCGGCAAGGACCCTGCGGCACACATGCTGCTCGTACGTGACGCGTTCCCCGAGGTCTTCGAGCGGACGCACAAGTTCCTCAACGTGCTGGACTATCTGAACCTGCGCCTCACGGGCCGCTTCGTCGCCACCTTCGATTCGATCCTCACCAGCTGGGTGACGGACAACCGCGACGCCGACGACGTCAAGTACGACCCTGGCCTGGTGAAGGACTGCGGCGTCGACGCCGACAAGCTGCCCGAGATCGTGAAGTGCACGGAGGTGCTCGGCACGCTGACGACCGCGGCGGCGGAGGCGCTTGGGCTGGCGCCGCAGACGCAGGTCGTCGCCGGCGCCATCGACAACACCGCCGCCGCCGTGGGCGCCGGTGCGGTGGCGGACTACGCCACGCATCTGTATGTGGGCACATCGTCGTGGGTGTGCGCGCACGTGCCGTTCAAGCGCACCGACGTCTTCCGCAGCCTGGCCTCGGTGCCCTGCGCCGTCCCCGGACGCTGGCTGCTGACCGCCCTCCAGGCCACCGCCGGCGGCAACCTCACTTTCTTGCGCGACAACATCCTCTACCACGAGGACGAGCTGCTGACCGAAGAGAAGCAGCCTGACGCCTTCAAGATCTTCGATCGGATCGCGGCGCGCGTGCCGCCCGGCAGCAACGGCGTGCTCTACACGCCGTGGCTCTGGGGGGAGCGCGCGCCGGTCGACGACCGCACTCTGCGCGCCGGCCTCTACAACCTCTCGCTCGAGAGCACGCGGGAGGACATCGTGCGCGCCTTCCTCGAGGGCGTCGCTCTCAACACGCGCTGGCTGATGGGGCCGGTGCAGACGTTTCTCCGCCGGCATGTCGAGACCATCAACCTTGTGGGCGGCGGCGGCAACTCGGCTGTGTGGTGCCAGATCTTCGCCGACGTACTCGGAGTCGAGATCCGCCAGGTGAAGGATCCGATCCAGGCGAACGCCCGCGGCGCTGCGTGGATAGCCGCCGCGGGGCTCGGCGAGATCGGCTTTGCCAACGTGCCTGAGCTGGTCGAGTTCGAGCACGTCTTCGAGCCTGGCGCGAACGCTCGTGCGGTGTACGATGAGCGCTACCAGACCTTCCTCGAGATCCACAAGCGGATGCGCCCTCTCTACCGGCGCGTCAACAAGGGGGCGCAGTGAGCGAGCAGGTCGCAGGCCAGTACCGCGTCTACCGGTACCGCTGGGTGGTGCTGGCCGTCTTCATGCTGGTGAACGTCACCATCCAGATGTTGTGGATCAGTTACGCGCCGATCACCAGTCTGGCGGCCACGTACTACGGGGTCTCCGACCTGTGGATCGGCCTGCTGGCGATGTCGTTCATGATCGCCTTCATCCCCCTGTCGCTACCGGCCGCCTGGGTGATCGACACGCGCGGCTTCCGCGTCGCCGTCGGCTTCGGGGTCGTGATGATGGCGGTCTTCGGCATCGCGCGCGGCTTGGTCGGCACGAACTTCACGCTGGTGCTGCTCAGCACCATCGGCATCGCCATCTCCCAGCCGTTCTTGCTCGACGCGTGGACCAAGGTCCCGGCGAACTGGTTCGCGCCGCGCCAGCGGGCAACGGCCGTCGGCCTGATCACGCTCGCCAGCATGTTGGGGGTCGCGCTGGGCATGGTCCTCACGCCGATCCTGGCCGATGCGATGTCGATCGCGACCCTGCAACTCGTGTACGGCGTCCTGGCCGCCACGACGTCGGTCGCATTCTTGGCGCTGGCGCGGGAGCGGCCGGCGACGCCGCCGTGCCCGCCGGGAATGGACGAGCGCGCCCTCATGCTCGACGGCCTCAGGCACGCACTCAAGATCCGGCCCTTCCTGATCATGCTGGGCGTGGCCTTCATCGTCATGGGCGCCTTCAACGGCGTGACCACCTGGGTCGAGCAGATCATCCGCCCGCGCGGCTTCAGCCCGACCGAAGCGGGCGTGATGGGGGCCCTGATGCTTCTCGCCGGCATCATCGGGGCTGTCGTCCTGTCGGCTCTCTCCGACCGTCGGGGCAAGCGCATCCGTTTCATGGTCCTGGCCCTCGTGGCGACCGTGCCGGGGATGCTGGGCATCGCTTTCGTGTCGTCCATCTGGTTGCTCTACGCCTTCGCCGCGGTCCTGGGCTTCTTCCTCGTCGCCGTGCTCCCGATCGGCATGCAGTACGCCGCGGAGATCACCAATCCCACGCCAGAGGGCACCTCCAACGGGCTCATCCAGCTCTGCGGGCAGGTCTCGGTGGTCTGGGTCTACATCATGGCGGCTTTGCGCACCGCCGACGGCTCGTTCACCGTGTCGCTGGTGCTGTCCGCGGTGCTGCTCGCCGTGGGCGCGCTCGTGGTGTCGCGCCTCAAGGACCCTGGACCGGCGCCGGCCCGCTCGCCGGCCGGCGAACCAGAGCCAGACGTGGCTCTGGCCAGAGAGTCGACGGTCGTCTAGCGCGAGGGGCGCGGCCAGGGCGCCGCGCCTATCGCCCCCTGTAGTCCAGGGCGGCGCCGGCGTCGGCCGAGCGCGCGAGGCGCGCGTACACGCTGAGCCAGCCGCCGGGGGCCTTCGGCGCCGGCGGACGCCAGGCATCCATACGCCGGCGCACTTCGTCGGCCGACACCTCCAGTTCCAGCGTGCCTACCGGGATGTCGACGGCGATGCCGTCGCCGTCTTCCACGATCGCCAGAGGGCCGCCAGCCGCCGCTTCCGGCGCCACGTGCGTGACGGCGCAGCCCTTGTTGGTGCCGCTGATGCGACCATCGGTGACCAAGGCGACGCGGTCGTGCAGCCCGCGCGCCGCGAGCTGCCAGAGAAAGCGCTGCTGCAGACGCATGCCGGGGTCCCCGCGTGGGCCCGCATAGCGCAGCACGACGACGTCACCCGGGGCGAGCACGCCGTTGGCCAAGGCGTTGCAGGCCTCCTCCTCGCCGGCGAAGAGGCGCGCCGGCCCGCGGTGCCGATGCATGGCTGCGGGCACCGCCGACGACTTGACGAGGGCGCCGCCCGGCGCCAGCGAACCGCGCAGAAAGCGCAGCCCGCCTTCGGGCGCCAGCGGATCCGCCAGCGGGCGGATGATGTCGCGGTCGCGCACCTGCGCGACCGCGAGGCTCCGCCCCAGCGGCTCGCCGGTGACGGTGAGCGCCTGCGTGTGGAGTAGCGGCTCGAGCTCCTTCATGACCGCCTGCACGCCGCCGGCCTCGTCGAGCTCGGCCATGAAATGCGTGCCAGAGCCCGAGGGCGCGACGTCGCAGATGAGGGGCGTGTCGGCGTTCAGGCGGTTGAACAGCTCCGGATCGAGAGCGAGCCCGAGCTCCGCCGCCACTGCCTGAAGGTGCAGCACGCCGTTGGTCGAGCCACCCACCGCCATGAGCACGCGGATGGCGTTCTCGAACGCCTCCGGTGTGAGGATCCGCGACGGTGTGACGCCGCGGCGGTGCAGCGCGACGGCCTGCTGGCCGGCCTGAAAGGCCAGACGCAGCAGGCGCGAATCCGCGCCGGGCGTCGCGCCGTTCCCCGGCAGCGACATGCCGAGCGCCTCGACGAGCGCGGCCATCGTGTTGGCGGTGCCCATCACGGGGCAGGCGCCGCCGCCAGGGCAGCCGCGATCGACGATCTCGGCGAACTCGGCGGCGTCGATGCGCCCCTCCGCGTGGTCCACGAAGTGATCGGCGGCCACCTGCAGCGGGTCCACCGGCGCTCCGCGCCAGCGGTTGAGCTGCATGTAGCCGCCGGTCACGACGACGGCCGGCAAGTCGAGGCGCGCGGCGGCCATGAGATGCGCGGGGATCACGTCGTCGCAGACCGGGACCAGCACCAGGGCGTCCAGAAGGCTCGCCCGGGCCATGGTCTCGATGTAGCCGGCGACCACGTCCCTGTAGGGCAGGAGGTAGCGGTCGTCGCCGGCGAGGCTGGTGCAGAGCGAGCTCACGACGAACTCACGCGGCGTTCCGCCGGCCGCCCAGACGCCCGCCTTGACGGCCTGCGACACCTTGTCCAGGTGCGCGGCGGCGGGATTCAGCTCGCCCCAGCTGCTGACCACCCCGACCTGGATCCGCGCGAGCGCCTCCTCACCGTCGCCCATACCGCGGAGCATCTCGCGGCGCTCGACGAGCGCGTAGTCCGGCAGGCCCTCGTCCTTCTTGGTCGGCCGCATTCCAGCTCCCCCGTCGTGGACGCCGTGTCGAGGCGACCATACCAAGCGACGGGCCGGCGGAACAGGAGCCGCCCTTCGCTCGTGTCGCCGCGACGAGCGCGCATCAGCGGACGTCTTTCCCGAGCATCTTGGCAGACGGTAGGATGCCCCGTGGAAACCGAGGGACGCTGCGCCGCGCTCGCTCGCCCGGCCCGACCGGCGTCCCGACACCCCCGCCAAGGAGATGTGCATGCCCACCGAGCTCGTAATCCACGCCGTCAACCGCGGCGGCATGGTCGTCACCGCGGGTGACAGTCGTCACACGGTCACCATGGACTACCCGATGCCGGGAGCCGACAGCGAGGAGCTCGCCGGCCTGACGCCCTTGCGCATGCTGCTGGCAAGTCTGGCCGCCTGCAGCGGCAACTCGGTCGCGGTGCTTCTGCGCAAGACGCGGCAACCTCTGGAGGCCGTCGAAGTCGAGGCCCGAGGTACGCGGCGTGACGAGCACCCGACGGTCATCACCGACATCGCCCTCGACTTCACGATCCGCGGCTCAGGCGTCGAGCCGGCCGCGGTCGAGAAGGCGCTGGCGATCTCCGAGACGCAGGTGTGCCCGGTGTGGGCCATGCTCAAGGACGGCACGCCGATCACAGCGACCTACAAGGTCGCGGCCGACTAGTGTTGTGAGTCGTTATCCAGTGGTGGTTCGGCTCCGGCCCGAACGCACGGGAATACGCCTGGTGGCACCCCGTCGACCACGTCGGCTCGGAATGGCTCGACCTTCCCGACGACGGCTCCGGGATCGGCGCCACGCACGTCGCCGACGAGAAGCTCGCCGACGACGTTGTGCACAGCCTCAAGATCCGCTTCTTCGACCCCGTCGAGATCTTCGGCGACGACTTTGCCGAGGCCAAGGCTCGCGGCGACATCTCGGCGGCGGTGACCGCCGACATCGGTCTCGGCGCCGAGCCGCCGCGCGACGAGCGCGGCCGTCCGCTGGGTGGCAAACTCGTGCACCTCGGCCGCGACACGCCCTTCGGCCTCGTCCTGCGCAGCAACTTCTGGCTCGGCCAGGGACTGCCTCTCTCGGCGGAGGAACTGGAGGAGGAGATGCCCATGCAGATGGGCCTCAGTCTCATGCAACATTCCTACCAGGAGTGGTTCTACCTGATGCGTTTCCTGCCGGCCGTGTACATCGCCGATCGGCGTGACGACAAGCCGGCGCCGGTGGCTTGGTGACGAGCCGGGTGCCGGCGCGACTTGGGCGCGCCGCGGAGTCGCCGGCGTCGCGCGGCGTGACGTCCGCGGCTTGAGGTCGCGCCCTGCAATCGAGAGGCGCGGAGCGTGAGCGTCCCCGGTAACACCCCGCCGCGACCGCCGGGCATGAGCCGTGGGCTGGTCGCGCTGTTCGCGGTCGCCACCGGACAGGCCGTGGCGAGCAACTACCTTGCGCAGCCGCTGCTCGCCGCTATCAGCCACGAGCTCCACGTGAGCAGCGGTGTGGCGGGCCTGATCGTGACCACCGCCCAGGCCGGCTACGCCGCCGGGCTCATCCTGCTCCTACCCCTCGGTGACCTGTTCGAGCGGCGCCGTCTCATCACCACGCTTGCCGTCATCACCGCGGCCGGACTCGCGGCTGCGGCGTTGGCTCCTTCAGTGGGGTTCTTCATGGCGGCGGCCGGTCTGGTCGGCATGACGTCGGTGATGGCCCAGATCCTCGTGCCCTTTGCCGCCACGCTCTCGCCCGACGCCGACCGCGGCCGCGTGCTGGGCACCGTCATGAGCGGGCTCCTCCTCGGCATCCTGCTGGCGCGCACCGTATCGGGCCTCGTGGCTGAGGTCGCCGGCTGGCGCACCGTGTACTGGGTCGCGGCCGCCCTGATGCTCGGGCAGGCCGTTCTGCTCTGGGTCAAACTGCCGACGTACCGTCAACACGTGGGCCTGAGCTACCCCCGACTCTTGGGCTCGGTAATGAAGATCGCGCGCGCCGAGCCGGTGCTGCGCCGTCGGGCGCTGTTCGGGGCGCTCTCCTTCGCCACCTTCAGCGTGCTGTGGACGACGCTGGCCTTCCTCCTCTCCGGCGCGCCCTACGGCTACAGCGAAGGCACAATCGGGCTGTTCGGTCTCGTGGGCGCCGCCGGCGCGCTCACCGCCTCGCTGGTCGGGCGCTTCACCGACCGAGGCTGGTCGCGCCGGCTCACCGGCGTGTCGGCTCTGCTCCTGCTCGTCGGCTACGTGCTTCTCTGGAGGGGCGGCTCGTCCCTGGCCGCCCTGCTCGCCGGGGTCGTGATCCTCGATATCGGGTCCAACGGCGTGCACATCACCAATCAGAGCGAGATCTACCGGCTGCAGCCGGAGGCGCGCAGCCGCGTCAACGCCTTCTACATGACGTCGTGCTTCGTGGGGGCGGCCGCCGGTTCAGCGGTAGCCGCCTTCGTGTATGAGCGCTGGCGCTGGGACGGCGTATGCGCGCTCGGCATGGCCATCGGCCTGGCCTCACTCGCGCTCTGGGCCTTCGGCGCGCGCGAACGTGCCTCCTCGGTGGCTCCAGCGCGTTGAGGTGGCCGAGCCTGCGCGAGAGAATGCGAACTGCCAACCACCCTTCCCGCACTGACGAAGGAGATCCGCGGACATGAGATTCGTCGACGCCCACCTGCACACCGACATGATCGAGGACGTCCAGCTCCAGAAGCTGGTGATGATGGGCATGGAGGGGGCGGTCATCCCCAGCCCGCACATGTTCCTCGGCAGCCACGACGCCGACGCGGTGCTCCTCCTTTGGGAGCGTTTCCTTACGCTGGAGGTGAACACCGCGAAGACGCTCGGCTTTGAGGCCTACGTGTCGCTCTCGATCCCGTTCTTCGGAGTGACGGCCAAGGACGCGGAGAAATGCCTCGAGAAGCTTCCCGACTTTCTCAAGCACGAGCGCGTAGTAGCGATGGGCGAGATCGGTCTGGACTGCGGCACGAAGTTCGAGGTCGATCTCTTCCGCGAGCACTTGCGCATTGCCAAGGCTCACGATCTGCCGGTCATCCTGCACACGCCGATCCGTCTTGCGCCACAGGGACCGACCATCACCCCCCGGATCCTCGAGATCATCGGCGAGGAGGGCTTTCCGGTCGAGAAGTGCGTCTTCGATCACGCCGGCGAGGAGACCATGGAGTTCCGCATGACCACCGGCGGCATGGTGGGCCTGTCGATCTGCTGGGACAAGATGCCACCGGAGGCGGCTGCGCGGATGGTGATCGAGCGCCCCGAATGGCGCGGCCGCCTCATCATCAACTCGGAGCTCGGCGGCCAGGGCAATGACTACTTCATGGTGCCTCGGGTCATGCTGGCGATGCGGCTGATGGGACTCGACAAGGGGACCATCGACGAAGTCTGCTACCAGACGCCAAAGGACTTCTTCAAACTGCCGCTCGAGTAACGTCGAGCGGCGCCCGGGCTGCTTGCCTCAGGCTTCGGACTGGAGCTGCTCCTCGAGCACGACGATCTTCTGCGGGATCACGTCGCTGGTGGCCCATTTGACGGCCTCCTGCAGCTCGATGGATTCGGCGAACTGGTGCGCGTTGGCGGCGCTGTCGAACTCGATGAGGACGGTGATCTCGTGCTCCTTGCCGACCGCGTGGAACACGCGTCCGCCACGAGAACCGAGGCGGCGACGGCGCTCCAGATCATCGAGATACACGTGCTTGAAGGTGGCGTAGTCCGCCACCCTGAACTGCTGGAGCACGTAGGCCATGTGATGTCCCCTTTCGCTGTCGTCCTCCGAAGGGAGAATAGCACCGCGCCAGAGCCAAATGGAGGCCGCCGTTGGCGCGCCCTGCCGGATGGCGGGATTGAGCCGTCGGCCGGGCGCGCTCAGCCGCCGAGCCAGCGTGCCACTCACCGGACACGCGCCACGAGTGCGGGCGGACCGCAAAACGCTTGACCCGCCCGTGCGCAAAGGCTCACGCTTGACCAGGGCGAGCACACCGCCGGCACGGAGAGGGGTAGACATGAGTGAACCACGGGAGACGGCCGAAGAGGTCGAGGAGGTCGCGGGTGGCCTCTACTACTGGTGGATCCACAACAGCAGCATCGGCGGCAATGTTTCGAGTTCGCACGCCCTCGCGACCGGCGATGGCTGCGTGTTGATCGACCCGGTACGGCTGGCGGAAGATGCCATGGCGTCGTTGCCGCGCCCCACGGCCGTGGTGTTGACCGCCAAGTGTCACCAGCGGGCCGCCTGGCGATATCGCGCCGCGTTCGGCGTCGACGTGTGGCTGCCCGAGGACGCGTCGGCCGCCGACGAGGAGCCCAACTTCCGCTACACGGACGGCGACGTGCTCCCCGGCGGCCTCGTCGCTGTGCGCACGCCCGGCCCGGAGTGGCCGCACTATTCCCTGCTGCTCGAGGGGGACTTGGGCGTCGTGTTCTGCTCGGACCTCGTGATGCACGCCGGCGACGGCGAGCTGCGCTTTGTCCCGCCCGAGTTCCACGAGGACCCGGCGGAGACGCGACGCAGCGTAGGCAAGCTGCTTGGGCTGCCCTTCGGGATCCTCTGCTTCGACCACGGCGCTCCCCTCGTCGACGATCCCAAGGCGGCGCTCCGTCGGCTGCTCGCGTCGTCGGGCTGACGTGCAGGCGGTGTCACGCCGCCCCTACCTCGAGGAGACAGGTGAACCCGACCATCGAGTTGATGAACGCGCGCAGCTCCACGCGCGCCTATGACCCGGCGCCGCTGAGCGACGCGGAGAAGCAGGCGATCCTGCACGCGACGATGCGCGCCCCCACCGCCGGCAACCTGATGCTGTACTCGATCATCGAGATAGAGGACCAGGCGCTCAAGGACCGGCTGGCGGTGACCTGCGATCACCAGCCGTTCATCGCCAGGGCGCCGTGGGTGCTCATCTTCGTCGCCGACTACCAGAAGTGGATCGACCTGTTCGCCGTCTCCGGCGTGGATCGCCTGCCTGGTGTCACGCACCGCCGGGCGCCCGGTCCCGGCGACCTGCTGCTTGCGTGCTCGGATGCACTGATCGCCGCGCAGAACGCGGTCATCGCGGCCGAGTCGCTCGGCATCGGCTCGTGCTACATCGGCGACGTCCTGGAGCAGGCCGAGGAGCACGCGGAGCTGCTCGGCCTTCCCAATCACACGCTGCCCGTCGCGATGTTGTGCTTCGGGCGGCCGGCGAAGCCTCGCCGCCGCACGCCGCACTACGAGAAGCACGTCGTGCACAAGGACGGCTACCGACGCCTGAGCGCGGAAGAGCTGCGCGAAGCCTCCGACGAGCTCGCGCAGCTGCACGCGCCGCGCGGATTTCGGCCGGGCATCCAGAACATTGGCCAGGACGTCTACGAGCGCAAGTACGCCGCGGGCTTCACGCATGAGTTGAACCGTTCCGTTGCGGTCTGGCTCGAGCGCTGGCAGACGCCCGAAGGCTGAAGCGCGGCGCAGGGGCGTCTCAGTGGGTATATGTCCTTCCGAGACACGAGTCCAGGGAGGCGAATCGATGGCACAAGGCAGCGATCCCAAGACGGTAGTAGAAGCACTGGCCGAGCACGAGGAGGCCATGAGCGCCCTGTACAACGCGTTCGCGCAGCGGTACCCGGAGGTCGGCGACCTCTGGAAGACCCTGTGCGCCGAGGAGTACGCTCACGGCAAGCTGTTGCGTTCTCTCCCGGGACGCGTCGACGAGGCGGGGCTGCAGGCGTTCGTCACGGCGCGGCACGTCGACCTCGACGAGCTCCGCGTCGAGACGAAGCGTCTGGTCAACCTGGCCCAGCTTGCTGCCGATGCGGGTCTGCCGCTGCAGGAAGCCTTCCGCACGGCCGTCCACCTCGAGGATTCGCTGATCGAGTCGCAGGTCTTCGTGGTCACCGACGAGGACTCGCCGGAGGTGGCCGAAGTCCTCGGCGCGCTGCAGGAGCAGACGGAGCGTCATCAGAAGCACCTGGCGGCGTCGCTCTCGACGTTCTCGTCTCAGTAAGCAAGTCGCCTATTGCGACGACGCTTGCCCACTCCGTAAGCGGCGTGATGACGTCTGGCGCCGGCGCCCGGCTCGACGTCCCGGCACCTGCCGTTGCCGTCGCGCTCCGCCCGCCGTACCATCGCCGCAGGACACACTCAGCCGTGGAGGGCCGCATGGAGCGCATCAGGTTCGAACGCAGCGTCGAGAAGGCGGCCTTCTTCAGTCCCCTCGCCGGCATGGAGTTCGCCGAACAGACCATCGAGGTGCGGCGCGACCCGCTCACCGGCATGACAGCCGTGGCCTCATCCGAGCTCGCCACCAAGGAGGAGGCGTTCTACGGCACGACTGACTGGGAGTACGCCGACGAACTCGCGCGGAAGTCGCGCGAGGGCTGTTTCTTCTGCCCGGAGAAGGTGATGGAGACGACGCCGCGGTACCCTGAGAACGTGCTGCCGGGCGGGCGTCTTCGGCGTGGGCGAGCGCTCGTGTTCCCGAACCTGTTCCCCCTGGCGGCGCTGCATGCGGTGATCACGTATCCGGACCTGCACTTTCTGCGTCCCTCGCAGTTCACGCCCGACCTGCTCGACGAGGGACTCGGCGCGGCGATCGACTTCGCCGCCCGCGCCGAACGCGCCTACGACGACCTCGAACACCTGGAGCTGTGCTGCAACCACATGCTGCCGGCCGGGGCGAGCCTCGTGCACCCTCACTTTCAGATGTTCGGCGGCCTCGCTGTGCCGTGGCTTCTCCGCACCATGTGGGAGCGCGCCGCGGCGTTCCAGGCCGAGCATGGGGTGCCCTATTGGCGCGCGCTCGTGGACGAAGAGACCGAGCGCGGCGAGCGCTTCATCGCCGCGAAGGCGGGCTGCACGTGGCTGGCGCCGTTCGCACCCACCGGCGGCCGCGAGGTCATCGCCGTGCTGCCCGGCTTCCGGCGCATCGCAGAGCTCGGCGGCGAGCAGGTGGCGGCCCTCGCCGCCGGGCTCTCCAAGGTGCTCGCCTGGTACGAGCGTGAAGGCCTGTCGGCGTTCAACTTCACGCTGGGGGGCGGGCCGCTCGCCGCAGGCTCAGCGGGTCATGCCGTCACGCTGCGCGTCGTCGCACGCTCGGCGTTCAGACACGAGTACCGCACCGATGACTACTTCTTGCAGAAACAACTGGGCGGCGAGCTGATCTTCCTTACGCCGGAGGAGATCGCCGCGACCTTGCGGCCCGGCTTCGCTGGGGGCTGAGCGTCGCGCCGCCTGCCTCGGCGCCCGGATTCCTCGGCGTTCCCTCCGGGTACTGCTGGAGCAGACCGAGGAGGATACCGTGAACGAGAAGGACGTCTTCATCCTGGCCGACGAGGCCCTGAAGAACGTGGTCGACCAGATCCGTGACGACCAGTGGGACAGCCGGGTGCCGGACGACATGTCTCCCCGCCAGCCCGGCCTGACCCTGCGCCAGATCATCAACTACCACGCCTACGACGATGCCTGGGTGCCGGACGTACTGGCCGGCAAGACCAAAGAGGACGTCGGTGCGACGTGGGACGGTGATCTGCTGGGCGATCATCCCAAGCTCAACTTCGCCAGCATCGTGGAGACCGCTGTGATGACAGTGCGCGGCTTCGACGATCTGGACAGGACCGTGCATCTATCCTATGGCGACTATCCGGCGCGTGAGTACCTCAAGCACATCACCAGCTTCCGCGGACTGCGCGCCTACGACATCGCGACATTCATCGGCGCCGACACCACATTGCCCGACGATCTCGTGCAGGGGCTCTGGGACGAGATCGCGCCCGAAGCCGAACAGTGGCGGCAGATGGGCGTCTACGGCCCGGCCGTCGAGGTCGCGGAGGCCGCGCCGTTGCAGGACCGCTTGCTGGGCCTCACGGGGCGTCGGCTACGCTGACGCGTCGGGAGAGATGCCCGGGGAGCCCGTGGCCACCCTGTAGAATGACGGGGCAACCGACGCAGCCACCTCGCAGGAGATCGGACAGTGGCCGCGCTTCAGCCTTGGCGAGAGGTGGGACAAATGACCTTCGTGCTCATCGAGCATCTCGTGGGCGATTTCGAGACTTTCAAACAGGTGTATCTCGACGACGGCGACCGACGGCGGATGAGCGGCTCGAAAGGTGGCCGGGTCTACCGCGACGCCGACGATCCGAAGAACGTCATCATCATCCTCGAATGGGACGACACGGACCGAGCCCGCGAGTGGGCCGAGTCGCTGGAGCTGGATCAAGCCATGCAGTGGTCGACGAGCAACGTCGCCACGCCAAGAGTCACCGTTCTCGAGCACGCGCTGGACTCGGAGGAGTAGGGCCGCGCGCACGGGCTTCGCACCCCGGTTCCACGGTCCAGAGCTGCGAGTCCTCCCGCTTGCTGTGCTATCCTCGCCCCCGTGAGCGTCCAGACGCCATCCTCGCCCGAGCGTGGCGACTTCATCCGCGAGATCGTGGCCGCCGACCTGCGCGAGGGCCGGCACCAGACCGTCGTCACCCGCTTTCCCCCTGAGCCGAACGGTTACCTCCACGTCGGCCACGCGAAGTCGATCTGCCTCAACTTCGGTATTGCCCGGGAGTGCGGCGGTCGCTGCCACCTGCGCTTCGACGACACGAACCCGACCAAAGAAGAGCAGGAGTACATCGATGCCATCGAGGCCGACCTTCGCTGGCTGGGGTTCGACTGGGGCGAGCACCTCTACTATGCGTCGGACTACTTCGAGCAGCTCTACGAATGGGCCGTCCACCTCGTGCGGACCGGCAAGGCCTACGTGGACGACCTCACCGCCGACGAGATTCGCGAGCACCGCGGCACGTTCACCGAGCCCGGCCGCGAGAGTCCGTGGCGGGACCGGCCGGCGGATGAGAGCCTCGACCTTTTCGAGCGCATGCGCGCCGGCGAGTTCCCCGACGGAGCTCGCGTGCTGCGCGCGCGGATCGACATGGCCTCCGCGAACATCAACCTGCGCGATCCGGTCGTGTACCGGATCCTCCACGCGGAGCATCCGCGGACCGGCGACGCATGGTGTGTCTACCCGACCTACGACTTCGCCCACGGACAGTCCGACGCGATCGAGGGCATCACGCACTCCATCTGTACCCTGGAGTTCGAGGACCACCGGCCGCTCTACGACTGGCTCATCGACAATCTGCCGGTGCCCTCGCGCCCGCACCAGTATGAATTCGCCCGGCTCAACCTCACCCACACCGTCCTCTCGAAGCGCATCCTCCTGCGCCTGGTCAACGAAGGCCACGTGCGCGGCTGGGACGACCCCCGGATGCCCACCATGTCCGGCCTCCGCCGGCGGGGCTTCCCCGCGGAGGGGATCCGCGACTTCGTGACGATGGTCGGGGTGGCCAAGGCCGACAACGTCGTCGAAGTGGGCATGCTGGAGCACTCGGTGCGCAACGTCCTCAATCGGACGGCGCCCCGTCGCTTCGCCGTACTGGACCCCCTCAAGGTGGTCGTCGAGAACTACCCTGAGGGGCAGGTCGAGGAAATGGAAGTCCCCAACAACCCGGAGGATCCGTCCGCCGGGAGCCGCCGGGTGTCCTTCACGCAGGAGCTGTGGATCGAGCGCGACGACTTCATGGAGGAGCCCGTGCGGAAGTTCTTCCGCCTGGCCCCCGGCCGCGAGGTGCGGCTGCGGTCCGCGTACTTCGTCACCTGCCGGGAGGTCGTCAAGGACGCCGCAGGCCGGGTCGTGGAGCTGCGCTGTAGGTACGACCCCGACACGCGCGGCGGCGACGCTCCCGACGGCCGCCGCCCCAAGGCGACCCTCCACTGGGTGTCGGCCGCTCACGCCGTGCCCGCCGAGGTCCGGCTCTATGACTACCTCTTCCGGAGCCCGTACCCCGGGGCCGACGGACGCGACCTCTTCGAGGACCTGAACCCGGACTCCGAGACCGTGCTCCGGGGCTGCCTCGTGGAGCCGTCGCTCGCTGGCCTGGCGGCCGGCGAGACCGTGCAGTTCGAGCGGCTCGGCTACTTCTGCCCCGATCCCGACTCGGCGCCCGGGACGCTCGTGTTCAACCGCACGCTCACCCTCAGGGACACCTGGGCGAAACTGCAGGCGCAGGGACGGCACGACACGGCCTGACCGCGCAGGCCGGCCGCGCCACGGTTGAGGAGGGTGCCGTCGCACGGTAGACTCTGGCTGCCCTGCGGGCAGCGCTGGCGAGTGGCCTAATTGGCAAGGCACCTGACTCTGGATCAGGGGATTGAAGGTTCGAGTCCTTCCTCGCCAGCCATCTTCTCTCCCCTTTCCCGCGGTCACGCAGGCGATGCGTTCACGATCACCGGCAGCCTGCCTCGCCACGCCGCCCACACCTCAGGGTCCGTCGCCAGCTCGCACATGAAGTGCGCGACGTTGGCCATGTTGGTCTCGCCGGGGCGGAACAGGCTGTCCACCAGTCCTTCGTGCAGCGCGTACTCCGTGACGTCGCCCTCCTTCAGCGTGTCGGGACGGACGGCCACCCACTGCGCGTACGGATCGGCGGCCTCGATGACGTCATGGAGGAAGTCCGCGGCGCGCTGATTGTCCCTCGCCGGAGGGACGAGGCCGCGCAGCGTCCAGACGACCGCCCTCTCGAAGCGCCCGCGACGCGTGTCCAGGCCTCCGGGGCGGTTCACCGAGACGCTGCTCATGAGGATGAGCTTCACGGGCTGCGCGGGCCGCACCTCCCGGGTCGCCCGGTACACCCTCTCGACCGAACGGGTGACGAGGTCGCGTGGCGGCCCGAAG
This sequence comes from Thermoleophilia bacterium, assembly GCA_017882325.1. Classification (GTDB taxonomy): domain Bacteria; phylum Actinomycetota; class Thermoleophilia; order UBA2241; family UBA2241; genus CAIXSE01. The sequence goes on from JADGPQ010000013.1 coordinate 25,692, forward strand.
ACCCCCTGCACGCTGACGGCGTGGCCCAGACAGGAGATCACACCGTCGCAGCCGTCGACCTGCTCCCTGACCTGTTCGTCGCTCAGGGAGACCAGGTCGGCCACGACCACCGTCAGCTGCGGGTCGTCCACGACGCCCGCCGGGAGGCGCTCCGCCGACCGGACCACGGCGCGCACGCGGACGCCGCGGCCCAGAAGCTGCTGCAGGACGCGGCCACCCGTCCGCCCGGTGCCGCCCAGGAGCAGAACGTTCATCACTTCACCTCCGGGTACTGGAACACGTCGTCGAGCGGGACGTTGAACGCCCGCGCGATCTGGAAGGCCATCTCGAGCGACGGCGAGTAGCGGCCCTGCTCGATGGCGATCACCGTCTGCCGCGTGACGCCCACCCGGTCGGCGAGATTGGCCTGCGTCATCTCGCCGGCGGCGAACCGGAGCGCCCGGACGCGGTTGGTCACCCTGGTCGGCTTGCCCATCGTCAGAAACCCCTGTGGTAGGAGGCGATCTTGACCATCGACGCGACCAGCGTCCCGACCACGAACGACAGGTAGAGTGCGCTGGCGATCCAGAAGTACTCGTACTCCAGCATCGTGAGCGCAAGCACGCCGACCATGCCGGCGGAGGAGACGGAGAAGCCGATCCGGTCGCCGTGACGGGAGATGCGGACGTCCCGCTCGTCCTTGCCGAATTCGTCGGAGGCGGACCCGCCGCGCAGTTCCGCCGAGATGCCGGTGCCGATCCCCGCCAGGATCGAGCCGACGATCGTCAGGACGACCGACGCGCCGATGGCGATGAGGAGCGGCCACTGGTAGGAGATGTCGGCTGCCGATGTGTCACCCAGCCGGCCCAGCATGATCACGAAGTAGGCCACAGGGACGACCCCCATGACCACCAGGCTCACCCACGTCACTTTCTCTTCGAACGGCACGGCTGCCTCCTCGCTTCGACTGACGAGATGTCAGAGATGTTTGACATCATGTACTGTAAAGGGAAGCAGACATGGTGTCAACTCTTTTTTACTCCGTGACGAAGCGATGCGGGGAGCCGGCCTTTGCGGACCGGCGCCTCAGACGGGTCCGATCAGGGCCCCTCACATGCCACCTCGCTGCCCAAACCTGGCCGGCCAGCCAGGTCAAAGACTGTCCGGTCTGGGAGTCTCATGCCCGTCCGTTCGGCGGGCGCGCATCCGCGCACGGATGCATAGACTTCTTCTGGAGGTGGGTCAGGCACTGACAACTCCAAGGAGTCTGCCGAGTCCTAGTTAGGTAGGGCTCACGATGGGGGGCACAATGAGTTCAGAACGAAGAGTCGCAATCGCCGTCGGCGCGCTGTACATAGTCGCAACGGTCGCAGGTCTACTGGCTGCTGCCGCTCTGGGGTCCTTGCTGCAGGGCCCGGGCGCTCTGGCTAATCTCGCTGCACATGAGACTCAAGTGATGGCGACAGCGTTCTTCCAGCTAGTCATGGCTGTGGCAGTTGCTGGTGTTGCGTTCATGATCTATCCCATCCTGAAGCAGGATGCGGGCACGCCGGGCAAACAAGGGCTTGCTCTCTGGTACGTCGGCACCAGGATCGGGGAGGGCACGCTCTTTCTCGTGGGCATTCTCAGCCTGCTGTCCCTCTTCGCGTTGAGTCAGGAAGTCGCTAGAACGGGAGCCAGTCTACCTGTCCAGTATCAAGCCGCAGTCAGTGCAATGAAGACGGCATCCGACTACTCAGTGGTTCTTGGGCAATCGGTGTTCTGCGTGGGTGCAGTGATGCTGTACTACCTGCTCTACGTGTCGAGACGCATTCCCCGGTGGTTGTCGGTCTGGGGCCTCATCGGAGCTCCCCTGATGCTCGCGGGCGGCTTCTCGCTCGCGGTCACCGGGGATCCCAACTCGACCGTTTCGAGCATCATGTACGCCCCACTGGGCCTGCAGGAGATGGTCCTCGCGGTGTGGCTGATACTCAAAGGATTCAACTCACCTGCAGTGACCTCGCCAGCTGCCCTCGCATAGTGCGCTTCCAGCACGTGTTAGCCGCAGGAGACTCGTCAGTCGCGCTCAAGAACGGAGTGGGGAATGAATACGAACGCACGGACCGCCGGAATGCCAAGTATGCCGGCAAGACTCTTGACGAAAGAGGACACCCGCATGAATTCCTCCGTCGGTGGACGTGTGCGGCAGCAGAAGGTTGGGGGCCTTGCAGCACTCTTCCTGGCTGCAGCCTTTGTGGCGGCGATGCCATACTTCCTCGTGTTCGTGAAGTACCAGAGCGTCGTGGATCCCGTTGAGAAGGTGGCGCTGCTCGTAAGCAACCATGACAGCATGCAGGCCATGCATCTGATCACCTACGTCATCTTCGGCATCGTCCTGGCCGTCTTGGCGCTGGCGCTCTACGCACGCCTGAGGGACGGAGCCCCGACCTTGACCCAGGCGGCGACCGCCGTGGGACTCATATGGGCCGTCGTGCTCGTTGCGAGCGGGATGATCTTCAACGCCGGCATGGCGGCGGTCGTCGGACTCCATG
>JADGPQ010000084.1 GCA_017882325.1 Thermoleophilia bacterium
CTCCTCGGCCTCGGCCTCGGCCTGCTTCTTCTTCACGTGCTGCACCATGACCGGCGCTTCCATCACGTTCTCGATGGCCGTCTTGTGCGGGAAGAGGTTGAAACGCTGGAACACCATGCCGATCGAGGACCGCTGCCTGGCGACGTTGCGCGCGTTCATCTCGTGCAGGACGTTCCCACGTTCCTCGTAGCCCATGAGTTCACCGGCGACGTAGAGACGGCCGGCGTCGATCTTCTCGAGATGGTTGATGCAGCGCAACATGGTCGACTTGCCGCCGCCGGAGGGACCGAGCAGCACGAACGTCTGTTGCGGTTGCACGACGAAGTCCACGCCCTTGAGCACGTCCAGCTTGCCGAACGACTTCCACACCTGCTCGGCCTTGACCATCGGCTCGCCGTGCGCCGCGGCGGCGCTGACCGCGGCGTCAGTGAAGATGTGTTCATGACTAGACATGTGGCGCCGCCTTTGCCTCTCGCTTGGCGGCCCGCTTCTCCGCGGCCTCCGCCTCCTTTTCGCCGAAGCCCTTGCCGAAGTAAGCCTCGAGGTAGCCCTGTCCGATCGTCAGGAGCGACGTGATGAACAGGTACCAGATGCACGCCACGACGAGCAGCGGGATGATCTGGTACGTCTGCGCGTAGATCTGCTGCAGCCGGCCGAACAGCTCGAGGCCGCCGATGGCGGCGATCAGCGAGGTGGTTTTGAGCATGCTGATCGTCTCGTTACCGAACGTCGGGATGATCACGCGCATCGCCTGCGGCAGCACGACCCGGCGCATGGTGAGCGTGGGCGACATGCCGAGCGAGAGCGCCGCCTCGGTCTGGCCCGCCTCGACGGAGATGATGCCGGCTCGTACCAGTTCAGCGGCGTAGGCAGCCTCGTTCAGGCCGAGGGCGAGCAGCGCGGGGATGATGATGTGCGCCACGAGCGGACCCGCGGGCGTCGAGCCGAAGACGATACCCGTGAACGGCAGGCCCGCGAAGACGTTGGGATAGAACACGCCCAAGCTGGCCCATATGATGATCTGCACGTACACCGGGGTGCCGCGGAAGAACCAGATGTAGACCCAGGCGATCCAGGAAAGGACCGGGTTGTCCGAGAGCCGCATGACGGCGAGAAGGACCCCGCCGGCTGCGCCGATCACCATGGAGAGGAACGTCAGCTCGAGCGTGACCCATACGGCGTGCAGCGTCAGCGGCTTGAACATGTAGTCCCAGACCACCGGCCAATCCACGTTGGGGTTCCTGATGAACGAGAAGACAAGGGCCACAACGAGGTAGACGACGACCGCCGCGCCGATCCAGCGGCCCCAGTGACGGATCGGTATGGCCTTGATCGCCTCGGGGCGCCCGGCCGCCGGGGCGGGAAGACCCGCCCCGGCGGCCGTCAACTCCCCCTGACTGTGACTGGAGGAATCCCTGCTGGTCAAGGCGTCACGGCGACGGCGAGGGACTTGCCGCGCCGATCGCATGGCTTGCGGCGTACGCGGGGCCAGCGTTGATCGTGGCCGACGGGAGCGTCTTGAAGCCCCACGCAGCGCACAGCTGCTGGTACTGGCCGGCATCCATCAGTGACTGCAGCGCCTTCTGTATGGCGGAAAGGAGCTGCGTGTTGGCGTGGTTGGTGCCGATGCCGTCCATCTGCGGATCGTAGGGAGCCGCCGGGTCCGGGACCACCTCGAAGGCGGGAGTCTTCTGTGCGACATCCAGGGCGGTGGAGTAGTCGGTCAGATCGGCGACGGCCGTGTTGCCCTGGACCTTCAGGAGCGCATCAGGCTGGCTCGTGACCACGATGATACTCATCTGTGCTTTGCCCTGGCTCTGGAACTGCTGGTTCAGGCTTGTCAGGAACGCCTGCTGCGTCGTACCCCGCTCGCAGGTGACCGCCTTCCCCGCCAGGCTGTCGAGGTTGGTGATTCCGTTCGGATTGCCCTTCAGGGTCAGGATGGCGGTGCCGTCGGTGGTGTAGTCGACGAAGCCGATGCCGCTCTTCTGGCGCTCGGCGCTGTCGTACATGCCCGACATCATCATGGGGACCGTGTTGCCGACGATGGCCAGGAGGGCGGCGTCGAACGGCTTCTTCGTGAACGTGATTGTGACGCCCATCTTCTTGGCGAGCGCCTGCGACAAGTCGTAGTCGAAGCCGGCCGGGTTGTTGCTCGTCGGCGGGTCAAAGTACTCCCACGGCGGATAGGGAATGTCACTTATGCACTTGATAGTGCTCTGAAGACTGGTCGGCAACGTCGTGTGGATCGACGGGTCGGTCGTGACGCTGGCGAGGTCGGCCGACGTCCAGGTCGCCGCAGCGGCGCTGGAGCTGCTGCTCGGCGCGGGCGTCGCACTCGTCGAAGAGCTGCTGCTACTGCTGCTGCCGCAGCCCGCGACGGCAAGCGCCAAGGCGGTCAGCGCGATCAACGCGGCCACCCCCGCAAGCAGTCCCCATCTGCTGTTGACTCTCATCCCCACCCCTTTCGTCGGCGGCGCGCCGGAAGGCTCGCCGCAATGCTTCACGCGTACAGCTTAGCTGCTGACGCGGGTTTGTAGCTATACCTGATGCGAGAAACGCGGGCCGGCGGGCTCGCGACCGCGACTCTGCGCGCCCTCCGCGGCTACAGCGCGGCCGGATCCCCCTGCAGCAGGCGACGCCACCCCGCAAGCACGCGGTGCGCCGCTTCGGCGCCGACGACGGGCTCCGGCGGCAGCGACAGCCGCGCCGGATACAGCAGGGTGGCCCGTGTCTGCGAACCGCCCATACCGCCGTGGAACGAGATCAGCTCCTCGAAGGCGCAGCCCTCGTCGAGCTGCTGATCGTAGAAGCTGTTGACCATGATGTCGGCGACGTGGGCGAACCCGTCTGTGCGCCGCAGGTGATGCGCGGCGTGGCGGGAGAATCCCGCGAGCGGGTCCTCGCCCTCGACACGGTCGTCCGCCAGATAGCGCACGCCGTGGGCGCCGAGGACCATCGGCCCGCGCTTCGCCGAGCGCACCAGCAGCCAGCCGACGTGGGGGTGCTCGCGCAGGGCGGGGATCAGACGTGGATGCCGGTCGTCGATCTCCTCGAGCGTCAGCCGGCGCTTCTCCTCCATAAGGTACACGAGGCCCAGATTGCCCGAACCGAGGACCACGGTCTGCTCGCCGGAGACATCGTTCTTCGCGCGCTTGTCCTTCTTGCCGCCGGTGGCCTCCGTGAAAGCGTGGGCGACCGCCGAGTCGTTCTCGTCGCCGGCCCGCAGGCGGCTGACCGTGCGCCCCTCGAGCGAGCGCTGCACCAGGTCATCGAGGCCGTAGCCGTTGCGTTGCTTGAACGTCGCGCCCTGGGTCTGGCCGTGGTCGGAGAGCACGACGATTTCGTAGGGGCGCGCCGCGTACTTGCGGGCGCGGGCGATCCGCCCGAACTGCTGGTCGAGCTTGCGCAGCACTTCGAGCGCGTCGGCGCGCTCGAGGCCGGAGTGGTGGGCGACCTCGTCGTAACCCGCGAAGCATGCGTACACGGCCGGCCGGCCCTTCATCATGTCGCCGAGCAAGCTGTACACCGTGAGGTCGCGCACGGCCACCGCGAGCGCAGCGCGCAAGAAGGGGTACTTGCCGCCGCGATGCCCGCGCGGCCGGATGTCGCGGCGGATGCCGCGCGCGGCCGCGATCCACTCAAGGCTGACCTCGTAGAAGAAGAGGACGAGCGTGCGCGTCACGTTGAAGCCGTTGGCGAAGAAGGCACGGTAACCCGGATTGGCCTTCTTCTCGGCCTCCATACGGCTGATGGTGAGGATCACGTGGTCGGCCTCGCCCGAGAGCAGGTTGCTGCGGCTGGCGCCGCCGCCGACGAGGAGCCCTTGGCCGGACGCGTGCCGCCGCTCGATCTCCTCGCAGTCCGGCGGCGCCGAACAGGTCATCAGCCTGCCCGATTCCTTCTCGACCCAGCGGAAGGCGGGGATGTCGTCGTTGGAGCCCAGCAGGAGGCCCGCCTGGGAAGCGCCGGTCTGCGACGAGAGATCGGTCTCCCATTCCGCCAGGCGATGCGTGCCCTCGGCCAGCCAGCGCGCCATTTCGGGCGCGTGCCCATCACGCATGGCGCGCTGGAGCACGGGCAGCGCCAGGCCGTCGATCTCGAGATAGAGAATGCCGGGCACGTCGGTCTTGACGCGCTCGCCGGAGCGGCGTGCGATGCGCTGGACAACGCGCAGCGTGTACGTGTCGTCGTCGTTGGTGCCGAGGAGGACCTCGAGGAGCACGGTCACGGCCGCCACCACGAGGGCGGCGGCCAGCGCCGCCCAGAACGAGTCCACTTTGAACGAACTGTCGGAGAAGTCGGAGGCCAGCTTGAAGATCCAGGCGTCGAGCAGCAGGACGAGCAGGAATCCCGCCACGAGCATGAAGGGCAGGCGCAGCGCGGCGATGAGCGGCGGCAGGAGCGCGTTGAGCAACGCGATGAGCGCTGCCGCGACGAACGCTCCGAGCGGCCGTTCGACGTGCACGCCGGGCACGACCCACGCGGCCACGTAGACGGCCAGCGCGGCCGTCACCCACGCCACGAGCAGACGCCGCAGCCGGAGACGCGGCCGCGCGGGCTCCCACGACGGCGTCTCGCCGTACGCTTTTCTCAACTCCGCGGCCATCCCGGGCCTCCTTCGCCGTCAACGCTCCCGAGCGCGGCACGATCTCAGGACGCCATTCTATGCGCGACGCCGAGCTGAGTCGCCGTGGGGAGGCGTTCCAGCGGGCGCGCCGCCCGATCGTGGCCGGGCCATTCGGGCGCACGCGCGACGTCAGCCTCGACGCTGTCACGGGAACGCGGCGTATGGCCCAGTTCGACAGAGATGCGAGACCGTCCGTCAGCTTCCTTCTCGAATCCGACGACGCCCGAATCCGCAGCGGTATCCGCGATCGTCGACGCCGCGTCGGCGATGACCTTCGGGAGATTCACCCTCGGGAAACTTGAGTAGAGAGAGCGGCGGATGCCAAGGCCGCGGCGGGCGCGTAGACTCCTCGCGCACCCGGCGTCGGGTGCACCCTTTGGCCCCGTGGAGGTGGCGCCCGTGTCGCGCAAAGGCTGGCTGCTCTTCATCCTCTTGTGCGTGATCTGGGGCATCCCGTATCTCCTGATCCGCGTGGCGGTGCGCGAGCTGCCGCCGCCGGCGCTGGTCTTCCTGCGCACGGCGCCGGCGGCCCTTCTGCTCGTGCCCCTCGCGCTGCACCGCCGTGAACTGCGACCCCTGTTCGCACGCTGGCGCTGGGTTGTCGCCTACACCGCGGTCGAGCTCGCCATCCCCTGGCTGCTGCTGTCGCACGCCGAGCAGCGTATCTCGAGTTCGCTGGCGGGGCTGCTGGTGGCCGCGGTGCCGCTCATGGCGGCCGTGCTGTACCGCGCACTGGGCGCAGGCGAGCATTTCGACGCGCGCCGCCTGATGGGCCTCTTCATCGGCTTCGCCGGCGTGGCGGCCCTGGTCGGCATCGACACAAGTGGCACCGACCCGCTCGCCGTTGTCGAGATGCTGATCGTGGCGCTGTGCTACGCTACCGGCCCGCTCGTGATCAGCCGGCGCCTGGCCGGGCTGCCCACCCTGGGCGTCATCACCGCCTCGCTGGCCCTGACCGCCGTGGGGTACGCGCCGGCCGGCCTGCTGTCCATGCCGGCGTCGGTCTCGGCTGAGACCGTGGGCGCTGTGGCCACGTTGTCTCTCGTCTGCACGGTACTCGCCTTCCTCCTGTTCTTCGCCCTCATCCGCGAAGTCGGACCGTCGCGCTCCACCGTGATCACGTACGTGAACCCGCTGGTGGCTGTGCTCCTCGGCATCGTCATCCTCAGTGAGCCGCTCACGCTGGGCATCGCCGTCGGCATGCCCCTCATCCTTGTCGGCTCGGTGCTGGGGACGGCTCCTGCGCTGAAGAAAGCGAGGGCGACGCCGGGTGGGCGCTCCCCCGACCCGGCGACCGACGCGTCGGCGAGCCCGCCGACGCCGTAGGCGGCCGGCGAGCCGCGCCGCGAGGCTCCCTGACTAGGCGGCCGCGGTGCGCCGGACCCAGGCGTCCGTGGCTTCGACCTGATTGAAGGTGAACAGATGAACGCCGCCGATGCCGAGATCCCCCTCCTCGGCCTGCGCCGCGACCGCCCGTGCCAGCGGCGTCGGATCGTAGCGCCGCGAGCGCGCCAGCGTGGCGATCTGCCGTCCGTGTCTGGCGAGGTAGCGCAGAGAAGCGCCGACGCCGGTCTTGAGAGAGATCTCGGCGAGCTTGCGGCGCTCGACCACGCCCGGTAGGCCCACGACGATGGGCAGTCCGATACCGGCTTCCCGGATGGCAAGGACCCAGCGCGCCAGCGCCTGCGCGTCGAAGCAGAGTTGGGTGGCGATGTAGTCGGCGTGCGGCTGTTTGCGCCTCAAGGCCTCGAGGAGGTTCGCTTCGGGGATCAGTGGGTGGCCCTCCGGGTAGCCGGCGACGCCGATCCGCGCCACAGAGTGTGGCAGGCGGCCGAGATCGTCGAGGAGGTCGCCCGCGTCTGCGTAGCCGCCCGCGGGCGGCGAGGCGTCGCCGCCGACCACGAACGCTTCGTGGATACCGGCGCCCTCGAGATGCGCCAAGATGCGCTCCAGCTGGGGCCGATCCACGATCATGCGCGCGGCCAGATGAGGGACGACCCGGTAGCCGCGCCCGGCCAGGTGCGCACTCACGTCTATGGTCCTCTCGATGCCGTGGCGCGGCGAAGCGGTCACGGTGACGGTCGCGCCCCAAGGGAGCGCGGCCACTTTCTCCTCGATGCCGTTCACCGGGATCACTTCGTAGCGCGGCGCCTCCAGGAGTCGGGTCACCGCGGATGACTGCACGCGGACCGCTCCGCTGACCGCCGACATGGTCTACCTCGATCCGCTGGAATCAGGACGCTTTCAATCCCCTATATACCCGGTTACCGGCGCCTCAGCTAGGATTGCGGTCGCGCTTGCCACATCGTGAAGATGCATGTCAACAAGGACTACGACGGCGTCACCGTCGCGGCTGCCGTGTCGGTCGGCCTCACCAACACTTCGAACGCAGGCGTCACGCCGCCGCTTGCGGTCTCGCCCGGGACGATCAACACGATCCTGCTCGTCGCCGCCGCCGTGACGTCGGAAGCCACGGTAAACGCCGTGATCACGGCGACCGAGGCCAAGACCATGACGCTCGCCGAATGGGACGTGCGCACGCCGCAAGGCGATGCGGCCAGCGGCACCTCGACGGACTCGGTGGCCGTGGCCCGTACACAGTGCGGGGCGGAGCCGCGATGCGCCGGCCCCGCGACCACCGTGGGCTGGCTGGTGGCCCGCACGGTGCGCGCCGCCAAGGCGTCGGCGGGTGAGCCCACGGCGCGCCGACTGCCTCAGGCTTCGGTGTCGAGTACCTCGTCGATCCAGCCGGCGCCGGCAATGGCCAACGGGAAGCCGCAGGTCGTGATCGCCAGAAGGGCGACCTGACGGACTTCCTCGGGGGTCGCCCCGGCGGCGATCGCCTTTCTCACGTTGGAGCGTACGGAGCCTTCGGCGGCCGCGCCGATGGCCAGACCCAGCTTCACGAGGCGCGCGGTGCGCTCGTCCAGCGGGCCAGCCCCGTCGACAGCCTCACCCAGCCCGTCCAAGGCCTTCGCGACGCCGGGAAAACCGTCGCGGAACTTCAGATACACGTTCGGCAGGTGCTCATCACTCACGATGGTCTCTCCTTCGACGATCAGTGTGCGGTGTGCCTGACGGCGCCCCGCACGTTGAGCCGCCAAGGCGCTCAATCCAGGAACTCGCGCAGGCACTGCGCGTCGCGATACGCCTTGAGCTTGGCCAGCGTCTTGGCCTCGATCTGGCGGATGCGCTCGCGCGTGACGCCGAATCTCTGCCCGACCTCTTCGAGGGTGCGCGGGTTGCCGCCCGCGAGGCCAAAGCGCAGCTCGACGATGCGGCGCTCGCGCTGCGTGAGCAGCTGCAGCACGCGCACGAGCTCCTCGCGCTGCACGATGTCGTCGACCTCTTCGACCGGCGAGATGGCATCCTTGTCTTCGATGAAGTCGACCAGCAGCGCATCGCCCTCGTCGCCGATCGGCGTGTGAAGGCTCGCCGGCTCCTGACTGATCTTGAGGATCTCGCGGACGCGCTCTGGGGTGGTGCCCATCTCCTCGGCGATCTCCTCGGGGGTGGGCTCGCGGCCGCTGTCCTGCAGCAGCTGACGCTGCACGCGGACGAGCTTGTTGATGTTCTCGACCATGTGCACAGGGATGCGGATCGTGCGCGCCTGGTCGGCCAGGGCCCTCGTGACGGCCTGTCTGATCCACCAGGTCGCGTACGTCGAGAACTTGAAGCCGCGACGATAGTCGAACTTCTCGACGGCGCGCATGAGGCCGAGGTTGCCCTCCTGGATGAGGTCGAGGAGGGGCATCCCTCTGCCCATGTGCCGGCGGGCGATCGAGACGACCAGGCGCAGGTTGGCCTCGGTGAGCTTGCGTTTGGCGTCCATGTCGCGGCGCTCGATGCGCTTGGCCAGCGACACCTCTTCCTCGGCGGTGAGGAGAGGCACCCTGCCCATCTCCCGGAAGTACATGCGCACCGGATCGTTCGTGGTCGACTTCACTGAGAGGTCGAGCTTGGGGGCCGCCTCTTCTTCGACGACGGGCTCCGGATCAGCCGCGGCGCCCTCGCTCTCGATGACGTCGATGCCGAGGTCGGCGAAGACGCCGTGGATCTCCTCGAGCTGTTCAGGCGTGAGATCGACGTCGCGCAGAGTAGCGTCGATGTGAGCGCCATCGAGGTAGCCCTGCTCACGGCCTTCTTCGAGCAGCCCGCGGACCTCGTCCGTGCAGAGCACGGCGAGGTCGGCGGACGTGGCGGTGCGGTCTTCAGAGGGTTCGATCACTCGGGCGACTCCTGCTCTTCGTGGCGTGCTTCGGCCATCGGCGTGGCAAGTGCGATCGCGGAGGCGGCGCCGAGCACGTTCGCCCCGTGCGGGCGCACATGTGCGCGTGCCCTTGAGGGCTGGGGCGGTGAAGAGCGGACGCCAAGCTGACAGGTGATGATACCAGCGGCAGGATATTTCCGCAAGCGCCGCGTTCGGCATTCAGTACGGGCTGGTCGCCGACCCGCCGCCGTAGGGATCCGCGGTCTGGGCCGGCTGCGGCAGCGTCCCGGCCTTGATCTGCTCCATGACTTTGACGGCCGTGTTGATCGGCACGGCAAACCCGATACCTTCGTTGCCGCCGGACTGCGAGTCGATCTGCTCGTTGATGCCGATGACCTGCCCGTTGGCGTCGATCAGGGGACCGCCGGAGTTGCCGGGGTTGATCGCGGCGTCGGTCTGGATGCCGCCGCTGATGGTGACGCCGCTCGGCGACTGCAGGTCGCGGTTGGTGGCCGACACGACGCCCGAGGAGAGCGAGAAGTCGAGACCGAGCGGATTGCCGATGGCCACGACCTGCTCGCCCACGGTGACCTTGGAGGAGTCGCCCAGAGTGATGGGCACCAACCCAGGCGTCCGGCTGGGGTCGACCTTGATCAGGGCCACGTCGGTGGATTCGTCGGCGCCGACCACGGTGCCTTGGACCTGCGTCCCCTGCGAACCGCTGCCCTTGAAGATCACGGTCACCGTGCTCACCGCCTGGCCGCTCTCGCTGACCACATGAGCGTTGGTCAGAATGTAGCCGTCCTTGGAGACCACGAAGCCCGTGCCCAGGGCCTGCCCGCCGCCTGTGGACTGACCGAAGATGTCTGTGGTTCCCGGGAAGGTCGTCTGGATCTCGACGACGCTGCCGGCGTGCTGCTGGTAGATCTGTTGCGGCGTCAGCCCCGTTGTCTTGAAGGCGGCGTAGGCACCTTTCACGGCGCCGGCGTTCGACTGGCCGCCTATGAGGCCGAGCACATTGGCCACGACCAGCAGGACGGCCGCACCCAGGAAACCGGCGGCCATCATCGCGAGGAATCGTCTCGTCTTCATTGGTGCACTACCTTTCTTTGCCGGCGCCGGGCGCGGCCGAGGCCTGACACGCGGCGCAGAAGTTCGGAGGCCCCGCCGCACGGCGAGGCCCACAAGTACGGCCGCATGGGGCGACGGTGAGCGCCACCGAGGGCCTGTGAACACCAAGGTACCCTTGACGTCTGGGGATTTCCTGAGAAAGCGCTGAGGGCGGCCTGTGGGTCGCCGCACGGCTGGGGCACGTGGCGCGAAGACTCCACGTCAGCCGATATCGCCGGTAGCCCTCGCGCTCGACCTTCTTACTAGCCCGCGAGTGGGAGAGTGTGTGAGTATTGGCCTCAGGCAGCGTTTTCGGCGACGACCCGAGCAAAGGAGGCACCATGGCACACTTCGGCCCCGACGAAGCCATCGCACGCATCGCGGACTGGAAAGACAAGGACGTCCGCTGGGAAGAGCTGGGCGGTGGCATCACCAACCACAACTACATCGTCTGGGTGAACGGCGGCCCCGACAATCCGGGCGGCGGTAAGTACGTGCTGCGCGTCCCCGGCCAAGGCACGGACATGTTCATCGACCGCGAGGTCGAGCGCGACTGCATGGTCCAGGCCGACAAGGTCGGCGTGGGGCCCCGAGTGGCCTACCAGATCGACCCGGAGGGTGCCCTGGTCATCGACTTCGTCGAGGGCGAGCTCATGCACCCCGAGACGATGGCCGGACATCCGGAGCGCATCAAGCAGGCCGTCGAGACGACCAAGATCTTTCACGACGGAGCCGTCTTCAAGAACGAGATCAAGATCTTTGAGATGCTCCGCAGATACACCAAGACCGCGCGCGAGATCAACGCCCCCATGCCCGCCGAGCTCGAGTCGCTGCTGCTCGAGATGGAGAACATCGAGAAGGCGACGGCAGTCAACCCGCCCGCCGACGTCGCCTGCCACAACGATCTGCTGAGCGAGAACTTCATCATCGACGCAGCCGGCAAGATGTGGATCATCGACTGGGAGTACGGCGGCATGACCGACCCGTACTTCGACCTTGGCGACTTCGTCATGGAACATCCCTTCTCCCGCGAAGAGGAACGCCTGATCATCGCCACGTACTGCGGCGAGATGAACGAAGGGCGCTTCGGCCGCATGATGCTCTACAAGAGCGTCTCCGCCGTGTGGTGGGGCGTGTGGGCGATGATCCAGCACACCGTCTCCAAGATCGACTTCGACTACATGGAGTGGGGTATGGAGCGCATGGCGCGCGCGCAACGCGTCGTCGACGACCCCGACTACCGCACGTGGCTTGCCAACGCCTGAGCGCGACTCACTGACGAGAGAGAGGGGCCGGGCGCCGTTGGCGCCCGGCCCCCCTCTCGTTGGACTCTCAGTCGTGGCTCGAGTCCGAGGCTTCGCCCTGCGTCGCGCCCTGCTGCGGCTTGATCGTCAGCGACTCCCCCGGGTCGAGCAGCCGCACCTCCACG
>JADGPQ010000264.1 GCA_017882325.1 Thermoleophilia bacterium
TTGGGCGACGAGCGCTACGCGGCGCTCGAGCACGTCGACCTGGGCGACTTCGTCGGCGCTGAGGGCATCGTCATGCGCACGCGGCGCGGCGAGCTTTCACTGCGCGTCACTTCGTGGAAGTTGCTCTCCAAATCGCTGCGACCCATGCCCGAGAAGTTCCACGGCCTCACCGACGTGGAGACCCGCTACCGCCGGCGCTACCTCGACCTCATGGTCAACGACGAGTCCCGCGAGGTGTTCGTCAAGCGCGCCCGCATCGTCCGCGCGATCCGCGAGTTCCTCGACCGGCGCGGCTTCGTCGAGGTCGAGACGCCCGTGCTGCAGCCGCTCTACGGCGGCGCCCTGGCGCGGCCGTTCATCACTCACCACAACGAGCTCGAGCGCGACCTCTACCTGCGCATCGCCACCGAGCTGTACCTCAAGCGCTGCATCATCGGCGGTATCGACCGCGTCTACGAGATGGGCAAGGACTTCCGCAACGAGGGCGTGAGCTTCAAGCACAATCCCGAGTTCACGATGCTCGAGACCTACGAGGCCTACGTGGACTACAACCACGTGATGACCATGGTCGAAGAGATGATCGCCGAGGCGGCTCGCGCCGTCGGCGACCTCAAAGTCCAGTTCCGCGACCACGAGATCGACCTCACGCCGCCCTGGCCCCGCCTCACGATGCGCAAGGCGATCGAGCAGGAGACTGGCATCGACATCGGCGCCGACGACGCGCGCACCGTGGGCGATCTCCAGGCCGCCATCAAGGCGAAGGGGCTCGACGAGACCGTGCCGCTCGCTCCGGCCTGGGGGGCCCAGGTCGACGAGCTGTTCAGCGAGTGCGTCGAGCCCAGGCTCATCCAGCCGGTGTTCATCACCGAGCACCCGCTCGAGACCAGCCCGTTCGCCAAGAAGACGCCGCACGACCCGCGCTTCGTCGAGCGCTTCGAGGGTTTCATCGCCGGCATGGAGTTGAGCAACGCCTTCAGCGAGCTCAACGACCCCGAGGATCAGCGCGAGCGCTTCATGCAGCAGATGCAGGACCTCGCCGACGGCGACGAGACCGCGCACCGGCTCGACGAGGACTTCCTCGAGGCGATGGAGCACGGCATGCCGCCGACCGGCGGCCTGGGCATGGGCATCGACCGCCTCGTCATGATCCTCACGGGTGCGCCCAGCATCCGCGACGTCATCCTCTTCCCGGCGCTGCGCAGCTAGGAGCGCGGAGAGCCGGGCCGGCTGGTCTTCGACATCCGAGCCGGTCCCCCAGCTCGTTGCCCGCTGGTCCGTTCAGGCGGTCGTAGTCGCCGAGTTCCCTTCGTCGACCGCGTCCACGGCCTCAACGGACGTCCCCGTCTCGTTCGTCCACCGCGCCCCCGGCCAACCCACCTTGGGCCCGATCGCCAGCGTGAGCCCCGGCACCAGGGCCGTGCGCACCAGGAACGTGTCGAGGAGCACACCGAGCGCCACTCCGATGCTGATCTCCGCCAGGTCCTTGACCGGCTGCGACAGGAGGATCAGGAAGGTGCCGGCGAGGATGATGCCGGCGCTCGTGAGCACGCCGCCGGTGGCGGCCAGCGCCTTCACGGTGCCCTCGCGCAGGCCCCTCTCCATCGCTTCACCGCGGATCCGCGTCGTGATGAAGATGTTGTAGTCACTGCCCAGGGCCACGAGGAAGATGAACATGTACAGCGGGATGCGGTAGCTGATGTGTTCCCAGCCGAACAGCTTCTCGGTGATGAGGATCGTGCCGCCGAGCGCGGCCAGATACGAAAGCAGGTTGGTGAGCAGCAGGTACAGCGGCGCCACGAGGGCGCGCAGAAGCACGGCGAGAATGACGCCGACGACGACGAGCGCGACGACGGCCACGAACAGGGTGTCGCGGTTGCTCAGCGCCCACGTGTCGGCCTGGATGGCGGTGGGCCCGCCGACGAGCGCCGTGGCCTTGCCGGCGGCGGCAACCCTGCGGGCCGTCTGCCTGAGCTGGCGTATCTGTTGCAGCGCCTCCTTGGAGTAGGGGTCGCCTTTGAGGATGACCTGGAAGCTCAAGAGCTTGCCGCCGTCGGCGGTCCCGGTGGGGAAGGCGGCGGCTACGCCGGGACTCTTACTCAAGGCGCCGACGATCATCCCGGTGACGAACTTCGGTGGGGCCTGCGGTGCCTTGATGAGCACCGTCGTGGGCGCCAGGCTGCCCTTGGGGAAGTGTTTCTCCAGCAGCGCGTAGCCCTCCTTGGACGGCATGTTCTTGAGGAAGTCCTCGGTGAAGCTGAAACGCGGGCTGTAGAACAGACAGCCGAGAGCCAGCAGGACGAGAACGACGGTGACGAGAGCCGCCGCCCGCTTCGGACCGGCGGCGACTCTCTCGGCGATGCGCTTCCAGGTGCGGTGCTGTGTCGCGGCGCCGAGCTTCGGGACCCGCGGCCAGAACGCCCGCCGACCGAGCACCGCGAGCAGCGCGGGCATCAGCGTGAGGCCGGCGATCAGCGTCACGAACACACCGAGGCCCAGCACTGGAGCGAACGACGTGTAGTCGCCGTACTTCGCGAAGGCCAGCGTCAGCACGGCCAACGTGACGGTGAGACCGCTGGCGGCGATCGCCTCCCAGGTCTCGGCCAGCGCTGTCGCCAGTGCGACGCGATGGTCCGGCTCCCGGCGCAGCTCCTCCCGATAGCGCGAGATGAGCAGCAGCCCGTAGTCGGTGCCGGCTCCGAACAGGAGGATCACCATCAGCGATGTGGCCTGGCCGGAGAGGGTGACGCCCAGCGCCGTGGCGATCTGCGCGAGGATCCCGCCGGCCACGAAGTAGCCGAAGCCCACGGCGAGAAGAGGGACGAAGGGGAGGATCGGCGAGCGGTAGATGACGAGCAGGAGGACAAGCACGAGGACCACCGTGCCGAGGAGGAGCTTGACGTCGGCGTTGAGGAAGATCTGGTAGACATCGGTGATCAGGCCGCCGGGGCCGGTGACGCGCATCTGCATGCCGTTCACGGAGTCGCCGAAGTGGTCGCCGATGGCCTTCACCGAGGCGCGGAAGGCGGCGTCGCCGGGGTTGCCGTTCAGGCTCGCGAAGATGAGCGCGCCCTTGCCGTCGGGCGAATACTCCACGCGAGTGCTGTTGACGGGCTCGGCGCCGCTCTTGAGCCAGGCCTCGCCGGCGGCGATCGCCGCCTTGTCCGCCTCCGTCAGCGGCGCCGTCGAGCTGTACACGACGATGATCGGCGTGCCTTTGGCGTTCGGGAACGACGCCTGCAACAGCGCGTCGGCACGCTTGCTCTCGAGGTTCGCCGGTAGCGACTTAGAGGCGTCGTTGGTGGTCACGCTCTGCAGCTTGGGGCCTATCGAGAGCGCCCCGGCGATCACGATCCAGACGGCGATGACGATCCACGGGTGCCTGCCGCGCGTGCTCCAGGTGATGATGCTCCGCATGTGTTTCTGC
>JADGPQ010000085.1 GCA_017882325.1 Thermoleophilia bacterium
CCGCGCGGCACGCCGAGCCTGGCGAGGCGCGCGCCCTGGGGGCCGCGGCCGATTCGTGCGAGCGTGCCGCGGAGCTGCTGCCCGACCTGGTGGAAGCCGCCGGCGAGACTCTCGCCCGGCTCGGCGTCATGGCCCGCGACGACGACGCCGCGCCCGGCGAGCGCGCCGGCGGCCGACGGAGCGCCGCGGACGCTGAGTACAACCAGACCGTATGGATCACGCCGGGCTTGCGCGAGTATCCCGCGTGGGATCCGTTCGCGGTCGCCACGGGCCTCCTCGCCGAAGGCCTTGCCGCGCTGGCCGCCGGTGTGGCGCCGGCCGCCGAGGCCCTCCCCGAGGAGCACCGCGACCGCGCCGCAGTGGTGGCCCTCGCGGAAGATGCGGCGAACTACGCCGCACTGCTTGGCGAGCTGCCCGAGAGCGGCGGCGCGGAGGCCGTCGTCTGGGGCGAGATCGAGGCCGCCGGGCGCGGCGGCAGTTCGAGCGCCGGCCCGCGCCCGGCGCGCTGGACGCTCACGCGCACGCCCCTCACGCCGGCGCGTCAGGTGCGCGAGGCGCTTTGGGACCGACTGCGCAGCGCGGTCCTCACGAGCGCCACCCTGACCGTGTCCGGCTCGTTTGCGTACTTCCGCGACATGACCGGCCTGGACGCCGACGTCGATGTCGTGGAGCGCGTCTTCCCCTCACCTTTCGACTTCAGCCGCCAGGCGGTACTCGTGCTCGAGCACGATCCCGGCGGCGCCTGGCGGCCGGACGCGCTCGCCCAGCGACAAGGCGAGCGCCTCAAGCGCCTCGCGGAAGTGACCGGCGGCCGCACTTTGGCGCTCTTCACCAACAAACGGGACATGAACCTCGTGGCCGCCGAGGTTGGCGCGCACGTTGAGGACGACGGCGTCCTCGTGCTGGCCCAGGGCCTGCACGGCAGCGCGGCCGCTCTGGCCGACGAGTTCCGCACTCACCCTGAGACGATCCTGCTCGGCGTCGACACGCTGTGGACGGGCCAGGACTTCCCCGGCGACACGCTCACTTGCCTCGTCATCGCCAAGCTGCCCTTCCCACGCCAGGATCCCCTGTTCCACGCGCGCCGCGCCGCCTGCGAAGAAGCCGGCGAGCGGTGGTTCGACAAGTTCTACCTGCCGGAAGCCGTGCTCAAGTTCCGCCAGGGTTTCGGCCGCCTGATCCGTACCGAGACCGACACCGGCGTGGTCGTCGTGCTCGACCACCGCCTCACGCAAAAGGACTACCGCCGCGATTTCGTCGACAGCCTGCCGAGACTCGAGGTCGTTGAAGCCGCCCCGGAGGAGATCCCGGCCGTCGTCGAGTACTACCTGCGACGGCTCGCCGGCGACGCCTGAGCGCAACCGCCGAGCAGACCGCGCAGGCCGGCTGCCGGGCGGCAACTCGCGCGGACGGCCGCGAGGTGCCTCCCTGTGCGCTCGGCGCGCGCCTGGGCCTGCGCGATGTTCTGCCGGACGATGTCGATGGCGTAGCTGGAATGCATGACCCCTCCTCCGTCGACCATTCATAGCAAGTATTCTTGATGCGTACTGTAGACACTCTTTGCTGCGCTGTCAATACCAAATCAAGATTTGTTGAAATGAACTCCGGGGTCGCGTATTCTCAGGGTGACGATCGCCCGGCAAAGGAGAACGCCCATGCCCAAGCAGATGCGCGAGATGTCGCCGGCCCCCGTGCGGCCACCGCAAGCATCGTGCTGCCCACTCCCCACCGGAGTCTCGCCTCTCCCAACGACCGATGGCCTCGGAGCCGACGAGGCCGCACACCTCGCGACGGCGGCCAAGGCGTTCTCCGACCCCATACGTCTGCGTATGCTCGCGCAGATGACGGCTGCCCAGTGCTGTCGCGGGCCGGCGGCCTCCGAGACCTCCGGCAACGAGCCCGAGGGTGTCTGCGTCTGCGAGCTGCAGGGCCTGTACGACCTTGCCCAGTCCAAGGTCTCGTATCACCTCAAGGTGCTCCGCGAGGCCGGCCTGGTCCGCGAGGCCAGACGCGGCAAGTGGAGTTTCTACGCCGTCGATGAGGCCGCCGCCCGCGCCGCCCTGGCGAGACTGGGTAGCCTTCTCGGACTCTAGCGAGCCACGACCAGCCTACTTGAGCAGTCTGCCGCTTCCCTTGGCGGCCTGTGCGTCGGCCCGCTTGAGGACTCGCGCCTTCGTGACCTTGCCGCACTTGGGGCACGTGAGCTTCTTTGCGCTGAAGTACGTGCCGTCCGCGTTCTTGCCCATGCTCGACGTCGTGAAGAAGTTCACCGCGGTGGATACCTGGAACACGTTGCCGCAGTCCGCGCACTTGTAAGCCGTACGTCGAGTCATGAGGCGCACGTAGAGCCAAAGGCTCAAGAGGACCATGACCGAGGTCCAGACCCATCCTCGCGACGGCAGGATGACCGCCACGGCGAAGACGATCAGCAGGATGAACACCGCCAGCTTCCAGGTGGTGCTCCACCAGTCGTACTTCGTGCGTTCGATGTAACGCGCCAACCCGGTTCCTTTCTGTTCTCACTCCCAGCGGAAGAAGCGCCACGCCGTCATCACGAAGACGCCGGTGGCGGCGAGCAGGATCGCGAGGTCCCAGCGTACCGCCCACAAGCTCGCGTCGCCGATGATGACGGCGCGCAGGGCGTCGGCGAGATACGTCAGCGGCAGTACCTTGACCACGGGCTGGATCCACGCCGGGGCGTTGTTCATGGGAAAGAAGATGCCGCTGAGGAACATCATGGGGGTCTGCACCACGTTCATCAAGGCCTGCGCCACTTCCTGGTTCTTCGAGACGGCGGCGATCGTGAACCCCAGGCTGACGAAACAGCCGGCGCCGACGATCGCCACGACAGCCACGAGCGCCAGGGAGCCGTTCACCTTGACGTGGAACAACAGCATCCCCACGGCGAGGACGATGGCCGTCTGGATGAGAGCCGTGACCACACGCATGGTGACGTTGGAGCCCATGAAGCTGCGCATCGGCAGCGGCGTCGCCCGGAGGCGGCGCAGCACGCCTTTCTCCTTGTACGTGACGATCGTCCCGGCAATGCCGAAGATAGCCGTCTGCATGATCGACAGGGCGACAATGCCGGGGACCAGAAAGTCGAGGTAGCTCAAGCTCTGCGACTTCACGCCCAGCGGCCTGATGGCGAGCTTCGGCTGGACCTTGGCGATGCCATTGCCCACCGACTCCACGATCTGCTGCGTGACGCCCATGATCTGGCCGGCCGTGGCCAGGTCCGAGTTGTCGTAGTGGAACGGCAGCCGGGTGGTGTCGTCCTCCTCGGCAAACCTCTGCTGCAGGTCGGACGGCAGCACGAGCACACCCTGCACCGTGCCGTCCTTGAGCTGCTTCAGCGCGTCGGCCTCGGTGGCCGGCTGCGACACGGTGATCCCGTCGGCGTTCTTGAACGCTTGCACCATCACGTTGGCGACCATGCCGTTGTCAAGCCTGACGATCGCCAGGTTAAGATCTCCGCCGAAGCCGCGCCCGAAGACGATGCCCAGAAGCCCCATGAGCAGTACCGGGAAGAAGAACGTCCAGAAGAGCGCCTGGCGGTTGCGCAGAAACATGATGGTAAATGCTCTGAGGAAGTCGAGGAAGGCCCTCATCACCCGCCGCCCCCGAAGAGAAACCCTCGGCGGCGGGGCTTCTCGGGCTCGTCCGTGCGCTCGTCCTCTTCGTCCTCTTCCGCCAGCTTACGGCCGGTCATGCGCAGGAAGACGTCCTCGAGATTGGCGCCCTGTACGTCCAGGTTCTCGATGGTCAAGCCGCGCGCGGCGGCGAGGTCGAGCAGCGAGACGACGGCGCGCTGCGCGCTGTCGGCGACCATCGCGTAGCCTTCGCCGTCGTGGGCCGAGCAGCTCGACACGCCGTCCAGCCCGCAGAGCGCCTCAAGCGGCAACGGTTCGCTGAGCGTGAATGTCACGTGCGCGTCGGCGCCGAGGCCGCGCACCAAAGCGCGTGGAGTGTCGAGCGCCATCAGGTGGCCGTGGTCCATCACGGCGACGCGCGCGCAGAGGCGCTCGGCTTCCTCCATGTAGTGCGTGGTCAGGACGACGGTGGTCCCGGCCGCATTGATCGCGCGGATGACGTCCCACAGGGCGCGCCGCGCGCGCGGATCGAGGCCGGTGGTGGGCTCGTCGAGGAAAGTGACCACGGGGTCGTTGACCAGCGCCAGGGCGATGGAGAGGCGTTGGGCCTGGCCGCCGGAGAGCTGGTCGGCGAAACTGTCGCGCTTCTCGAGCAAGCCCACGCGGTCGAGGAGGGCGTCGATCTCGGCCGGCGTGCGGCGCACGCCGTAGCACGAGCCGAAGAGGTGGATGATCTCGCGCAGGCGCAGGTAGTCGAAGAGCGCCGTAGCCTGGAGCTGCACGCCGATGCGAGCCTTGACGGCCGTGGGATCGGGCCACGCGGACAAGCCGTCGACGACGACCTCTCCGCCATCCGGACACGAGAGGCCCTCCACCATCTCGAGGGTGGTCGTCTTGCCGGCACCGTTCGGACCCAGGATGCCGAACACCTCGCCGCGCCGCACTTCGAAAGAGATGCCGTCGACCGCGACGAGCTCACCGTAACGCTTGGTGAGCTCGCGAATGGAGATGACGGCGTCGCCGCCGGCGTCAGCCGGCAGCGCAGCGAACGCTGCGCTCACCCGCCGACAGGCCCGGCGATGTAGCTCACTAGTGTGAAGATGCCGAACAGCGCCGCCAGAACGATGACCACGAAGGTCAGAGTGGCGAAGAAGCCTCCGAAGAACTGCTTGGCCATGATGCGCTCCCGCTCGAAGTGACTCGGCCGGCGTACGTGCGCCACGTCGAAGTATGCCACTCCGCCCGCCGCGGAGAAACCGTAGCTGGGCCGGCGGCGCGCCTCAAGTCAACGGGCTCGCCGACCGACCAGTGGGTACGGAAGAACGACAGCGCATCCCCGACAAAGGAGATCTCCATGGAAGTCGAGTTCCAGAACGGCCCAGCCTTCACCGTCGCCGTCGCCCGCCTGGCCGGCGGGGAGAAGCTTCGCGCCGAGAGCGGCGCCATGATCAGCATGACCACCGGCACGCAGATCGAGACCACGACCCAGGGCGGCATCCTCAAGGGCTTCAAGCGCTCGTTCTCCGGCGAGTCCTTCTTCATGAACATGTTCACGGCGCCGCCGTCGGGCGGCGAGATCCTGCTGGCCTCGTCGCTGCCCGGTGACATGACTTACGTGGACCTGCAAGGCGAGACCTGGCTGTTCCACCGTGACGGCTTCGTCGCCTCCGAAGAGGGCATCGACCTCGACACCAAGTGGGGCGGCCTCAAGGGCGCGTTTGGAGCGTCGTCGTTCTTCGTGGTCAAGTGCAGCGGGCGCGGCAAGGCGATCGTCGCCACCTACGGCGCCCTGCGCCGCGTGGACCTGCAGGCCGGGCAGCAGTACACGGTCGACTCGGGTCACCTCGTAGCCTGGCCGGAGAGCCTGCCCATCGAAGTGCACAAAGTCGGCGGCATGAAGTCGCTGTTCCTCAGCGGCGAGGGTTTCGTGGTGACGCTCACCGGCCCCGGCACCTTCTACATGCAGACGCGCAGTGAAGCTGCTTTGATCAGCTGGCTGGTCCCCTATCTGCCCAAGAGCAGCAGCTGAGGGCCGGCGGGCGGCGGGCCGTTACGCAACTGTTACACAGAAACGGAGGCGGGTATGCTGCCCTAGACGTTGGTCACTGGAGGTGCAGCATGAGACCCGACGACGGCCGCCGCGCCAAGGTTCCGAGCCCGAAGCGTCAGGAGAACCGGCAGGGACAGAGCAGCTGGCCGGTCACCTCGAAGACCAAGGCCCCGCCAACGAGCTGGAACAACAAGACGATGCACCACCCCGCGACCCGCATCGGCGAGATCAAGCACGGAAAGACGTGACGGCAGGAGCCGTTCGCCGACAGGGGACGCGTGTGAAGGGCCCGGAGGTCGAAGGACCGCCGGGCCCGGTTACGCGGTGAGCTTCTTGAGCGCCCAGGCCATGTTCCGGCCCAGGTTGGTCATCGTCGCGAGGCCTTCTTCGTCGTTCTCCACGTCGCCGATCTCGCGGCCGATGCCGATGTTCCAGTAGCTCGAGCCGATGAGGATCATCTCGTGGATCTGAAACCAGTGGTTGATGGAATCGAAGGCGTGGATGGCGCCGCCGCGCCGTACGGCGACCACGGCGGCGCCCACCTTGCGCGCCAGCGGGTTGCCGTTCTTGCGCGTGGCATACCCGGCGCGCTCCATCAGTGCCTGCGTGGTGGCCGTGCAATTCGCGTAATAGGTGGGCGAGCCGATGAGGATGGCGTCGGCGGCGAGCATCTTCTCGATGCACTCGTTAAGGCCGTCGTCCTGGAGGCCGGAGCAGCGATCGTCCAGGGTCTCGGCGCACTTGAGGCACGCGGTGCAGCCGGCGAAGCGCTTGTGCGCGAGCTGCACGAGCTCCGTCTCGATGCCCTCAGCCTCGAGCTCGGCGAGCACGCGCCGCAGCAGGATGGCGGTGTTGCCGTCCTTGCGCGAGCTGCCGTTGAACGCGACTGCTTTCATCGGGTTGAGATCCTCCTCGATGCCGACCGGATGAGGCGCACCCTCACGGGCGCGCCTACACGACGTTGAGCGACCCCGCGAGGTCGGCCAGATGCCGTTGCGACTCGCGCAACGTGCAGGCGACCCCGGGCAGGGGAAAGGCGAACACGCGCCGCCCGAAGGTGCGCATGAGGTCGTCGTTGAAGCCGTAGCCGCTCTTGTGGTCCCAGCCGAACGAATACTGGAGGACCTTGTCGAGCGCGCCTTTGTACACGAACGTGAGGATGCGCGGGCGCGTACGGATGATGATCCTGTTGACGCGCTCCCACCCGTCCGCGTACTCGACCTCGCTGGGCTCCTCGCCGAACGGCCGCGGCAGCTTGCACACGTCGGTCATGCCAAAGCCGTTCTTGAGCAGGTGGTCGTCGGGGAACTCGCCCTGTGCGACGTGCAGCAGCCCCACCTCGTCGAGGCGCTTCCAGAGCCCCTTGCCCATGCGCCCCTCGAAGTAGTGGCCGGCCTCTACGCTCGCCGGCGACGGCGTCTTGCCGATGAACAGCACGCGCAGCGGGCCGCGCGCGGGCACGATGTCGGCGAGCGTCGTGACGGCCTGGCCGTCCATCTCGATCTCGATGCGATGGTCCAAGGGGCTCCTCTCAGCCACTGCCCAGACGATGGGCGACGCGTACCAACGCCAGCGTGTCGAGAGCGCAGTACTCAAGCAGGGATCGGCGGACGGCCTCGCGGCGGTCCGCCGGCGTTTCGGACGCCACGGCTTCGTGGAAGGCGGCCTGCGCCGAGAGGCCGTCCTGCACGTCGTTGAGAAGCGCGTGATCGAGCTCGGGATCGATGGTCGGCAGCACCGTCTTGAGTGAGTACGAGCCGTTGAGCGCGGGATGGCGGTAGTGATCGCGCGTGAGGCGTAGCAGGTCGACGAGGCGCCCCATGACCACCTCGAGACGCGGCGCGAGGTCGGGGAACATGCGCGCCATCTCCGTCAGCCGCCATTTCTCGAAGTCGTGGTACACGAAGATCGGACCTTCGCCGCCGAGCGCCGCGAGCAGGGAGACGGCGGCGGCGCGCATCGGCGGCTCGCCGCTGGTGTCCAGGAACTCGAGATGTTCCAGCTCGCCGGTTCGCGGCTCCACGTGGCACGACCACTGGAAGACGAGCTGCTGGAAGGGCTTCGTGCCGGCCCACGGCGGCACGGCGAACTGCACCGTCTCGAAGTCGAGGTAGTACCGAGGATACGGCAACGTGGCGAGGAACTCACCGGCCGCAGGGTCGAGGGTGCCGGCCGTGACGTCTATCGTTGCGGCGGGCAGGCAGGCCCCGGCCAGGTCGAGCTCGTCGTCCCGGGCACAGGGCAGCTTGCCCTCCTGCTCCTCGCAGAACGGGATGAACGGACACTCGAACGGGCGCCGGCACTGGGGGCCCGTCTTGATCGCCGGCAGCGGCCCGGCGAGCAGTTCGTTGAAGCCGCGCACCCATCCGGGGATGTGGGCCATTAGAGGGCGCGCCTGGTCGGCGACCGCGATCTCGCGCAACAGACCGCGGTAGTCGCCGCCGCCGGAATAGACGAAGTCGGTGTCGATGACAGCCACGCCGAGCACGTCGAGCGGTACCCCGGCACCCTCCGTCACCCACGCCTGGATGGCCACGTCCTGCAAGTGATACTCCTTGAGACGCGTGGCCGACTTGACCTCGACCATGCGGTAGCGCCCGTCGCGCCGCTCCAGGATGTCGGCGCGGACGAGGACGCCGCTGTGGCGGAAGGTAGCCTCGTAAAGCGTGACGTCACCCGGGGCCGACAGGGCGGATTCGGTGTCACGTAGTGCCTGGCTGAGGTTGCGGCCGCCGTCGATCAGCTCCCCGGCCCCGTAGAGCTGGCGCGCCATCTCGCCGACGCTGTTGCCGGCGGCGAAGCGGCGCTGAACGTCGGCGCTATAGACCTCGAGCTCGGGGCGATGGATGGCCAGCCAGAGGCGCTTGCCGCATTGCAGACCGGCGGTGATACGGGATTTCGAGAGGCGGAAGGTGCGCACTTGGCCTATTCTACCTTGTCGGGCCTCCGGGCGTGGGTAGAGACGCTCGAACGGGCACGCACGACGGGCGGAAATGTGCCACGCTCGCTCGACGACGAGTCCCTCGACCTCGCGATCGGCTCCCTTATGAGCCTCAACGAGGGCGGCAGGCCGGTCGGCATCATCTCCCACGTGAGCGAGTTGCGCGACCCATCGACGCCCGCCTCGAGATCAGCGCGGCAAGTCAGGCAGCGCGGTCAGGTTCGTCGTGCCCTGACGCCGTTTGCGTCGGAGGTGTGAGGCCGAGGATACTGAAGACATGCACGCGCATCGCAGACGCATGGCTCTGATCCTGTTGCTCCTCGCCGTCGCGGCCGTGGTGGCCTTCGGCGCCGGCCTCACCTTGTGCATCGACTGGGGCGGCGCGGGTGCGCCACCGCACGTGTACGGTCAGCCGGGCGCCCTCGTCCTTCACGTCCTGCCCTGAGCGGCCCGGCCCTGTAAGGCCGATCTCACTCACGCGCCCTCCTGTCTCGCCCGGGTCGCGTACAATCCTCACAGGTCACCGCCATCCACACCGTGGAGGAGCTCATGCCGGAGAATTCGCCTCAGCCCGACCCGTCCCGCCTGATCGCGGAGCTGGCGCTGGACCGGCCGCTGGTCGGCTTCTACGATGCCCCCGACCCCGACGCATTCGTCCCGCTAGTCGCGCCCAAGCAGGGGGCCGGTCGCGGGCCCTGCGTCTTCCACTTCTACCGCTGCTGGCTCAAGGGCGAGACGCTCCACCTGACCGCCGATAACTTCGGTTGCGGTGGCTGCGGCCGCGCCTTCTTCGGTGTGCAGAGCCGCGAGCGCGGGGATTTCATCGACTTCCTCTGGGGCGACGAAGGTCTGCGCGCCTCGCGGCAGCTCATGGCCGGCTGGGTCGACAACGCCCCGACCTACCGGCCCGAGCATGGTCATGTGCTCATCGGGCCGCTGAAGCCACAGCTCGCGGCCTACCTCAAGACGGTCACGTTCTGGGTCAACCCGGACCAGCTCAGCGTGCTCCAGCACGGCGCCTACCACCATCACGCCTGGGGGGAACCGGATCCGGTCACCGTCCCGTTCAGCTCGGGATGCGGTGAGCTGGTCGTCACGTTTCGCGACCTCGACGAGCCGCAGGCGGCGATCGGGGGGACCGACATCGCCATGCGTGGCGACCTGCCGGCCAACGTGCTGGCGTTTACGGTGACGGCGCCGATGTTCGCGCGTCTCTGCGTGCTCGGCGACGACAGCTTCCTCGGCAAGGGGTTCCTGGGCCAGCTGCGCAAGGCCCGTGGAGGGTCGCTGGCATGACCCGCCGTGAAGCTCTCCGCCGCCTCGACCGCAATCGCGAGAAGCTGCGCACCTTCGACGTGCATCACATCGCGGTCTTCGGCTCCACGGCCCGCGACCAGGCCACCTTGCACAGCGACGTCGACGTGCTCGTCGAGTTCGACGCGCAGGCGCGCGTGGGCCTGTTCACCTTCGTGCGCTTGCTCGACTTCCTCTCCGACGTGATGGGCACACGGATCGACCTCGCGACGCCGGCCGCGCTGCGCCCGGAGATGCGCGACGAGATCCTCGCGGAGTTCGTGCGTGCCTTCTGACCCGGCCGACCGCCGTCAGCCAGGCTACGAGGAGCGCCAGACCAAGCTGCGCTTCCGCGACTGGCGCTTTCGCGTGCGTGACATCCTCGCCGCCGTACGTGCGATCACGCGCTACAGCAACGGCATGACGTTCGAGCAGTTCGTGAACGACGCTCGCACCATGGACGCCGTGGTCCGCAACCTCATGACGATGGGCGAGTCCATCCGCTGGATCCCCGAGCCCATCCTCGACGCGCATCCCGCGGTGCCCTGGCGCACGCTGCGGGGCATGCGCAACGTCGTCGTCCATGAGTACTTCGGCGTCGATCCCGGGATCCTCTGGGAGACGGTTCGCAGCGACTTGCCGCCTCTCGAGGCGAAGCTCGAGGCGGTGCTCTCGGCCTGAACTCGAAGGGAGGCGGACGCCGCGCGCCTGCCGGCCGTTCGCGTATACAATCGATCCAGATTCGCGGCGCTCGGTCCGCGTCGCCGAAGGAGAGTCACGTGGAGCAGGTGAGCGCTCGCGAGCAGCTGCAGTACGCCAGCCTCGGCTGGCGCTTCGCCGCCATCGCCGTTGACACCATGGTGCTCTTCTCCCTGCTGGTGGTGATCTTCGGCGCGTTGGCCGCCGGCGGAGTGCTCGATCTCAAGGACCCGACTTTCAGCGGCGGCTTCGACCTGCAGCGCAGCGCGCCCATCTGGATGTACGCGATCACGTACGGCCTGATCTTCATCTACTACACGCTGCTCGAGGCGCTGACCGCAGCCAGCGTGGGCAAGCTCGTCTGCCACATGCGCGTGACCATGGACGACGGCTCAAGACCCTCCGGCATGGCCGTCGTGGTCCGCAACCTCATCCGCCTGCCCGAAGTCCTTTTCTGGTACATCCCTTCGGGCATCTCTTGCCTCACCAACACGAGGAACAAGCGGCTCGGCGACCTCGCGGCGAAGACGGTGGTCGTGCGCCGCGGCGCGTCGCCGATGGGAGTCAGTGCCAGCGGCAGGCCGCCGTCTCGGTCAGGCGGCGGCCCGCTGCCGCCGGCGCCGCCTCTTCGGCAGGCGCCCGTCGCGCCGGGCCTC
>JADGPQ010000265.1 GCA_017882325.1 Thermoleophilia bacterium
CTCTCGACTGGCCCGGCGTGGGCCTCGTGAGCGCCGGCCTGTTCTGCCTCACCCTCGCGCTCATCCAGGGCAACGATTGGGGCTGGCGATCCGCCGTCGAGCTCGGCCTCTTCGCCGGCGCCGCCATCATCCTCGCGCTCTGGGTCTGGTGGGAGCTGCGCACCTCCTCCCCGCTTTTCGACCTGCGCCTGTTCCGCGACCGCACGTTCGCCGCCGCCAGCACGGCCATCATGACCGTCGACACGGCGATGATGGGCACGTCGTTCATGCTCGTGATCTTCATGATCGCGATGATGGACTACAGCGAGCTCAAGGCCGGCCTGGCGATCGCCGTCCTGCCGGCCGCCGTCCTCGTACTCACGCCCCTGGCCGGGTGGCTCACCGATCGGCTTGGGCCCCGGACGCTCGCCGTGGCCGGCGCCCTCGTCACCGCCGCCGGCCTGTTCGCGCTCGGCCATCTGGCGCGCACCGATCCGCTGAGCGCCGTGCTCTGGCGCAGCGCCCTGGTGGGCGCCGGCCTCGGCCTCTCGCTGCCGGCGCTGCTGGCCGCCGGCATGAGCGCGGTGCCCGGCGGCCACAAGGGCGCCGGTTCGGGCATGCTCAACACGGCACGACAGCTGGGCTTTCTGCTCGGGGTCGCGATCCTCGTGGCCGTGTTCTCGCACACGATGAGCACGGCCGTGAACCGCTCCGCCGACGAGGGCCAGGCCCTCACGCGCGCGCAGGGAGGCATCAGCCAGCCGGTGAAGGACCGCCTGGTGAAGGCCCTCGACCAGGCGCGCAACATCGACGCTACCGCCGGGATGGGCGAGATCCGCAAGGTGGCGCACCCCATCGCCGCGGACATCGGCGCCAACGTGGGATTCGTCGAGGGCCTGGTCCTGCTGCAGCTGAAGAACCGCCTCGAAGAGCTGCTCTGGGACCAGGTCTCGGGGGCGTTCAAGTGGCCGTTCTACACGGCGGGGATCGCCGCTGTGTTGGGCGCCCTAGCGGGCGCCCTGCTACCGCGGCGCCTGCCGCGCCGCGAGGGGCCGTAGCGGCCTACGGCCGCGGCCCCGCTCAGATCGCCTCGAGCTCCTCCAGCCGCTGCGCCACGAGGTCGTCGGCGGCGCGCGCCGCCGGCGCGTGCCCCGTCAGGGCGAGCACGAAGGGTTCTTTCTCCAGCGAGTACAGGCTCACGTCGGTGAGGGCGACCACGGTGGCGGTGCGCGGCACGTCCTGAATGAGGGCGATCTCGCCGAAGCCCTGGCCGCGACCGAGCGTCGCCACGTCCCGGCCGCGCTTGGTGACGCTAACGCGCCCGTCGGCGATGGCGTAGAAGCGATCGCCGGGCTCGCCTTCAGTGATGAGGGTCGCGCCGGCGAGCGCCTCTACCGGGACCAGGGCCCGAGCCAAACCCTCAAGCTCAGGTGCAGGCAGAGGGCTGAAGATAGGGATGGAGCGCAGCAGCTGGATCTGGACCTGCGGCATGTCGGCGGCGGCGTCGATGGCGCGCAGTCGTCGCCAAGTCAGGGCGAGGAGCACCAAGGAGAGGAGCGCGGTGCCCACGAGCGCCGCCTGGGCCCCGCTCAGGCCCACCAGCACCGGCACGATGATGGCGCCGAAGGCGAGGCCGGCGTCCATCAGCGACTCGAGCAGCGCAAAGACCTGGCCCATGACCTGTGGGGGCGCGGCGCGCTGCAGGAGGATGCGCCCGGTGACGTCGAAGACGGTGCGGCTGAGGCCGACGACGGCGAGCAGCGCGAAGGCGCCGATCACCGTCGGGAAGATGCCCAGCACGCCGAGGGCCAAGGCCGACGTGACGAGGCCGGCGATGAGCGCCGGCGCCAGGCGGCGGCGCGCCACGAGCGTCGCCGTGACTGCGACGCCGACCAGCCCGCCGAGGCCGAAAGCCGAGTTCAGGTAGCCGGCGCCGGACTCGCCGAGGCCGAGCGTGGTGATGGCCAGCACCACGTAGAGCACGTCGAGCGCCCCCACGAGGATGTACTGCGAGCCGACGACCGCGACGAGCGTTCGCGCCGCAGGCACGCGCCACACAACGGCGACGCTCTCGCGTACCTCGGCCGTCAGCGACGCGCCCTCCCCGGGCTCGTTCAGCGGCCGCGGCCCGGGGATGCGGACCACCATAAAGGCGCCGACCAGTGTGCAAACGGCAAGCACGCCGGCGGCCAGCGCCGGGCCGTCGAGGCCGAGCAGCACGCCGGTGAGAGCGGGCGCGATGAGCACGCTGGCGTTTTCCATCCAGCTCGAGACCACGTTGGCCGCGGTGAGCTCCAGCGGCGTGTGCACCACGCTGGGCAGCAGCGCGGCCTGCGCCGGACGCGGGACGGAGAGGGCCAGGTTCATGATCGGCGCGAGCACGAAGACGAGCACGCGCGGCGCGCCGAGGGCTATGGCCGCCGCCAGGCCGGCCATCGTGAGCCCTGAGATCAGCAAGCCGAAGAACAGCACGCGTCCTGCACGAGCGCGGTCGGTGATGGCGCCCAGATACGGGGAGATGAAGATGCAGGGCAGAAGCTGCACGAGGATGATGAGGCTCACGGCCGCGGCCCCGCCGTGCGTGTAGGCCCAGACCGACATGGTCAGCCAGACGCCCCACTCCGCCCCGTTGAACGCCAGCCAGGCGACCTCGATCAGCAGCAGCGAGCGGTTGCGGAACGCCGTGGCGAACACTCCGGCGCTGGATCTCGGACGATCGGTGCTGCGTGCCTCCACGGCGCCCCTCCAGACGCGGTCAGCCGTACTCTATGACGCACCGGGTCGTATGACGAGGGCGTGGACGCGACGAAGGGTCAGAGCCGGCCCCAGCCGGACTCCGCGAACGGTCAGACCGGCGCCGGCCCGCCTGCGGCGGCCGGCGCCCACGCCGCGGCGTGGTCGCGGGCGAACTCCGCGAAGCTCCGCGCCGGCCTCCCCGTGACGCGCTCCACGGCGTCCGTCATCAGGGCGGATCCACCCGCCTTCTCCATCGCCCACAGCTCCAGGAACCCGGAGAGCATCGGTTCCGCCACGCCCATCTGCTCGAGGCCGGCGCGCGCCGCCTCCTCAGGCACGTCGACGTAGGTCACGGTCCGCCCGCTCGCCTCCGACATGATGGCGGCGGGCTGGAAGTAGGTGAGCGCCTCGGGCCCGGTGACGGTCAGCGCCTGACCCTCCCAGCCGTCGTCGAGGAGTGCGCTCACCGCAACCGCCGCCACGTCGCGCGTGTCGACCTTGCATACCGCCGCGTCACCGCACGGCAAGAAGAACATCCCCTGGGTGGGGATCGTGGCACCGTAGAGGCCGGCCATCATCTGCATGAAGCCCGCCGGCCGCACGAACGTCCAGGGCACGCCGGAGTCCTCGATGGCGCGTTCCATCTGGCGGTGCCAGCGGCCAAGCATGACGCCCGGCTC
>JADGPQ010000266.1 GCA_017882325.1 Thermoleophilia bacterium
GGACGTCGCCTTGCCCACGGGGCTGGTGGTCGTCCAGGCGCCCACGGGCGTGGCCCCCGAGCGCTGGAAGCCGGTGTTCATGTAGGCGCCGTTGTCGTAACAGACGTAGAGCATGGAGTGGCCGCGCTCCATGGCGCCGGAGAGCGACTGCAGGCCGATGTCGTAGGTGCCTCCGTCGCCGCCGAAGGCGATGAACTTGACGTTCTCCTGCATCTGGCCCTTCTTCTTGAGGGCGCGGAAGGCGGTCTCGACGCCCGAGAGCGTGGCGGCGGCGTTCTCGAAAGCGGTGTGGATGTAGCTGCCCTTCCACGAGGTGTACGGGTAGATCGTCGTACTCACCTCGAGGCAGCCCGTCGCGGCGCTGACGACGACGGGATCGCTGGTGCCCATGAGCACCTGGCGCACCACGATGGGCGCGCCGCAGCCGGCGCACATGCGGTGCCCGCCGGCGAGCTGGCTGCCCTGCGCCACCAGCTCGAGCCACTTCTGACGCGCGTCCTCGAAGTGGTTGGTCTCTTTGACCGCCTCGACGGGGCACACGTTGACGCACTCGCGGCACATGATGCAACGGCTCTCGTCTACGCGGTAGGAGGCGAGCTCGCGCTCGTTGAACGTGAGCGCGCCGGTGGGGCAGCTCGTGACGCAGCGGCCGCACGTGATGCAGTCGGCGAGCTGCAGGGCCTCGCCGTAGGGCGTGTCGACGTTCATCCTGAAGCCGCGCCCGGTGAAGTCGTAGCAGGCCGGGCCGGCCACGTCGCGGCAGGTGCGCACACAGCGCCCGCAGGCGATGCAGCGGTTCATGTCGCGGCGGATGAACGGGTGCTCGTGCTGAGCTTCGACCTGGCGGACCAGCGAGCCCTTCACGACGAGGTCGTTGTCGGTGATGTCGTAGTCCACGCCGAGCTTCTGCAGGTCGCACGTGCCCAGGCTGGGGCACTCGCACTGCAGGCAGCGCATCGCTTCGGCGCGAGCCGCGGCGAGGCTGTAACCCTTCTCGACTTCGAGGTCGGTGGTCGACAGCCGCTTCTGCTTGCCGACTTTGGGCATGGTGGCGCGAGCCGCAGGTTCGGCGTTCGTGCCCATCTTGAGCCACACCGGACTGCGCTCGGCCAGTCGCCGGCCCAGCTCGCCTAGTTTTTCCTCGTCCTTGAGCTGCTCGAGGTAGGGCAGGCCGTTGAAGACGGCCAGCGTCTCCTCGAGCTCCGCGAGGTCCTGGCCGCGCAGCCAGGCGTCGACGGCCAGCGCCGAGCGCTTGCCGCCGGCGACGGCGTGGATCACCGACTGAGCAGCGCTCATGGCGTCGCCGGCGGCGAACACGCCGTGCTCGGGCGTGCGGCCGGTGTAGAAGTTGGCCTGCAGCCGCACGCCGTCGGCGAGCGACAGGTACTCGGCGCTGTCGCCGAGCTTAGGCGCGTACCCGGTGGCCAGCACCAGAGTCGTGGCGGCCACGTCGAAGCGCGAGCCGCGCACTTCTTTGGTGCGGCCCTTCTCGCGGACCACGCGCACGCACTCCACGCCTTGCGCCTTGCCGGCCTTGGCCTTGACCTTCTTGGCCACCGTGCCGAACTCGAACTTGACGCCTTCCTCGAGCGCGGCGGCGAGATCGCGGGCGCCGGCCGGGATGTTCTCGCCCTCGTGCTGGGCGATGACCACGACCTCCTTGGCGCCTTTGCGACGCGCCGTGCGGGCCACGTCGAGCGCAGTGATGCCGTCGCCGATCACGGCGACCTTCTGCGTGAACTTGACGGCGCGGCCCTCGCGCGCGCGCTTGAGGATGTCGAGGCCGCGCAGGGCGACGTCGTCGCCGGGCAGGACGTGCTTGGGCTCCTCCCACGTGCCGATGCCGATGACGACGGCGTCGAAGCCGGCGTCGAACAGGCCGTCGGGGTCGACCTCGTAGCCCAGCTCCGACTCGCCGACGAAACGCACGCCGGCTTCCCAGAGCGGCGCGAGCTCCTTGTCCACGACCTTCTCGGGCAGGCGGAACTCGGGGATGCTGTAGCGCAGCGAGCCGCCGGCCCTCTCGTTGGCGTCGTAGACCGTGACCTGGTGACCCTTCTCGGTCAGGAACCAGGCGGCGGCCAGGCCAGCCGGCCCGGCGCCGATGACGGCGACTCGCTTGCCGCTCGGGACGCCGGGGACGAGCAGTGTGTCGCTGTGGTCGGCGGCCGCCCGGTGCAGGGCGCAGATGGCGATGGGATCGTCCACGTCGCCGCGCCGGCAGACGGGCTCGCAGTACCGCGGGCACACGCGCCCGAGGATGCCGGCGAACGGCAGCTCCTCGCGCACGATGGCGGCGGCGCCGGCGGCGTCGCCGTCGGCCAGCGCCGCCATGTAGGCGGGGATGTCGATGTGTGTGGGGCAGGCGTGCGAGCAGGGCGCCTCGCAGTACGCGTTGTGATCCGAGAGGTACATCTTGAGGTAGCTCTCGCGGCGGGCGCGCACGCGCGGCGTGTCGGTCTTGACGAGCAGGCCGTCGGCGACCCAGGTGGTGCAGGCCGCCTGCAGCCTGTCGAGGCCTTCGACCTCGACCATGCACAGGCGGCAGGCGCCCCAGGCGGCCATGCCCTCTTCGTGGCACAGCGCCGGGATGTCGATGCCCTCGCGGCGCGCGACCTCGAGGACGGTCTCGCCCTCGCGGGCGCTGAACGTCTTGCCGTTGATGGTGAGCTCCACGGCAACCTTGGTACGGGTGCTCACTGCTGCCTCCCTTCGGCCACGGCGAATATGCCTGTCTCGACCGGGACGGCTTCGAACTTGCACACCTGCCGACAGGTGTCGCACTGGATGCAGAGCTTCTGATCGATCGTGTGGGCCTGCTTGAGCTCGCCGCTGATGGCGCTCGTGGGGCAGGCCCCGAAGCACACGTGACAGCCCGTGCAAGCGTCGGCGTCGATGCTGTAGCGGATCAAAGGACGGCACACCTTGGCCGGGCAGCGGCGCTCCACGACGTGGGCCATCACCTCGTCCCTGAAATACCGCAGGGTACTGAGGACCGGGTTGGGCGCGCTGCCGCCGAGCTGGCAGAGCGAGCCCTCGATGATGTCGTCGGCGAGCAGCTCGAGGCGCTCGACGTCGTCGGTGGTGGCCTCGCCGGCGCTGATGCGCTCGAGGATCTCGAGCATGCGCTGCGTACCCACGCGGCACGGCACGCACTTGCCGCAGCTCTCCTCGGCGGTGAACTTGAGGAAGAACTTGGCGAAGTCGACCATGCAGGTGGTGTCGTCGACCACGACCATGCCGCCGGAGCCCATCATGGAGCCGGCGGCCACGAGGCTCTCGAAGTCGATGGGCTCGTCCAGCAAAGAGGCGGGCAGGCAGCCTCCGGACGGCCCGCCGAGCTGCACGGCCTTGAACTCGCGGCCGGGCAGCATGCCGCCGCCGAT
>JADGPQ010000086.1 GCA_017882325.1 Thermoleophilia bacterium
GGGCCGCCGCTGCGTCGCGGCCTTGCAGGCCGCGCTGGGCGGCGGCCCGTTCGAATTCCACGCCGGCGTGAGCTACCGCAACCTCCTCGTGTGGCGCGGCGGCGAGCTCGTGCCCTGCACGCCGCCGCACGACATCCTCGACCGTCCAGTGGCGGGCTATCTGCCCGGCGTGGCCGCCGGCGCGGCCGGCTCCGCGGCGGCCGAAGCGCTCGTCGCGCTGCAGCGCCGTGCCGACGAGGTGCTCGCCGGCGTGCGCCCGTCCACGAGTGCCTGGTTCTGGGGCGAAGGTACGGCGCCCCGCATGCCACGCTTCAGCGACCTCTACGGGCTCAGCGGCGCCGTGGTCGCGGCCGTGGACCTGGTGCGTGGGATCGGCCGGCTGGCCGGCCTCGACGTGATCGATGTGCCGGGCGCCACCGGCGACCTCGAGACCGACTACGGCGCCAAGGCGCGGGCCGCCGTCGCGGCGCTGGACGACCACGACTTCGTGTGGGTGCACGTCGAGGCGCCGGACGAGGCCGCTCACATGGGCGACCTGCGCGCCAAGGTGCGCGCCATCGAGCGCGTCGACGCCGAGGTGCTGGCCCCCATCCTCTCCGCGCCGCAGCGGCCGGCCGTCATGGTGCTCCCCGACCACCACACGACACTCTCCACGCGCACGCACGCCGATCCGCCGGTGCCGTTCGTCATCAGCGAGCCGCTCCCGGGATCGGGCGGAGGCGGGGCGATGACGTTCGGCGAAGCCGACGCCGCCGCCACCGGCCTGCTCGTGGCGAGCGGCGCCGAGCTCATGCGCCTGTTCCTCGAGGCCACGGGGTAAGAACTCCGCGTTGCCCGCAGGCCACGGGGCGCTGGCGTCGAAGAGCCGAGCTCACACCAGCGAAGCACGAGAGCGAGTCATGCCCACGTCGTCATCACAACCAGAACACAGCTCCGTAGGCAAGGAGCGGTTCGCTCTGTCCGCCGGAGAGCCGGTGGTCACCACGACCGCCGAACGCTACGTGATGAGCGGCGGGCGCACCCCGCGCCTGGCGATCAAGGAAGGCGACCTCTTCCTGTACAGCGACGCGCTCGGCCAGGCGCCCGGAAGCGAGAACTCGGTGCTCGGACTCTACCATCACGACACGCGCTACCTGAGCCGGCACGAGCTCACGATCGCCGGTCGCCAGCCGGTGCTTCTCTCTTCTACGGCAGAGCGCGGCTACGCGGCCACCGTCGAGCTCACCAACCTCGAAGCGCGCACCCCGGACGGACGGATACTGCCGCAGGCCAGCGTGCACGTGCGGCGCACGCGCTTTCTCGCCGACCGCCTGCACGAGCTGCTTCGGGTGCGCAACTTCCATCACCACGACGTCGAGCTCGTGCTCGACCTGCACTTCGACGCCGACTTCGCGGACCTCTTCGAGGTGCGCGGTCTGCGGCGCCGCAAGCGCGGGACGCGGCTGGCGCCGAAGGTCGAGGGCGACACGCTCACGCTCAGCTACCTCGGCCTCGACGACGTCCTGCGCGAGAGCGTGATCTCCTTCACCGACCCGCCCGAGTCCGTGAAGCAGGGCCGGGCGCGCTACCGTCTGCATCTGGCTCCGGGGGAGCAGGCAAGCCTGCGCTACGACGTGCGCGTGGTGACGCCGGACGCCCCCGAGCCGCGCGAAAGCGACTTCAACGTCAAGCTCGGCGCCCTGCGTCACGAGCATGAGCGCTGGGACTCGGGCGCCACCGACATCTTCACCGACAACGAGCAGGTGAACCAGGTGCTACGCCGCGGCCAGGACGACCTGCGTATGCTGTCCGCCACCGTGAACGGCGAGCGCATCGTGCTGGCCGGCGTCCCTTGGTTCGTGGCGCCCTTCGGGCGCGAGCTGCTGCTCGTCGGCCTCGAGACGCTGCTCCTCGACCTGCGCTGGTCGCAGGCAGCCGTGGACTTCCTGGGCCGCGCCCAGGGCACCCACGACAGCGTCTTCAGGGAGGAGCAGCCCGGCAAGATCATGCACGAGCTGCGCCGCGGCGAGCTCGCCAACCTGCGCGCCATCCCGCACACGCCGTACTTCGGTTCGGTCGACGCGACTCCGCTCTGGCTGCTCGCGGTCGCCGAGCTGACGATGTGGACCGGCGACCTCGACGGCTTTGATTTCCGCCGCGACGCGGTGGATGCCGCGCTCGCATGGCTGGACACGTTCGGTGACTTCGACGGCGACGGGTTCGTGGAGTACGAGCGTCGCTCGCGGGTCGGCCTGCGCAATCAGGGCTGGCGCGACGCCGGCGATGCCGTCCTTCACGCCGATGGCTCGCAGGCCGCGGGCCCGATCGCCCTGGCGGAGACGCAGGGCTACGTGTATTACGCGAAACGCCGTCTCGCCGCCCTCTACGGGCAGCTCGGCGATGTGCAACGCGCCGAGCGCCTCGCTCAGGAGGCGGCAGACCTCAAGCGGCGGTTCAACGAGCGGTTCTGGATGGAGGACGAAGGGTTCTTCGCGATGGCGCTCGACGGCGAGAAGCAGCAAGTCAAGTCCGTCTGCTCGACCATCGGCCACGCGCTCTGGTCGCGCATCGTCGCCGACGAGCATGTGGCTGCCGTGGTCAAACGCCTCATGGCGCCCGACATGTTCACCGGCTGGGGGGTGCGCACGTTCAGCAGGGACATCAAGGGTTACAACCCGGTGAGCTTCTACAACGGCAGCGTCTGGCCGTACGACACCGCCATCATCGCCAACGGCATGAAGAAGCAGGGCTACGTGCAGGAGTCCAACCGCCTGGCCTGGGGCCTCGTGGAAGCCGCCGTGGCGCACGAGTACTCGCGTCTTCCGGAGATGTTCTGCGGCTTCACGCGGCAGTCGATCAACAAACCGGTGTCGTTCCCGATGGCCTGCTCTCCCGACGCCTGTTCCGCGGGCGCCCTGTTCATGATCCTCCAGTCGATGGTGGGCATCTACGCGCAGGCCGAGGAGAACATCGTGTACGTCCACGACCCGGAGCTGCCGAAGTGGCTCGGCGAGGTGACACTGTCCAATCTCAAGGTGGGTCGTACGACCATGCGCTTGCGCTTCCGTCGCGAGGGCAGCCAGACCAGCTTCTCCGTCCTCGACAAACGGGGTCCCGGGCGTATCGTGGTCGTGGAATGACCATGCCGCGGCTGACCATCGCCCACATCTCCGATCTGCACGCCGGCTCGCCGTATTTCGTGCCCACGCTCATGGATCGCGTGGTCGTCGAGCTCAATGAATTGCGCCCCGACATCGTCCTCTGCACCGGCGACCTCACCGAGATGGGCTTCCGTCAGGACTACCTCGTGGCGCAGGAGTATCTGGAGCGCATCGAGTGCCCGCGGCTCGTCGTCATCCCCGGCAACCACGACGCCCGCAACGTCGGCTACGTGCATTTCGAGGAGCTCATCGGCCCTCGCTGGCAGACACTGCAGTTCGACGAGATCACCATCGTGGCCGTCGACTCCACGGAGCCGGACCTCGACCACGGGCAGATCGGCCGGGCGCGCTACGATTGGCTCAAGGACAAGTTCGCGCCGCCGGCCACCTTCCGCATCTTCATGCTGCATCACCACCTGCTGCCGGTGCCCGGCACCGGGCGCGAGCGCAACATCGTCTACGACGCCGGCGACCTGCTCGAGGTCCTGCAGGAGTGCGGCGTCAACCTCGTGTTGGGCGGGCACAAGCACGTGCC
This sequence comes from Thermoleophilia bacterium, assembly GCA_017882325.1. Classification (GTDB taxonomy): domain Bacteria; phylum Actinomycetota; class Thermoleophilia; order UBA2241; family UBA2241; genus CAIXSE01. Next base: position 3,676 of record JADGPQ010000086.1, read on the forward strand.
GTACGCCTGGCGCCTCGAGCGCCTGTTCGTGGTCAACGCCGGCACCTGCAGCTCGCAACGCCTGCGCGGCCACACCAAGGCCTGCTACAACGTCGTGCGTCTCGACGGCGACCGCGTGGAGGTCGTGCGCAAGTATCCCTTCCACGGCACGGAGACGCTCATCGACTTTGTGCCGTCCACCGGGTCGTTCGAGAAGTACATCTGTCCCGTTCCCGAGGAGGGTGGGCGATAGGGGAGACCCTGCCGCGCGCCGTCGTGGTGATCGACGGCGAGCACTATCCGCCCGTGGTGGCCGCCGCGCTCGAAGTGCTGCGGCGGCGCTACGAAGTGGTCGCCGGCATCTTCGCCGGAGGCCGTGAGAAGCTGCGCGGCGGCTTCGCCGCCGCCCCAGGTCTCGCGGCCGGACCCGGTGCGGACCTCGGCGGGCTGGCGCGCGAGCTGGGCTTGTCGCGGCTGGCTGCGGTCGAGCCGGGCGGCGACGACGTCGCCGCCGTGCTCGGTGCAGTGCGCGCAACGCTTCGCGAGGCGCGGGCGGAGGCCCTGGTCGACCTCTCCGACGAACCCGTGATCGGGTATCGCGAACGTTTCCTCCTGATGAGCGCGGCGCTGGCCGAGGGCGCGCGCTACGTAGCCGCCGACACGGAGGTCGTGCCGCAGCGCTTCGCGCGCCTCGACGCCATGCCCGCGCTTGGCGTGATCGGTACCGGCAAGCGCGTGGGCAAGACGGCGGTGAGCGGCTGGCTGGCACGGCGGCTCAACGGGCGGCTCGCGAGCCGAGGCGGCGTCGTCGTAGTGGCTATGGGCCGCGGAGGGCCGCCGGAGCCCGAGCTCGTGCTCGGCGCCGACGGACTGGGCCCGGCCGAGCTGCTCGCGGCCTCACGCGACGGTCGTCACGCCGCCAGCGACTGCTACGAGGACGCCGTTCTGGCGGGCGTGACCACCATCGGCTGCCGCCGCTGCGGCGGCGGCCTGGCCGGCGCGCCGTTCGACGACAATGTGCGCGAGGCATTGCCGCTGGTGGAAGCCGGCGGGGCGGCGCTGGCGGTCTTCGAGGGCAGCGGCGCCGTGGTGCCGCCTGTGGTCTGTGACGCCACGGTCTGCGTGGCAGGGGCCGGCCAGCCTCTCGAGTACATCGCCGGCTACCTCGGCACCTACCGGCTGCTCCTCAGCGACGCGCTCGTGCTGACGCAGTGCGAGCCGCCGTTCGTGGATGGCGCCGGGGTCGCCGCTCTGGTCGCGGCGTCGACGGCCGTCAAGCCCGGTCTGCGCATCCTGCAGACGGTGTTCCGGCCGCGGCCGGCGCAGTCCGTCCGCGGCCGCAGGGTGGCTTTCTTCACCACGGCGCCCGAGGGCGCCGTGCCGCGCCTCGCGCAGGCCCTCGCCGACGATCACGGCGCCGACGTCGTCCTCGTCTCGACCGGCCTCGCCGACCGCGGCAAGCTGGCGTCGGACGTGGCGCGTGCCGCGAAGGAGGCCGACGTCTTCCTCACGGAGATCAAGGCGGCGGCGGTGGACGTGGTGGCCGAGGCCGCCGCCTCGACCGGGCGCGAGCTCGTGTTCTGCGACAACGAGCCGCTCGCGCGAGAGGGCGACCTGGGCAGCCTCGTGGACGAGCTCGAGCAGCTGGCCGTCGAACGCTTCTCGGCGCGCGACCGCGGCCGCTGGGCCGACGCCTCGGGGGACGGCCCGGGCGGGGAGGTCCGACGTTGACCGATGACCGTGAAGTGCGGCTGATCGACGAGGGCGACGAGGCGCCTTTCAGCAAAGGCCTCATGGCGCAGACGCTCATGGCGACCGGCCTGGCGCCGGAGCAGGCCTACGGCGTGGCGGCCGCCGTGGAGCGGCGCCTGCGGCGCCGCGGGCCGGCGGCCCTGACTCTCAAGGACCTACACAAGATCGCGCGCGAGCAGCTCGGCGACCTGGAGGGCGAGATCCTCATCCAGCGATTTCGCCAATGGCAGACCCTGCGCCGCCTCGAAACGCCGCTCATCGTCCTCATCGGCGGCGCCACCGGCGTCGGCAAGAGCACGCTGGCCACTGAGCTCGCCCACCGCCTCGGCATCACGCGCGTGATCAGCACCGACATGGTGCGCCAGACGATGCGCGCCTTCTTCGCGCCGGAGCTCATGCCGGCCATCCACACATCCTCTTTCGACGCCGCGTCTGCGGTGCGCGTGCCGGTACCGCGCGAGACCGACCTCAGCAAGGTCGGGTTCATGGAACAGACGAAGGCCGTCTCGGTGGGCATCGAGGCGATCGTCGCGCGAGGCATCGACGAGGCCCAGCGCATGGTGATCGAGGGCGTGCACATCGTGCCCGGCTTCCTCGAGCGCTCGCGCTGGCGCGAGGCTCTCGTGCTCGAGTTCGTGCTCGCCGTGCAGGACAAGGCCCGACATCGCGCCAACTTCTCGGTGCGCGAGTGGGAGACGGGCGGCATCCGGCCGCTGCGGCGCTATCTCGACCATTTCGCCCAGATCCGCCGCATCCAGAAATACATCGTCGGCCGCGCCGCGGTGATCGGCGTCCCGGTGGTGGACAATCCCACCTTCGATGAGAATCTCAGCGACGTCCTGGGAGCCATCCTGCATCGCGTCGAGGAACACAGCGCGGCCGCCGACGGCTGAACCACTTCAGTTCCACGCGCCGCGTCCGATATAGTGTGTGTCCTCCCGGCCCGGCCTCTCCTCGCGCCGGGCGCCCCGGCGTCGCAGGGGCTCGGGTGCCGCACATCGATCCAGCGGGCCGAAGTGGCCGCACAACTCGGAGAATGCACGTGGCTCGTCGTCCGGCCGTCGTCGAGGTTAGTGGGAATCTCTTGCGCGGTATGACATACTCTGCATCGGAGTCCGCACGGACCCCGTCTTCCATCGCATCATCCACCTCTACTCGTTCGACATCTCCCTGGCGAGACGGCCACAGGCCGCGCGGGGCGATGTCAGAGGTCCCGGGAGCCCATGAGCACTGATGAACACACAGACCAGATGACCGTACCGACCGAACCGGCGGTGCCGGCGGTGACGTCGTCGCCGGAGGCGCCGGCGTCCGCCGTCAAGCCGGCCGCCAAACCGGCCCGTCCACCGAAAGCCGAGAAGGCCGCAAAGGCCGACAAGGCGGAGGGGGCCCACTCGCCGGTCGCGGAGGCGGCTACGCCGTCCGCACCGTCCACCGAGACGCCCGCGCCCGCTTCGCCCGCCGCCTTCGCCGGCAACGGACAGGCTGCGCCGCCCGTCGCTTCGCCGGCAGAAAGTCCGGCGGGCGTTGCCCTCGCGGCCGATACGCCCGAGGGCATGCCCTTCGACCCTTCCGCCGGCGACGACGAGCGGCCCTCCGGCCAGCAGCCCGGCCGCCAGGGCCAGCAGGGCCAGCAGCGTCAACAGCAGGGCGGCGGCAAAGGCAAGAACCGCCGTGGCCGCGACCGCGACCGCGACAAGCCGCGCGACCGTCAGGAGCCGCGCGACGACCGCCCGTCCATCCCTTGCACCGGCATCCTCGACGTGCTGCCGGACGGTTTCGGCTTCCTGCGCACCAACGGCTTCACCCAGGGCGACCGCGACGTGTACGTGTCGCTCAGCCAGATCCGCCGCTTCGGCCTGCGCCGCGGCGACGAGATCCTTGGCCAGGTGCGCGAGCCCAAAGACAACGAGAAGTACAACGCCCTCCTCAAGATCGACGCCGTCAACAGCATCGACCCGGAGGTGGCGCGTAGGCGCCCCATGTTCGAACAGCTCACGCCGCTCTTCCCCGAGGAGCGCCTGCGTCTCGAGACCGAGGAACACGATACGGCCGCGCGCATCATGGACTTGCTCTGCCCCATCGGCAAGGGCCAGCGCGGCCTGATCGTCTCGCCGCCGAAGGCCGGCAAGACCACGATCCTCAAGAAGCTGGCCAACTCCATCGCCGTCAACAACCCGGACGTCGATCTCTTCGTGCTGCTCGTCGACGAGCGCCCGGAGGAGGTCACCGACATGCAACGTTCGGTGATCGGCACGGTGGTGTCAAGCACCTTCGACCAGCCCAGCGAGAACCACGTGCAGGTCACCGAGCTGGTGCTCGATCGCGTCAAGCGTCTCGTCGAGATGGGCCGCGACGTCGTCGTGCTGCTCGACTCCATCACGCGCATGGCGCGTGCCTTCAACCTCAACACGCCGGCCAGCGGCCGCATCCTCTCGGGCGGCGTCGACAGCACGGCCCTGTACCCGCCCAAGAAGTTCTTCGGCGCGGCGCGCAACATCGAGGAGGGCGGCTCGCTCACCATCCTCGCCACGGCCTTGGTCGACACCGGCTCGCGCATGGACGAGGTGATCTTCGAGGAGTTCAAGGGCACCGGCAACATGGAGATCCGCCTCGACAGGCGCCTCGCCGACAAGCGCATCTTCCCGGCCATCGACATCGAGATGACCGGCACGCGCAAGGAAGAGCTGCTCATGGAGCCCGCCGAGGCGGCCGCCGTGTGGAAGCTCCGCGGCGTGCTGCACAGCCTCGAGCCGGCGGCCGCCATCGAACTGCTCATCAAGAAGGTGCGCGAGACCAAGAGCAACGCCGAGTTCCTCAGCGCGCTGCAGAAGAACTCGCGGTAGCCACCGCAGGCGGGCTACCGTGCGGGGCGCCGACAGGGGCGCCGCACATGAGGTCCGGGCCGGCGTGCGTCGCCGGCCTGCGTTTGAAGCCGGGAACGATTTCAGCCGAGGCCGCGTTCCGTGCTATCATGCCGGTTCGGCCCGTGTGGGCCGTCCGCGAGTAATCCGGGTTTGCTCCCAGAAGGGATCCGTTGCCATGAAGAAAGACATCCATCCGAAGTACGAAGAAGCGACCGTACACTGCTCCTGCGGCAACACGTTCACGACGCGCAGCACCAAGGCGGATCTGCACGTCGAACTGTGCTCGCAGTGCCACCCGTTCTACACGGGCAAGCAGAAGCTGGTCGACTCCGGGGGGCGCGTCGAGCGCTTCAACCGCCGCTTCGACAAGAAGGCCGAGGGCGCGAAGGCCGAGGCCGCGAAGGCCAAGGCCGCCGAGGCCGCACCTCGCAAGGCTGAAGCCTCCAAGGCCTGACGGGAGCCTTGCGGTGAGCGCCGAGCTCCGCGTCACACTCCTCCAGCACACGCCCGACCCGGACCGCGCCGTCGCGATCGCGGGTCGGCTCTGCTATGCGCCCGTGTCGGCCGCCGACCTCAAGCAGGAGATGGGCGTCGACGACGTCGCCAAGCTCGTGCGCATCCTCGTGCGTTCCGGTCACCACTCGGCCCTCGAGCACGCCTCCTTCAGCTTCGCCGTTGACGGCGTCTCCCGCGCCCTCACGCATCAGCTCGTGCGCCACCGCGTGGCCAGCTACAACCAGCAGTCGCAGCGCTACGTCAACTTCGGGGCGGGCGACAGTTTCATCGTCCCGCCCTCCGTGTCCGCCAACCCCGAGGCTCAGGCGGTCTTTCTCGAGGCCATGGAGCACGCCCGCGTGGCCTACGACAGGCTGGTCGAGCTGGGCCTCGCCGAGGGCCGGACCCGCGAGAGCGTGCAGGAAGACGCACGCTTCGTGCTCCCCAACGCCGCCGAGACCAAGATCGTCGTCACCATGAACGCGCGCGAGCTGCGCCACTTCTTCCGTGTGCGCTGCTGCAATCGCGCGCAGTGGGAGATCAGGGCGCTTGCCTGGGAGATGCGCGGCATGGTCAAGGAACTGGCGCCCAACCTCTTCCAGGGCAGCGGCCCCGGCTGCCTTTACGGCACCTGCCCGGAGGGCAAGATGACCTGCGGCAAGCCGTACAAGCCGGAAGACGTCGACGGGCCGGCTGCGGCTCGCGCTTGAGCGCGCGGCGCGTAGCCGACGCCCACATCTCCGCCATGATCACGCGCCTCACCTGTAACGCCCTCGCGGTCGTGCAGATGGCCGCACTGTGGGCGCGCCGCGCCCAGGTCGGCGGCCAGGCCGTCATCGAGGGCGTCATGATGCGCGGCGTCGACCACTGGTCGCTCGCCGTGCGCCGCCCCGACGACACCATCGGCGTCCACGAGTTCCCCCTCGTCAGCTGGATGAAGCGCTACCCGATCCTCAGGACGCCGGTCGTCCGCGGCGTCGTGGCGCTCGTCGAGTCGCTGGTGATCGGGGTACGTGCCCTCACGATGTCGGCCAACGAGTCCATCGGCGAGGAGGAGCAGCAACTCAGCCGCAAGGAGATCGGCGGCACGCTCATCGTCGCGTTCGCCTTCGCGATCGGCCTCTTCTTCGTGGCGCCCCTGTTCCTCACCGGGCTGCTCAAGCACTGGATCGGTGGCGGCTACATGTTCTGGGCGGTCGAAGGCTGCGTGCGCGTGGCCATCTTCCTCCTCTATCTCGCGATCATCACCAGGATCAAGGATCTGCGCCGCGTCTTCGAGTACCACGGCGCCGAGCATATGAGCATCCACGCGCTCGAGCACGGGGACGAGCTCACAGTCGACAACGTCAAGCACTATCGCACGCTGCACCTTCGCTGCGGCACGTCGTTCCTGCTCATCGTGATGCTGGTGGCGATCTTCGTGTTCGCCCTCGTCGGCCGGCCCGCGTGGTACTGGCTCATCCTCAGCCGCGTCATCCTGGTGCCACTGATCGCCGGCGTCAGCTACGAGATCATCAAGTTCGCCGGCCGCCACGAGGGCAACGTCGTCGTGCAGGCCCTCATGGCGCCCGGCCTCGCGCTGCAGTGGATGACGACCAAGCAGCCCGACAGCGCCCAGGTCGAGGTGGCCATTGCCGCGCTCGAGAAGATCATCGAGCTCGAGCCACAGGACCGTCCGCCGGTGAAAGGCGTGGAGGTCATGGCGTAAGCTCTGCGGATGGCCGCCATCGACAACCTCATCGACGAGATCGAACGCTCCTACGAGGAGCTCAACGCGCAGCTTGCCGACCCCGAGGTGCTCGGCGACCGTGGGCGCTACGCGGGCATCGCCCGCAAGCACGCCGAGCTGCAGCAGGTCTACGATCTGGCGCGTCGCTTCCGCGAGGCGGAGCGGACGGTGGCCGACGCCGAGGGCCTCCTCAGCGATGAATCATCCGACGCCGAGATGCGCGACTTCGCGCAGGAGGAGCTGGGCGACGGCCGCCGCGTGATCGAGGAGCTCGGCGAAGAGATCCGCGTCCGCATGCTCACGCGCGACCCTAACGACGCCAAGGACGTGATCATCGAGATCCGTGCCGGCACCGGCGGCGACGAGGCGTCGCAGTTCGCCGGCGATCTGGCGCGCATGTACACGCGCTACGCGCAAGCGAAGGGCTTTGAGGTCGACATTCTGAGCGCCAACGAGAACGACAACGGCGGCTACAAGGAAGTCACGCTCGAGGTCAAGGGCCAGGGAGCTTACTCGGCTCTCAAGTACGAGAGCGGGGTGCACCGCGTACAGCGCGTCCCGGCCACCGAGGCCGCGGGGCGCATCCACACCTCCACCGCCACGGTCGCCGTCCTGCCCGAGGCCGAGGACATCGAGATCGAGATCCACGCGGGCGACCTGCGCGTCGACATCTTCCGCGCCCGCGGGCCCGGCGG